>JANMEL010000208.1:0-4356 GCA_031376885.1 Chamaesiphon sp. OTE_70b_metabat_96 | reverse complement strand
ACGCAATAATGGTTTGTTGGCGTAGCCTCCGCCAGAGCGGAAGCGTTTGCATCTGTCCTAACCGCCCTGGCGGTTGCTATAATACCTTCACCTAGTCGTTATTTAGACCACCATCCTTATCCAGCAGATATATATTTGTTGGTTGAATATGCAGATACTACTCTCGCTAAAGATCTGAATATTAAGCAGAAAATTTATGCTCAAGCCGGAATTCTCGAATACTGGATCGTAAATTTACAAGTAGCAGAATTAATCGTATTTCGTGGAGCAAATATTACTGGTTATGAAACTGAAACTAGATTAGCTGAGGGTAATATTTCACCTTTATCTTTCCCCGATATTGAGATCGATGTCAGACGATTATTTAGTTGAGCTAATTCACTGCATTAATTACGATCGATTGTTAATTCCATTCTGTCAGCCAATCAGACAGGATTTTTGGTAGCTCCTGGCGTTTTCTAGTCAAGGGATTTATGACTACGTGCTTGGTGATGGCGGTGGCGGATAAGGCTAGATCTTCAGTCGATCGAATTTGATATGCGATCTCAAATTTACAACGATCGATTGAAGATGTGGTTAATTGAATGGTAATGCGATCGCCACAAAACAACGGTTTAAAAAAATCCGCTGATACATGGGTAATCGGCACCGCAAATTCAGAATTAGTAACAAAGGATTTTAGATCGATGCCCGATCGAAGTAATGATGCTTCATAGCCAATATGACAGATCGAGATAATATTAGCAAAGTAAACTACTCCCGCCGCATCGGTATCTCGAAACTGAATTGTATAATCACAGCTAAAGGGCACCGTTTCTAAACCTCTAAATTAATAACAACTAACAAATTCCCTTAGTACCCATCCCAAGACTACCTGATTACCATTTCTTTTCATACTAATTAGTGCCCAAGTTTTGCCATTATCAGCTCTGGCATATGACTGAGGATAGACAGTCGTTCGATTTCTAATTTTAGCGATGATTTTACCATTAGGTGTCAAACGAATATTTAAAAGAGAGCCTGTAGGATCTGTGACTCGACAAGTTTCTCCACTTTGGGCTAGAGCTGGCGAGGAGTTGCTACAAATAGCGATCGATCCACAGGCGATCGCCGTGATGATAGACTTGGAAATATTCATACCAAAATTAGAAAATATTAGTGGTAGTTTAACAATTTTAGATCGATCGAGTAAATACCAAAAATCCAACACCAGCATTATGGCTGAATTGTTGGGTTAGATCCCCGAATTCAGAGCATGTTCTTATCATAAATTCCCCCTACTCTAGATCCGATCGAAATTGATTAGATTTCACCTACGCTACAAACGACGAGGATCGAGATCGAACTAATTAATTCAAAAAACTCTCATATTCGTCATGCTCGCCAATCCAAATCCAATAATAATCGTCACCTTCTTTCAGTGCTAATGCACGACATCCACTACTAATCCGAACAGACCAAAGCTTCTTACCAACTTTCTTAAAATGCAAAGAGGGATGAAGTGAATTTTCTTGCCACAGCTTATAAGCTTTCTTTGCCCGCCTTTTCATAGCTGGTGACAATTCTTTATATGCTTGCCAAAAGTCAGAGGTTGTCAAGGACTTCATCTAGATTCCTCACGTTATTATTGGCAATATCTGATTCTGCTTTGGCGATTAGACGATCGAGTTTACCTGATCCGAAATCTACTTCAATCTGTCGATCCCACTCTTCGTCGAGATATTCTTGCAGCCACTTTGATAGATCGCGAATTTCGGCTTTTGGCAATTGCTCGATTGCTGACTGAACTTCTAATTTAGTAATCATATCAGATACTTTACTTTAGTCATTTGTCTATCATATCAAATATTCGTTGGCGTTCGCGTAGCGTCTGCTTTCGCAAAAGCTTTTCCTCAGAATAGATCGAGAATCTTGAGTATTTTCTCGATCGATTATCATATTACCGTCGGAGTTTTTGGATCGAGTAAATACCAAAAACCCAACACCAGCGTTATGGCTGAGTTGTTGGGCTGAGGAAATTAATAATTAGCTAGAGATTAGCCTTTTCTGGCGGCGGCGGCTTCATCGGGATGAATGCCCAAGCGGGTGAGATTGACTCGCCCTTTATTGTCGATTTCTCGAACCTTGACGATCACCTCGTCACCTACCCCTACTTCATCTTCGACCTTACCAACGCGATAGTCGGCGAGTTGGGAGATGTGAATCATCCCCTCTTTGCCTGGTAGCAGCTCCACGAAGGCCCCGATCGGAATAATTCTGGTTACTTTGCCAAGATAGACATCGCCCTCGTTCAGACGGCGGGTTAAGCCTTGGACGATTTGGATTGCACGTTTAGCTTTATCATTATCGATCGCTGAGACAGTCACAGTACCATCATCATCGATATCGATTTTGGCACCCGTTTCCTCTGTAATCCCCTTAATTGTCTTACCACCAGGGCCGATTACCAAACCAATCAATTCTGGATCGATTTTGAAGGTGAGTAATCGCGGTGCAAAAGGTGAAAGTTCGGTGCGGGATTCGGGGAGAGCTGCCAACATTTTTTCCAAAATGTGTAGACGAGCTGGGCGAGCTTTGTTAATGGCTTCAGCGATGGTTTCCATGGATAAACCAGTGATTTTCATGTCCATTTGCAAGGCGGTGATGCCAGTATCGGTACCCGCAACCTTGAAATCCATATCGCCCAAGAAGTCTTCAATGCCCTGAATATCCGTCAAAATGCGAACTTCATCGCCTTCTTTGATCAATCCCATTGCCGCACCACTGACAGGCTTGGTAATCGGTACGCCTGCATCCATTAGTGCTAACGTCGAACCACATACCGAACCCATCGAAGTCGAACCGTTGGATGATAGTACTTCAGAGACGATCCGCAGTACATAGGGGAAGTCTTCCTTGTTTGGTAGTACGGGGACTAGTGCCCGCTCTGCAAGGGCACCATGCCCGATCTCCCGCCGTCCTGGGCCGCGCATGGGGCGGGTTTCGGCGACAGAATAAGGGGGGAAATTGTAGTGATGAATATACCGTTTGGTATTTTCAGGATTGAGATCGTCACCTAGATCTTGAGCGTCGCCAGGGGTACCCAGAGTACAGCAGGAGAGGACTTGCGTGAGTCCCCGATTGAATAGCCCTGTACCGTGAACGCGGCGGGGTAGAACGCCTACAGCGCAAGAGATCGGCCGAACTTGGTCGAGGGTGCGTCCGTCTACACGTCGTCCAGTTTCGATTACCTGTTGACGCATCATTTTTTTGGTGACGCTTTTGAACAGGGTGCTGACGGCGCGGCTATCGCTAGCTGCGGCGACTTGGATCGGGTCGGTTTCTGCTAAAGTGGCGATTTCTTCGACTACTTTGGCTTTGACTAGATCTAGTTCGCCGTCGCGGATTTTTTTGTCTGGCTCGTATTTACCGAGAATGACTTTGATGCTCTCGGTAGCCCGATTTTCGATGAAGTTTTCGAGGCTAGAATCGACGGTAGGTTTGTCTACATGGACGATTTCGATGCCGAGTTCGGCGATGAGTTCGCGTTGAGCGGTAATTAGCTCTCTTACTGCTTCGTAGCCAAAGTCGATCGCTTCGATGATATCTTGTTCGGGGAGCTGATTGGCTCCTGCTTCGACCATGATCACACCATCGGGTGAACCAGCGACGACTAGATCCAAGTCGCCGACTTGAATTTCTCGATAGGTAGGATTGATAATGAAGTCATCGCCGACCAAACCTACTCTGACGGCGGCCATCGGCCCGTAGAATGGGATACTAGCCAGGAGGGTAGCGATCGAAGCCCCAGTTACAGCCAGAACATCTGGCGGTACTAATTCATCGAGTGACATGGTTGTCGCCACGATTTGGATATCATCCCGCAACCAGTCGGGGAATAATGGACGCATCGGTCGATCGATCAATCGACTAATCAATGTTACTTTCTCTGGTGCTCTTCCTTCTCGACGGAGGAAGCCACCAGGAATTCGCCCAGCCGCATAAATCCGTTCTTCATAGTCTACCAACAAAGGAAGGAAATCAATTCCGTCTCGTCCTTTGGCACGGGTTGCAGTCACTAAAACGCTGGTATCCCCCGATTCGATTAAGACGCAACCACCAGCTTGGGGTGCGAATACGCCGACTTTAAGCCGAATATCCCGCCCATCAAAGGATATTGACTTATTTATCTCTGTCATTCGGTTATCCTTATTTTTTCACTTCTTCTCTTGCTATGTGCGATCCTAGCATTCTTGGGGACAGAGTGGGGAGTAGGGGAGTAGGGGAGTAGGGAATAGGGAATAGGGAATAGGGGATAGGGGATAGGGAATAGGGAATAGGGAATAGGGAATAGGGAATAGGGAATAGGGAATAGGG
>JANMEL010000177.1:0-17448 GCA_031376885.1 Chamaesiphon sp. OTE_70b_metabat_96 | reverse complement strand
TAATTCGCCCAATCGCCAAGAAACTACTTATCATAAGAGCTGGATGGTAAAAATCACCCCCCTGACCCCTCACCCCTCAGAAATAACCGAAGAAGCTATCATAATCGAGATCGTTCTCGTCAGTGGATTTAGTCCGATCGGCAAATTGATTTGGATGGCGATCGTTACTCCATGCCCACCAGACTTTGCCGCAGTGACAATGATAAAATTCTTGCCATTTGCGTTTGCGATTGTCTACTAATACTGGCGATCGACGATTAATCCAGGCGGTGGTAGCTTCGATCGATCCAGATCGACAGCTAGGGCAACAGAATTCATGGGCATGAGTTGCCATTTCTGTCCAATCCGGTGGGGTAGGGCTAAAAGCTTCCATCAAGAGTAGTGAGTTATTTGACGATTACCTACGGTAGGTTTCACCAACGATTGGTGCTGAGTAAGGGGGGTGATTTTTACCATCCAGCTCTTATGATAAGTAGTTTCTTGGCGATTGGGCGAATTAGATTTACTAATTGGTGGATTTACCAAGGTCACTATTGCTAAATATTATCAAATCTTTTATGATAGATGTTGCGATAAGATTTCAATAAATTTTGGCGCAGATCGAGTAACTAGGAGTGATAAATGAACAAGCAGATTAAATTCGGGATTGGTCTTGCAGCGACTGTTTTGGGTAGTTTGGCGATCGCCGTCAACACACCTATATCCAACATACTTGGCGGATCCCCAGCGATCGCCCAAGAAGAAGTTAAACCCCTCAGAATCGTGTTTCCCAGTAGATCTGACAGCACAAATTTGCAAACTAAAGCCAAAGCATTTACAGCTTTTCTCAGTAATGAGTTGCAACAGCCTGTAGAAGCAATTGTGGCTGATGAGACCGCAGCAGTGGAAGCATTGCGGGCAAATCGGGCAGATGTGGCTTTCTTGAGCAGTCGTGCCGCACTCAAGGCCCAAGAATTGGCTGGTGCTCGGATGCATCTAGCAGAAGTCCGATCGAACTATTCCGGCGGATATACTTATAAGTCGGTGTTCGTGGTGCCCAAAGATAGTCCGCTCAGATCGGGCAAAGGAGTAGAAACACTCAATCAGCTCAAGGGCAAAAAAATGACGTTTACCTCGCCGACTTCTGGTTCCGGCTTTATTTTCCCCGTAGCTGAATTAGTAAAACAGGAACTAGTTCCCAACCGCGACAGGTTGGATAGTTTTTTTGGGCAAGTAAATTATGGCGGTGGTTATGATAAAGCTCTCCAAGCTGTCTTGAGAGGTCAAGCAGACGTGGCGGCAGTATCGGAGTATGCTTTGGGTGTTCCTTACATTACTGCGGCGGAGGCGAGCAATTTACGCGTGCTGTATAGTATTCCTGGCGTACCCGCTCACGGCATCTCGATCGATGATGATGTGTCATTGCGGACTCGGAACAGATTGATTGCAGCAATGTTAAAATTTAATCAACCCGAAAATAATCAACTGCTCCGCGCTCTCTACAACTCCACCAAGTTGGTCGAAGTCGGACACGACCAACATTTGAGACCAACTAAAGAAGCTCTCAAACGCGCAGGCATCAAATAACCGCTCCGAGATCGACGGCTGGTTTTCTCCCGCCGATCGAGTCACGATTCAACAGCTCATCCCCCCGTTTTCCCCAGTGTCCGATCTAAATTACAAATTTACTGCTATCGATCGAGATCGGTGCTAGTTTTATCTGGGCCTCGATCCGGCGATTCTCCAAGGGAGAGGCTACGCCAACGAGGTCGAATCAAGTCTCTTTCACCTTTTCCCTTTTGTGCCTAAAATAAATAGCAAAATTAGTTCGATTCTCCAAGGGAGAGGCTACGCCAACGAGACTAAAATACAAGTCGATCTTGCGCCAGCAATTGTCTGTGAAGGATTAGTCAGTCAGGCTAAGATTGGCGACAGGCGGATTTTGGATGGCATCGACTGTGAGATTCAACGCGGTCAATTTGTGGCGATTTTGGGTTTGAATGGTGCGGGTAAATCTAGTGTATTGAGATCGATCGCCGGATTGCTACCCTTGAAATCGGGACATATTCACCTAAACGGTATCCCTGTCACTCCTCGCACCCTCAAACAATCTCGTCAAGAGCTGTCGATGTTATTTCAGAGTGGTGGTTTGATTCCCCAGCTTTCCGCTCTCGACAATGTTTTATCTGGTAAATTGGGCGCGTTTTCAGGATGGCAAACATTGCGCGGATTTCCAGCCCGCGAGCGGCGCAACGCGATCGAATTACTCGACAGGTTAGGCATTGCTACTCTTGCCTATCGACCCACCCGACAACTGAGCGGGGGACAACAACAACGAGTCGCAATCGCCAGAGCATTAATTCGCTCGCCCAAAATCTTACTCGCCGATGAACCAGTTGCGGCTTTAGATATTTTGGCAACTCAACAGGTGATGGAAATACTCGCCGATCTGCATCGACAAGGGATGACGATCGTCACGGTTTTACACGATCTAGCTCTAGCTAGTGCCTATGCTCAGACGACGATGATTATCGATCGTGGTCGGGTAGCTTATCATGGTAGCAGTCAAAATGCGGCCCTAGAATTTGATAAATTAGTTGAGAGTAAATAGTTATCTTGTTGATTAGAATATTAACTGTACTGGCAGTCATTGGGGTGTATAGTTGGGCGTGGAATGGATTAAAAGTCGATCTTGAATCCTTAAAAGATAGCGGTGGCTATGTCGCCGACTTTATTTCTCGCCTCTTCCCTCCAGATTTATCGATCCTTGATGTTGCTTGGGCAAAACTGCTCGAAACCGTTCAAATGTCCCTCTGGGGAACCACAATTGGGGCGATTATTTCACTCCCAATCGCCGTTTTATCCTCCAGCAACTTACTACCTTGGTGGGTGCGTTGGGGTGCCAACTTTATTCAAAATGCCGTACGCTCCGTACCCTCAATTATCCTCGGCTTAATCTTTGTCGCCGCCACAGGTTTGGGCGCACCTGCTGGTACTCTCGCCCTCGCAATTTACACCATCGGCTACCTGGGCAAATTTTATCAAACTTCGATCGAATCTGTCGATCGATACTCCTTAGAAGCTCTCCAAATTAGTGGTGCTTCCTGGCTGCAAATCGCCCAATATGGAGTCATGCCCCAAGTCTTACCCCTACTCTGGGGTTATACTATTTATATGTTTGAATATAACATTCGCGCCGCCTCAGTCTTGGGAGTTGTCGGTGCGGGCGGAATTGGATTTGAGTTGGTCAATTATATTCGCGGTTTTGAGTATAATAAAGCCACCACCATGATGCTAGTCTTATTAGTAGTCGTCACTTCGATCGATGTTCTGAGCAGTCGATTACGCCGTTATTTAGAACAGCAATAAGTTTCTCCAACCACCGATCGAGATCCTAGCCACAAATATAGCAGGGGTCAGAGGTCAGGGGACAGGGGTCAGTTTGGGAAAGCTCAAGCACTAATGGTTTGTTGGCGTAGCCTCCGCCACAGCGGAAGCGTCTACATCTGTCCTAACCGCCCTGGCGGTTGCTATATCACCGATTCGTTGGTTTCTATCTGCATTCCTCGATCGTTAAAAAATTAGTCAAAGCGAATTGCCGATCCTCTTCTTCTCATCATTACCATATTTCTGATGCCCAACAATTGGCACCAATTAAAAGATAGGCTTCTGAACCTGTTCCTCAAATCCAATTGCCCTCTGTGCGATCGCACAGCCGAGGACATCTTCTGCCTTTATTGCCAGCGTCAACTCCAAGCAACTCAACTCAATCAGCCCGCCAAATACTGGCAAGACGACTTACCCCTATTCGCTTGGGGCACTTACGAAGGCACCATCAAACAATCCATGGCCAAACTCAAATACGACGGCATCAGATCGATCGGCGTTCAATATGGAGAGTGGCTCGGCACCAGTTGGCAACAAACCCCACCCCCAAATCTCCCGCCCAAACTAATCGCCGTCCCCATTCCCCTCCACGCAGAAAAACTCCAAACCAGAGGCTTCAATCAAGCCGAATTAATCGCCCGTAGCTTTTGCCAAACTACCGGACATAAACTAGATCTAAGCCTCCAACGCAGTCGATCGACCGTCGCTCAATTTGGACTATCCAAATCCGCCAGAGCCGAAAACGTCGCCGGAGCATTCACACTCGCCCAACACACCACCCTCAACCCGAACACCACCGTCCTCCTCATCGACGATATCTACACCACAGGCGCAACCGTCCGCGAAGCCGCAGCCGCCCTGAGAGAAAAACAGATTCATGTTTGTGGAGTAGCAGTTATTGCCACAGGTAGAGATAAATAGAGTAAAAGACTTCGATCGCACCAACAACCCCCTTCGGCTTCGCTCAGGGCAACGCCTCTGTGTACCTCTGTGCAACCTCATGTGCCTCTGTGTTTACTTAACACCTCAACTAAACCCTAAAAACTTACAGTATTAATTGTAAAGTAGTTCACGCTAAGGCACGTCGCATGGATCCTGTAGCACCCTCAAAATTAACGATTTTTCAAAGCTTTGAGAGGCATGAAAATTGATTTGAGTAATAGATTGCTTGCAGATAGTTGCAAGCACACTACCCCGTAATAATAGCCTAAACCCACTAGATTCGTCAAGCTAATTGAGAATAGAATCAACGATATTTTTAGCGCAGACGATCGATAGATAATTTTTGTAAAAAACCAGCTTAAATTTTGTAAAGTAATTCCACGATCCCCAGTGAAATATCGATCTTTAGGATTTTCGCCAAAAAAAGTAAGTTAAGATCGCATCCTACGAGTAAATTTGACCACATGTCCGCAACTTCAAAGAATCGCGATGAAATCTAGATCTCATCGATGGCGATCGAGCATTGTTATTTTAAAGATGAACTGAAAAATCAGCACCAGACCGCTCCTTTACTCCCTCACCGCTAACCGTTGACTTTATGCCGCATCCTTTACACGTCGCCTTTATCTGGCACCAACATCAACCCCTATATAAGTATCGCGATGGTAAGTACCGACTACCGTGGGTGCGTTTGCATGGGACGAAGGATTATCTCGATCTGATTTTGATGCTCGAAAAATATCCCAAGCTTCATCAGACGGTAAATTTAGTGCCGTCATTGATTTTGCAGTTGGAGGACTATATTGCAGGGACAGCATTCGACCCTTATTTAGAATTGGCGTTGATGCCGACTGATACTCTTCAGGCACCCCAGAAGCAGTTTATCATTCGCCACTTTTTTGATGCCAATCATCATACGTTGATCGATCCGCATCCCCGTTATCGAGAGTTATATTACCAACGGCTAGAGCGAGGCGAACCTTGGTGTTTTGAGAATTGGATCGATCGAGATTATGGCGACTTATTGGCTTGGCACAATTTAGCTTGGTTCGATCCGTTGTTCTGGGAAGATCCAGAAATCGCCCATTGGTTGGAACAGGACTGTGATTTTAGTTTGAGCGATCGACAGCGGATTTATTCCAAGCAGCGGGAGATCTTACGGCAGATCGTGCCCAAGCATCGGCAGATGCAGGAAACGGGACAGTTGGAGGTGACAACTACGCCTTATACCCACCCGATTTTACCCCTATTGGCAGATACTGATGTGGGTCGGATTGCGGTGCCGAATATGGCTTTACCTCAACAGCGATTCCAATGGGCGGAAGATATCCCGCGTCATTTGAGTAAAGCTTGGGATATGTATAAGGATCGGTTTGGCTGTGTGCCCAGAGGATTGTGGCCGTCGGAACAGGCGGTAAGTCCTGAGATGTTGCCTTATGTTGCCCAGCAGGGCTTTAAATGGTTGTGTACTGATGAGGCAATTTTGGGGAATACCCTCAAGCATTTCTTTCATCGGGATGGTTCGGGGACTGTATTGGAACCGGAGTTGTTATATCGTCCTTATCGGGTGAGTACGGCGGATGGAGATTTGGCGATGGTATTTCGCGATCGCCGCATTTCGGATCTGATTGGGTTTACATATAGCGGCATGTCGCCAGAAGCTGGATCGAAGGATTTAGTCGGCCATCTACATTCGATTTCGCGATCGCTCATTGCCAAAGAGGGACATGGGGGAACTAGTTTGGAAGAACCTTGGTTGGTGACGATCGCCCTCGATGGCGAAAATTGTTGGGAGCATTATCACCTCGATGGTAAACCCTTCCTCGAACATCTCTATCAAACCCTCAGCGATGACGAGACAATTAAACTCGTCACAGTCTCCGAATTTACCGACGCATTCCCAACTACTGCCACCTTCCCCGCCGCATCCCTCCATACAGGTTCCTGGGTCGATGGTAGTCTCACCACCTGGATTGGCGATCCTGCCAAAAATCGAGCATGGGATTTACTCACCACCGCTCGACAAGTCCTCGCCAACCATCCCGAAGCTACCGAAACTGGTAATCCAGCCGCATGGGAAGCTTTATATGCGGCCGAAGGTTCCGATTGGTTTTGGTGGTTTGGCGAAGGACATTCCTCAAATCAGGATGCCATGTTCGACCAACTGTTCCGCGAACATTTAGTCGCCCTGTATCAAGCCCTAAATGAGCCAATCCCCGCCGAATTGCAACTTCCCGTCGAATCCCACCAGCGATCGACCACCCATCGTCCAGAGGGCTTTATTCATCCAACCATCGATGGACGCGGCGACGAACAAGATTGGAATTTTGCCGGACGGTTGGAAATCGGTGGCGCGAGTGGGACGATGCACCAGAGCAATCCAATTCAACGGGTATTTTATGGCGTAGACCACCGCAACTTCTATCTACGGATGGACTTTGGGACTGGGGTGAAACCAGGTATCGATATTCCCAATGAGTTAAATTTGGTTTGGTACTATCCCAAGGAAATCATGCACAATAGCCCAATTCCCTTGGCAGACTTACCCCGTCAAGCACCGACAAATTACCGCTTCCACCATCGCTTGGCGATCGATCTCACCACTGGATACACTTGGCTCCACGAAGCGATGGATTACGATCGCTGGGAGACTCGATCGAGTCACGCGATGGTAGCGATCGACAAATGCCTGGAAATCGCCGTCCCTTGGGCCGATCTAAATTTAGAACCTGATTATGGTCTCCAAATGATGTTGATGTTCTCCGATTGCGGTCGTTATCGTTCTCATCTACCTGCCGAAGGTTGGATTAGTTTCCAAGTTCCGTAACGCAGAGGGCGCGGAGATAGCAGAGATCGCAGAGAAATTGTTTGAGTTGTCTCGTTCCCGCGAGCCTCTTCCTTGGAGAATCGCTCTAGTCGCAGAGAGGGTTAGAAGCTCGTTTGTTTTTAAAAACTATCCCGATCGATCGGGATGGTTGTATTTTTTAACCGCAGAGGCACAGAGGGCACAGAGGAGGAATTAGAACTAGGCGAATTTATTGATGAGTGATTTACTCAGTCGAGCAGATCCGCCGGACGATCGGAAGATCGGACAATTAGGGTGTCGAAAATTTACAATTCGAGTCGATCGAGTTCCGAGTGGATCGCAGATAGTGGATAGTGGATAGCAGAAGATCCAGATAGTCGATCCAATCAATACATCGAAACTGATTTATTAAAAATGTCTACTTCACCAACCACCATCGACCAAACTGTTTTAATACAACCCGTACTAGGTTCGCGCCGCTTTAGCAACTTTTTTTGGGCTGTTGTCGTCTCAATTGGGGGGATTGGTTTCTTGCTGGCTGGGCTTTCCAGCTATCTGAAAGTCAATTTACTACCCGTGAGTAACCCCCTCGAATTGGCGTTTATTCCCCAGGGAATCGCCTTGAGTTTTTATGGTGTTGCGGGAACTCTCCTCGCCACTTACCTTTGGTTGTCGATTTTGCTCGATATTGGCGGCGGGTACAATGAGTTCAATCAGGAGACTGGTGACATCACCATTTTTCGACATGGGTTTCCAGGCAAAAATCGGCGGATCGAATTAATTAGTAAAATTAAGGACGCACAAGCGGTAAGAGTCGATATCAAAGATGGATTAAGTCCTCGGCGGAATATCTACGTGCGAATCAAAGGTCGTCGTGAAATCCCGCTTACCCGCGTCGGAGAGCCAATTTCACTAGCTGAATTGGAAACTCAAGGGGCAAATTTAGCGCGGTTTTTGGGCGTACCCCTGGAAGGATTGTAACTGTTGGATCGTCGATGGGGCGGAATCCGATCTGCCCCCAGTCTCCCGTCTTTGGAGCTACCGTGTATACACAAGTCGGCTAGACTTCTGCTAAGGCAGACGCTACGCGAACGTTTTAGGTTAATTTACCCTTCCCTTTTGCACTCATTGCTCAGATCCGTTGAGATTCTAGTGTTAAGAGAACCCGGATCTGGGGGTGTCTTGTTGCGCTTTTTACGTCGGGGAACCCGACGAGCGCGCACCGCTCTGACCCCCAGACCCCCCATTGGGTGGGGGAATGTCCCCCCCCCAAACCCCCCCTCAAAGGGTCTGGTTTGAGGCGGTGGGGTGGGTTTACGACAGATTTGTTGGTGTGTGAGATGCGGATGTTGTTGAGAGAATCGCAAAATCCGTCTCAGGAAAACTTGTGTATACACGGTAGGTCTTTAGAGTGGGAACTCTAGATTCGATCGACAGTCACTAGTAATATGAACAGAGATCGGCTTAAACTGAGCTGAACAAACCCTTATTTCCTACCAGCAGATGCAGATACCATTTCAACGGCTTATTTTAGCGAGTTTTCTGATGAGTGCCCTGATTCTGGGTGGGTGCGATAGTCCCAAAAGATCGCCGCAATCCTCTACAACCACCGCACCTAGTAGCGCACCCGCAACCACTACTAGTACGAATAGTCAATTCCCTGGGTTGCCCAGACTCGACGGCATGGCAACTGTGGTCATGACCGTCAATGGCAAACAAATAACCATTGAACTAGATGGTAATAATGCCCCAATTAGCGCGGGTAATTTTGTCGATTTAGTCCAACGTGGATTTTATAACGGTTTGACATTCCACCGTGTCGTGCGCGAACCTCAGCCATTCGTGGTTCAAGGTGGCGATCCTCAGGGAACTGGAAGGGGGGGGTTTATTCCGCCAGGATCTAATTCTGAGCGACAAATTCCACTCGAAATCAAGCCCCAAGGTTCTAACTCAGCACCGATTTATAGTCAGATTATCAGCGATAAGCCCCAGTTAAAACATAAACGCGGGGCGATCGCGATGGCCAGGTCGCAGAATCCTGATTCGGCTTCTTCCCAATTTTATTTCACTCTAGCTGATGTGGCTTTCCTGGATGGTAGCTATGCTGTGTTTGGTAAGATTACCCAAGGGATCGAAATCATCGATACGATCCAACAAGGTGATAAGATTACCTCGGCAAAAGTGACAGCAGGCATCGATAAGTTGAAAAAATAGGCGGATGGTGTCAGTTTAGAGAAGCTGATGCACAAAGCATGGTTTGAGGACTTGGATCTGTCTTAATCGCCCTGGCGACTGGCGCAAAGTAACGTCTCAACCATTGAGAAGCAATATCCCCGACTTCTCCGTTGAAGTCGGGGATATGTTGTTTGATCAGGTTAGGGAAATGCGAATTGTAATTACGGGGATTGGATTTAGATCTGCACTGGGAGATTTGGCTGGTACTTGGCACAACTTGATGGCAGGGCGATCGGGGATTAAGTTATCTCAACCTTTTCTGGATTTGGCTCCACTACCTTTAGCTTCGATCGACACAGAACCCATTGAGGTCATCGCGCTCACTCGTGAGGTTGTAGCCGAAGCGGTCAAAGATGCCCAACTGAGTTTACCATTGCCCAATTGTGGCGTGGCGATCGGTTCTAGTCGCGCATGTCAAGCACAGTGGGAAAGATTTACCACTAATCGGCAAGATCTCAGTGGGTGGTTGGCTGCTTTGCCACATAGCCCAGCGATCGCCGCAGCTAGATATATTGGCTCTCATTCGGCTTTATTAGCTCCTATGGCAGCCTGCGCCACGGGAATTGTTAGTTTAGCTCAAGGGATCGAATTGATTCGTTCTGGAGCCTGTGAGCTGGCGATCGCCGGAGCAGTCGAAGCACCGATTACACCTTTGACCATTACGGGGTTTCGTCAAATGGGTGCGTTAGCTACGAGTGGCTGTTATCCATTCGATCGATCGCGAGATGGGTTAGTTTTGGGGGAGGCTGGCGCGGTGTTTGTGCTGGAGTCAGCTAGATTAGCCGAGGCGCGAGGGGCGAGAATTTATGGGGAGGTGTTGGGCTGTGGTTTGACGAATGATGCTTATCATCTCTGTGCGGCGGATTTGAATTTGGGTGCGGCGATAAGTGCGATCGATCGAGCTTTGGGCCATCATTTGGCGACTGATATTAGTTATATTCACGCTCATGGTACGGGGACAATTTTAAACGATCGCCGCGAGAGTCGATTAATTGAGAGGATGTTTCCCCAAGGAGTGCCGATTAGTTCTACCAAGGGAGCTACAGGTCATACTTTGGGAGCTTCTGGCGCAGTGGGAATTGCTCTATGCTTGCAATCGATCGCGACCCAAATTTTACCGCCTTGTGTCGGCTTGACACAACCAGAATTCGATCTCGATTTTGCGATCGCTCCTCGTCAGACGATCGTCGATCGGGTACTTTGTCTGAGCTTTGGATTTGGTGGGCAAAATGCGGCGATCCTATTGCAAAAATGGATAGGGGATAGGGGATAGGGGATAGGGGATAGGGGATAGGGAATAGGGAATAGTGCGGTACATTGAGGCTTTGCCCAAGTGAAGCACCTTTTTAAGACGGGAGAACTTTAGATGACAACGGTACGGAAAAAGATTGCATTTTTACTTTTGCAGGAGGTCTAATTTTCGCGGTGCTCTCTCATCAGCGGCTACGCCAACGACAGGTTTAAGCTAAAATTATGGAGTCGATTTTGCAGCGGTAACGCTAGACAAAACTAAATGCTCAGAGCGTTTACTAAAGCTTTATTATTTATTACCTCTGCTGAATTAGGCGATAAGAGTTTTCTGATTACCATCCTACTCTCCATGCGGCATCCACGGGGATGGGTATTTCTCGGCACAGTATTATCATTGACAGTAATGACGGTGTTATCCGTGGTGGCGGGAAAACTTTTTAGCTCAGTCAATCCGGCTTATCTGCGTTACGGATCCATTGTGGTATTTCTCGGCTTTGGCTTCAAATTGCTGTATCAAGGCTGGAAGATGTCGCCCCAGCATCAGACGAAGGAATTAGCATTAGCCCGATTTGAAGTAGACAAATCCGAGCAGCATCTGGGCGATCGGCCAACCGTTTGGAAGATTATGGTGGAAACATTTACCCTAGTTTTTTTGGCTGAATGGGGAGATCGCACTCAGTTTGCTACATTCGCTCTAGCAGCTACAAACGATCGAATCGGTGTGACGATGGGAGCAATTATGGGTCATACTATTTGTGCGGCAATTGCGATCTTTGCTGGCAGATCGATCGCTGGTAAAGTTTCTCGCAGACTAGTTACTCTAATTGGGGGTGGGTTATTTATCCTCTATGCGGTAATTTCGATGTTTGAGGTTCCATCTTAGGGGATAGGGAATAGGGGATAGGGAAAAAGGTTGTACTTTTAGTTTGGTAATGGGTCTATTGTGGCAAAATTTTATTCTCAACTCGACGATAAATTGTGTGAATTTATCGATCGCCAAAAAGTCTTTTTTACTGCTAGCGCACCAATCAAAGGGCGAATTAATTTATCGCCCAAAGGGATGGATACTTTCCGGTATTTAAGCTTTAGCCAAGTCGCTTATTTGGATCTTACCGGAAGTGGAAATGAGACAGCAGCACATTTACATCAAAACCAACGCATCACTGTAATGTTTTGCAGCTTTACCGATCGACCTTTGATTTTACGACTATATGGCAAAGGCGAAGTAGTTTTACCAAATACAGCCGAGTGGGATCGAATTTGGGAGAGTAGTGATTTTCCCGACTACCCTGGTAAACGGCAGTTAATTGTGGTAAACATAGAGACAGTTCAGACCTCGTGTGGTTACGGAGTGCCGATGTTTGAATTAGAACAAGAACGCTCTACTTTGGCAGATTGGGCAGACAAGAAAGGAATAGAGGGAGTTCGAGCATATCAACTAGAAAATAATCAAACTAGTATCGATGGATTACCTACTCATCTAGTCGTTGGCGCAGCCTCTCCTCTGGAGAATCGCTAGTAAACATAAGCATCAATTATCAATTATCAATTATCAATTAATCCACATGTTCCGCAAATACTCGCACTTAGGAATTTTAGGTAGCATTGCTGTTGGTTGCCTAATCGCCGCACCAAGTATCGCTGCGGAATCACTATATATTTCTTATCCTCCTGCCAATCATCAAACGGGAGCCGATCGAATTTTTTTGATCGGTAGTGCTCCCAGTGATGGACAAGTATCAATTAATCAAAAACCTGTCGATCGCAGCCCGAAAGGACATTTTGCCTCATCCTACGAACTCAAAGTGGGTAAAAATACTTTTGAACTAAAGTATAAAAACGAAACCAAAATCATTACGGTTACTCGTCAAGCCGGAAAGATTGCCCCCCAAAACAACTTCGAGCCTGGTTCCCTAGAACCTCAGGGAGACATGGCGCGGCTGCCTGGTGACTTAGTTTGTTTTGGTGCATCTGCCCCAACCAATGCAACCGTAAAAGTGAATATATCTGGGCAAGATATCAAACTCCAAGAGCAAGCAAACCAAGTCGGCTTACCAGATAATAATTCAGCACTGATCGATCGCAATCAACCTCAAGTAATGTTTGGTGCTGGGCAATACTTAGGCTGTGCAATTGTCATCGCCGCTGCCGAATTAGGCAATCCCACCTATCAGATGACCACTAATGGGACAAGTATATCCCAAGCCGCCCCAGGTAAAATCCAGATTTTATCCCCCCTCAATTTAGAAGTTGCCCAAGTCAAGGTAGAAAGCGGTATTACCCGCACCGGAGCGAGTTCTGACTTTAGTAGACTCACCCCACTTCCCAAGGGCACTAGAGCGGCAATTACCGCCCGTCAAACGGGAAATAATAATGGGGTGCAAGCCAACTGGGTAAGGTTAGATTATGGCGGTTGGATTTTGGCAGATCAAGTTCAAGTGATGCCAGGAATTGCGGTACCCCCGAAGACAATTATCAAAAGCGTCATCAGCCAAGAACGTCCAGGAGTGACAGACGTAATTTTCCCGTTGCAAGTAGCAGTACCGATCGCCATCGAACAAGGTACCAATACGATCGAGCTAACCCTCTATAATACCACAGCTCAAACCGACATCATCCGATTCAATGATAACCCCGTGGTTTCCCGTCTAGATTGGAAACAAACCGCACCTGGGATAGTTAAATATACATTCAACCTCAAATCCAAACAGCAGTGGGGTTATAAACTCAAATATCAAGGCACCAGCTTGATCTTATCCCTCCGACATCCGCCCCAACTCAGTCGCAATACTGCCGATAAACCCCTCGCTGGTACCAAAATTTTACTCGATCCTGGTCATGGTGGCAAAGATTCTGGAGCCGTAGGGCCAAATGGCTACACCGAAAAAGATGCCAATCTCTATGCCTCAAAACTCCTAGCAAATGAACTGGCGATGCGCGGTGCAGCGGTATACTTATCACGAGAGGTAGATAAATTTGTCGGACTTGACGATCGCCAAACCATCATCGATAATTTAGAACCTACTATCGCTCTTTCCGTCCATCACAACTCTCTCCCTGATGGCGGTAACCCAGCTACCAAAGGTTTTTCTACCTTCTGGTATCATCCCCAATCCCAACCTCTAGCAATGTACATCCATAATTATGTGGTAAAAAATACAGGTCGTCCTGCTTATGGTGTATTCTGGGATAATCTCGCACTAGCTCGTCCAGCATCCGCACCTTCAGTACTATTAGAGTGGGGTTTTATGAGCAATCCCAGTGAGTTTGAACTCATTGCTACTCCCGCCGAACAACAAAAAATGGCGAAGTCGATCGCCGAAGCAGTTACAATTTGGCTGAAAGGATCGGCACAATAGATTTTGGATTTTGGATGGGGCAGAGCCTAATTATCGATCTAAATTGTGTCAATCTTATTTCCCACATTCCGCACTATCGCCAAAGGCGTTCGCACAGCGTCTGCCTCAGCAGAGGCTACGCCAACGAGAAAGTATTATCCAAATCTAGCAGTTTCCGCTCTAGAGACGGCACGAATTGCGGCTTTTCTAGCTTCCCCCTCACCCCTCACCCCTAAACACTAGAATTTCCTTTGTGAATTCTGTGAAGTGCGGAATGTGGGTTATTTTTTAGTCGTCCATACGGTCGTAAACATCATGAGCATGGCACCGATCGCAATTAAGATTGCTAGTCCGCCAGCGATCGCACTAAGCACTGTATCATCTATCATGGGTGTGGAGATTTAGGGGATATTATGATTTGGGATCTATGCTCTCAACTTGAGACAGACGGCGGATATTTAGGACATCGCTCATCTGTTTGATTTGGGAGAAACAACGTTCTAATTGGGTTTTGTGATTGACTTCGATCGACAGATCGATAATGGCAGGCTTGGCATAATGAGTAATTACATTGGCCGATCGCACATTGATTTTATTATCGCTCAATTTGGACAGTACATCCTTGAATATGCCCACTCGATCGAGTACCTCTAATTGTACACTGACAGTATAGTTGCGCTGTTTGCCATTGGCGGCTAGATTGGCCTGAATATTCCAGTCTACAGGCAATAAGCGATCGCCGTTCATCTGTTCGACATTCATGCAACCTTGACGGTGAATGGAAATGCCACTATTGCGAGTGACTACGCCAATAATTGACTCTCCAGGAATCGGATTGCAACAACCCGCGAGGTGGTGCAATAAACCTTCGACTCCCAGGATGGGAAAATCGCTACTTGAGGGATGAGTCTGCTTTGGGGCTGTGGTAGGCGGAAGTTCTGGGGTAGGTGTTTGTCTGGCTTTGACATGCTCGCGCAGACGGTTGACAACCATCTTCTGGGTGATTTCCCCATAGCCCAATCCCGCGAGTAAATCGTCCACGGAGACATAGTTGAACCGTTGAGCGACGGATTGCATGGGTTCGGATTTTAATAGGGCTTCCAAGCCATTTTTGCCGAGTTCGCCTTCGAGCAATTCTCGCCCTCTGGCGACATTTTCATCGCGATGAAAGCGTTTATACCATTGTACGATCCGATTTTTGGCACCAGGGCTAACGACAAAATTTAGCCAATCGAGACTGGGATGGCTATTTTCGCGGGTGACAATCTCGATGATATCGCCATTTTGTAAGGGTTTGGATAGAGGCACGATCCGCGCATTAACTTTCGCCCCGGCGCAATGATTGCCGACTTCGGTATGAATCCGATAGGCAAAATCTACCGCTGTAGAACCTCGACGCAGAGATACGACTTCCCCTTTGGGCGTGAATACATAGACATCTTTTTCGAGTAGATGCTCTTTAAGCCTGTCGTCAAATTCGATCGCGTCTTTAACATCGCTTTGCCATTCCAAGACTTGTCGCAACCAAGCAAATTTATCATCGATTTCGGTTCGATCGCTGGTTGTGCCTGATTCTGCTTGACTAGCTGCTTTATATTTCCAATGGGCGGCGATGCCATATTCGGCGACATGGTGCATTTCTAATGTCCGAATCTGGACTTCTAGGGGTGTACCTGTGAAGCCAAATACGGTAGTATGCAATGATTGATACCGATTGTTTTTGGGCAAGCCGATATAGTCTTTAAATCTACCTGGAATTGGTTTGAATTGATCGTGAATTTCTGCTAAGGCTAGATAGCAGTCGCGATCGGATTCGACGATAATTCTGATGGCGGTGAGGTCGTAAATTTCGTTAAACTCTTTTTTCTGAGTTCGCATCTTTTGGTAGATACTGTACAGATGTTTTGGTCTGCCGCTGATATCTACGAATTCGATGTGGGATTTTTTGAGTCGGTGACGGATCATCTCGGTGACGTTGGCAATTCTAGCTTCTCTGGCTGTGCGCTTTTCGGCAACCAAATCTTGAATTCGTTGATAATCTTCGGCTTCAATATATTTGAATGCCAAGTCTTCTAGTTCCCACTTGATCCGCGCCAACCCCAACCTGTCGGCTAATGGTGCAAAAATATCGCGAGTTTCGTGAGATATTGCTTGCTGCCTGTCGGGGCGCAAATAATCTAACGTCCGCATATTATGCAGTCTGTCAGCTAACTTAACAACAATCACCCGAATATCCTGTGCCATTGCCACAAACATCCGCCGAAAATTTTCAGCTTGCTGTTCTTTCTTGCTAGAAAACTCAAACTTAGATAATTTTGTCACCCCTTCAACTAAATGAGCTACCTCCTTCCCAAATCTCTCCTCAATTCCCGCGATATCCACATCAGTATCTTCAACCACATCATGCAAAAATCCCGCTGCAATCATTGCCGCACCGCCACCCAAATCTCTGAGTAATCCGGCTACAGCGATCGGATGACAAATATAAGCTTCTCCCGATCTTCGGACTTGATCGCCATGCAACTCATAAGCAAACCGAAACGCATTCCCAATTAATTTAGCATCCAAATCGATCTTACCATCGGCAGTGGTTTGTCCATCTAGACAATTTTGTAGCCACTCAGGAATATCGCAGTTGTACATTGATGTTGGCGCGTTGGCGTAGTCTTTCGTTCCGAGAATTAAATCATCCGTCGCAGGTGCAACTAGTAGGTCTACATTAGAGATAGAGATAGGACTAGTCATAATTATCCACCCTGATTATTTTGGAGTAATTTGTAATTTTAAAATGGGTCAGAAATCTATCCCCATCATTACAATGAACGAAAGTTCAATTTTGGATATTTTAGCGATAGTTATGTCAATTCGATCGATTCTACATAACATCGCTCTATCTAGATTGGGTAGGCATCGAGCAAAGATGCAGTTTTTCAGACGAACAGCTATTTTAAGATGAGAAAATTGTAAAATTGTTTACATGTTATTCTATCCTAGCTAAAATATTTATGTTGCCAACCGAGCAAATCTCTCCCTGGCGACAACTGTTGACTTTGCTCCTCAACTTGTCCACCGACTCGATCCCTGAGCTGAAAGTCAGTCTCAGTGAGGCGATCGAGTTATTTGAGCGGCAGATCCTCACCCAAAATATTGAAGATCTCGAAGAGCCGATCGCGGGTAAAATGCGATCGTATCTCACCGAAAGTCATCGCCTGTTGCGCTTGCTTCCCCTCGATCTGATGTTTCTCGAAGCAGCTCGCCAGCCAAATAACCTTCAGCACCGCCGTCAAGCCTATCAGGACAAACTAGATTTGCTAATTCGGTACTCTAGAGCGATCGTCGGCGATCGGTAGCCTTAAAATCGATCCTCGTGGGTCAACCGAATATAGCAACCCCCAAAACAGCTAGGGAAGATGTAGACCCTTCCGCTCTGGCGGAGGCTACACCAACAAACCATGCTTTGCCGTCAGCTTTTCCAAGCTGACCCCTGTCTTGAAAAGGTGCTCTACTTGC
>JANMEL010000162.1:0-4402 GCA_031376885.1 Chamaesiphon sp. OTE_70b_metabat_96 | reverse complement strand
AAAAACTATCACATCAAATGGTGTGACGGTAGATCGGGATATCAATGGAGCCAGAGGAATTTTTCTGAAGGCATTGGTGGATAGTCCCGATCTTCGCAAGAAGGTTGCATCTGTTAGCTTTGGTTAACTTAAAACTATCAGATACAATAACAACTAGTATCTATCCAATCGACTCAATGACCATCAACCCCAGCCAACTATCGACCTATTTAGATGTAGCGACCGAAGCCGCATTAGCAGCGGGAGAAGTATTACAAGCTTATTGGGGCAAACTAGAATCGATCGTCGAAAAAGGTCGCCCAGGGGACTTGGTAACGGAAGCCGACAAACAGTCTGAAGCGGTGATTTTGGAAATAATTCGGCGACATTTCCCAGAACACTCAATTTTAGCTGAAGAGTCGGGACAATATGGCGATCTCGATGCCGAATACTTGTGGGCGATCGATCCACTTGATGGTACGACAAATTATGCTCATCAGTACCCATTTTCGGCGGCTTCGATCGGGTTATTAATTAATGGCGTGCCGACAATCGGCGCGATTTTCGATCCTTTTCACAAAGAGTTATTTCGGGGTGGTGTGGGGCTTGGCGCAAGTTGCAACGATAAACCCATCCATGTTTCCAATACGCCAAACTTAGCAGCTAGCTTACTAGTAACGGGCTTTGCCTACGACAGGCGGGAAACCCTAGATAATAATTATCAAGAATTTTGCTATCTTACCCACATCACTCAGGGTGTCAGACGCGGTGGAGCTGCTGCCGTAGACCTTGCCTACGTCGCCTGTGGCAGGTTGGATGGCTATTGGGAGCGCGGACTATCTCCCTGGGATTTGGCGGCTGGCGTGGCGATTTTGGAGGCGGCTGGGGGGATAGTTACGGCCTACGATCGCACTGACTTTGACATTCGATCGGGTCGGATTCTCGCCACCAATGGTAAACTACATCCAGAATTGAGTCAAGAATTGCTCCATGTGGCGGCGATCGAACCTTGGAGTTGGCTGAAGGTCGATAATAAATCTACGTCAATGTAGATATTGAGTTCAAAGATGGGAAAGATATAGATAATGTACCTTGAGAATTCTCAGTTGTAGAGACATAAGGACTCATTCGTCAAGGCTTCAAGTCTTCCAGAACTTACCTTGCGACTACAATTACTGACTGCTGTTGCGCTCCCCCCAAGTATATGAGTTTCCAACTAGATCGAGGTTTATTTCAGTTTGACTTCACCGATCGACATGCTATTCTGGGCGTGAGCGTAAATGCTGAAGAAGTTGACATTCGAGAACGCTACAAGACCGTCGCTAGGTTGCTCCATCCCGATAGTGCTCAGTGGAAAACCGAGGAAGAGCGCAACTTTGCCACCTTACTATTCTCGCGATTAGTCACTCATGCTTATGGAATCCTCAGTAAATCTTCGACACGGGAAGAACAATCGATCGTTTTACAATTGCTTGCCAAAAGAACGATCGACGAAGGTACTAATATGCAGATATTGGATCCTTTGTGCCAAGAACTATATCAAAGTGGTAATGATTTTGACGTAGTGTACGATCGACTCTTGGGCCAAATGGCTCTCAAACAATATCACGATCTCAACCAGAGCATCCAATCGATCGAACAAATTAGCGAACTGAATATGGTATATCTAGTTCGCAAACAACTTCAATCAGTCAGATCTACCCCCCCACAAATAACCAATTCTCAACCTACTGCCACCCAAACTGAGTCACCGAGCGAGATTCTCGCCAAACCATCCCCGATCGAAGGCTCACTTCGTCGTGCCGAAGAATATCTCACTATGAAAAATTGGGGAAAAGCAGTCTTGGAAATGCGCGAAGCAACTACCATCGAGCCAAATAACCCCCGCGCTCACGCGATCTTAGGATTAGCCTACCTACATCAACAACAAAAGACAATGGCCAAAATATCGATGAAAAAAGCGATCCAGCTTAACCCCAAAGATCCTCATGTGATCCGGCTCAAACAAGAATTCGATCGAACAAACAGTGCGATTAAGTCTACCACCAACGCCGCAGCTAAACAGGCTAGTCCAGGTATATTTGGCTTCTTCAAGGGCAAAATCTAGCACTCAGGGGTCAGGCTATACTGCTATGTTATATTAGGACAGACCCCGTATTCTTAGCAATTTAGCAACATAATGTTCAAGCAAACCCTCGCCATTTTGTGTTTGAGTTTAACGGCGATCGAGTCAGGTTCATTAGCCGCACTGACTGCTGAAAATAGCTCCACCAATAATGTAATTGCCTGCGATGTATTGATTGCTGGTGGTGGGTTGAGTGGGACAGCTACCGCCTATGAAAGCTTACTCGCAGGGAAACAAGTCTGCATGACTGAGATTACCGATTGGGTAGGGGGACAGATCTCCGCCCAAGGAGTATCAGCATTAGATGAACGTCCGACTCAACGCGCCAAAAATTACTTTCCCCGTGGTTATTTGGAACTTCGCCAAAAAATCCAAGACTACTATGGAAGATTAAATCCCGGTCAATGTTGGGTGAGTGAATCTTGTTTCTTGCCCAAAGATGCTCATACAATTCTCTATGAGATGTTGCGAAATGCCGAACGCACTGGTAAGGGTAAATTGTACTGGTATCCCAACACAGTAGTCAAAGATCTAACTACTGGCAAAAGAGGCGGGGGCACACAAATTACCAGCGTAATCGCAATTCAACACCGACCACAACCACAAACGCCGCCACTCAATACATACACCCTGTCGCAGACGATCGACGATGCTTACACCTACAGTGACTCGCGTCGATTCCGAAAACAAAAGATCGTCTTTGCGCCGACAACGACAAATCGCTCGATGACGGCTGATTGGTATGTCGTCGATGCCACCGAAACAGGCGAATTGATCGGGTTAGCTGATGTACCCTACAAACTAGGCAGCGATCCGCGATCGGCCGTAGAACCATCCGCAGCCACCACCACAGGCGATCCTTACTGCACCCAAGGCTTCACATATCCCTTCGCCATGCAGACAACGGCGACACCCCAACCCCAAACCCCACCACCCTTTTATCAACAATACGCCCCTTACTACAGCTACGAACTCAAACGCCTCGCCGATTTCGGGCTAGTCTATACCTATCGCCGAATTTGGAGTGAAGGCAAAGGAACACCCACCAAATTTGGTGGCATCAGTTTTACCGCCCCCGCACCTGGAGATATCTCCATGCAAAATTGGACATGGGGTAACGATTATCGCCCAGGCAGTGCCACAGACAACCTGATTCTCGATCGAAACCAACTCAAAAATTCCAGTCAATTGAAACCTGGCGGCTGGATGGGTGGTTTACGCACCGATACCCTCCGCAAAGGCGAAGAAAGTTCAGTCGGCTTTTATCACTGGCTAGTCGCAGGCGAAACCGACTCTCAAGTCACCACCGCACCAAACACCCCCAACTATTGGAGCAAAACCCCCAATCCCAACCAAGTCTACCTCAGTGGATTGCAATCCCCAATGGGCACAGCCCACGGATTATCCAAATATCCTTACATTCGGGAAGGTAGACGGATTATCGGTAGACCAAGCTATGGGTATGAGACTGGATTCATGGTCTCAGAAGTCGATATTAGCCGCAACGACCTACTCGATTCCGCCAAAATGCCACCACTACCAGCCGATCGATATCGTCAGCTACAGGCGAAATTAGCGGGCATTGACGCGATCGACGTTTTTATTGACGGTAGCCCCAAACCAAAACCGCGCAATCGATCGACCATGTACGCTGATACAGTCGGCATCGGTCATTATGCGATCGATTTTCATCCCTGTATGCAAAATAGCCCCCATGAAGCCCCTGGCAATACCGAGCGAGAAGGGGGGCGACTCGGACAAGGACAAGCATACCCCTTCCAAATTCCCCTGCGGGCGATGATTCCCCAAAAAATTGATAACATGCTAGTAGCGGGCAAAAGTATTGCCACCAGCCACATCGCCGCCGCAGCTTACCGGATTCATTCCTTTGAATGGTCAGCAGGCGCAGCCGCAGGCACCACTATCGTCTTAGCCCTCGAAAAAGGCGTTACCCCCGCTCAAATGGTGGAACCGCTACCCAATCCAGCCCCGTTAGTACAAGAGGTTCGTAGACGGCTAGAAGAAAATAATAATCCTACTTCCTTCCCCAAGACTTCGATTTTGAATAATAATTGGGATGAGTGGAAATAATCGATCGGCTCGATTTTGCATCTTGGACACTTCAACTTTGATTCACTGTCCAAAATTTCAATTTATGGTAGTCGCCAAGACGGTTGAGACGTAATCTAAGTGCTCAAACCATACTTAAAATCGGCTGCTCCAAACTTAGTGCTAACGGCTGGCCCCTCACCCCGGGGCCCGCCCCCCAGGGGCCGGGACCCGGAGGCCGGTGGCCGG
>JANMEL010000125.1:0-8274 GCA_031376885.1 Chamaesiphon sp. OTE_70b_metabat_96 | reverse complement strand
GCACTCGCAAACCTTAGTGTATACACAAGTTTTCCTGAGACGGATTTTGCGATTCTCTCAACAACATCCGCATCCCACACACCAACAAATCTGCCGTAAGCCCACTCCACCGTCTCAAACCAAACCCTTTGAGGGGGGGTTTCTGCGAAGGCAGAGGCTACGCCAACGGGGGGGGGACACTCCCCCAACCGACGGGGGGTCTGGGGGTCGGAACCCCCAGATCAGGGTTTTCTTAGCACAAGAAATACCAACGGATCTGAGCAATGAGTGCAAAGGGGAGGGGTAAAAGACTACGCAGCAACTCTAAAGATTATCTATTCAAATTTATGTAAGAGTTTACAATCATGTCAGAACAGGATACCGATCGAATTGCTAATTTTCTACGTCAAAATCTGAACCTATCCGATGATTCTGTCCAATTAGCTTTAAAAAAATATCGGTCTAATCGTAGCAGCTTGCCGATGGTTTTGTGGCAATATGGATTAGTTAGCCTGCCTGAACTAGATCGAATTTATGACTGGTTTGAATCCTATATCTATTAACCCACATTCCGCACTTCACAGAATTCACAAAGGAAATTCTAGTGTTTAGGGGTGAGGGGTGAGGGGTGAGGGGTGAGGGGGGAAGCTAGAGAGGCGGCGATTCGTGTTGTCTCTAGAGCGGAAACTGTTGGATTTGGATAATACTTTCTTGAAGTGCGGAATATGGGTATTAAGATCTTGCAGCTCGACATATATAGCAGGGGTCAGGAGTGAGGGGTCAGGGGCGTGCACTGAGCGTAGCCGAAGTGTCAGTTTGGGAAAGCTGACGCAAAGCATGGTTTGTTGGCGTAGCCTCCGCCAGAGCGGAAGCATCTACATCTGTCCGAACCGCCCTGGCGGTTGCTATATCAGATCCAAAGGCTTCTCTCGAAGAAGCCTTTGGATCTATCCCAAACTGACCCCTGACCCCTGACCCCTGACCCCTCACCCCTGCTACATTTTAGTCCGAGATGACGAGTTGCTCGACCTTTAAATTTGGTAGTCCGTCTAAACGTTGTGCGGGAGCTTCAGGTGTATTTTTGGGGATGAATATAGTCAATCCTAACGGAATACTGCTCACCTCGATCGAGTCAGCTTCAATTATCTCACCATCAACGACGACTTTTTGAGGGGGATTAGTGGTGATTCGAGCAGTAGCAGCACGTAAATAACCGATGTCGTCGCGCACAGTAGCCCGATTTTGGAGGGCGGATTGGAGCAGATGATAAGAAGCCATCAATGCACTCATCTTACTGGCTGGGGCGAAGATCGTAATATCGAGCAAGCCATCGGTGTAGACTACTTCGTCAGTGCCCTGGGCCAAAATTGACGTGGCTGGTGCCGCATTAGCAACTGTAATTGCAGTAGCTTGACAGGTGACTACCGTTGATTCAGTCTCGATTGTCACTTCAAATAGTTCCATTTCTTGGAGTTGTTGAAGCCCTGCCATTAGATAAGCTAGGATCCCAAACCGATTTTTTGCCTCACGACTTGCAGCATCGATCGCATTTGCTTCTAGTCCGATACCTACCAATAGTAACATTGGGTGACCATTGCAGGTGGCTAGATCGATCGCCTCAGTAAAACCCGCCAAAATAGTTTGACAAGCATTTGGGATATCTGTCGGAATACCCAGGGCATTTGCAAAAGCATTAGCGGTGCCGCGAGAAATAACTCCCAAGGGAATACCAGTATTAGCTACTTTGCCAGCCACAGCCGACAAAGTACCATCGCCACCAGACGAAATAATAATTTCAGCCGATTGGGATATTGCTGTGATAGTTAAATCTTCGGCACTAATTTCGGGAGTAGTTTGATGGATTTGCAGCTCAAATTCTGGACTTAATAAGCTCTCGATCAGAGCTAGCTCTTGCTCGGCGTTCCCCTGCCCAGCTACTGGATTGAAAATCAGATGAGCGACCACCCTTAGGGGGTGCGCTTGCGCGTTCGGTTTTATCATATTAAACTCCTTATTTATTAGTTATTCATATATAGCGATCGAACAATGCTGCAAAGCAAAATTGGATCCGATCGATCGTGCCGCCGTGCCTACGGGAGGCTTCTACTAGAGCAGACGAACATCAGCCTATAGCAATTCAGTAGCATTGCACATCTACCTATAGTTAGATTCGCAAAGAGTTAGAACACAGCGATTGTCAGCGCAAGGCGCAGGCTACGCCAACGCGGAGCTAATCGCCGCGCCTTTGCGGTTAAAAAATCAGGAAAATCATTTAGGATCGCTATATATCGTCACTATTGATTCATTTAAGTATTCCTTTTAATCCTTCTAAGCTCTCTCGAAATGTAGAAGATTTAGATTGATATTTTAAATATGCTAAGGATGTTCAAAGATATCGATCGCCACTAAATCGAATCTAATTTCCGGTTCTCGCAAGAGGCTACAGGGTAAAAATCATGAGTATGAACCACGAACACAGAGCAGTAGGTGTCTTTTCTAACCGGATGGAAACTGAAAATGCCCTACTAGAAATCAAGACTAGCGGCTTTCCAATGGATAAAGTCTCTGTCGTAGGTCGAAACGCCGACTCAGAAGACAACGTTGCTGGCGTAGCAGTACACAAAAGTATCGATAACAAAGCTGATGAGGGCGCGGTGGCGGGTGCCGTTGCAGGTGGTGCCCTCGGCGGTGCCACGGGTTTGTTAGTTGGTTTAGGTACTTTGGCTATTCCTGGAATTGGGCCTGTGATGTTGGCTGGTGCTGCGGCTACGGCTTTAGCGACGACATTAGCTGGCACAGCCATCGGTGCTGGTGGAGCAAGTTTATTGGGTGCGCTGATTGGATTGGGGGTGCCTGATAATGATGCCAAAGCCTATAGCGATTTGCTCGAACAGGGCTACTATCTCGTCGTCGTCGATGGCACCGAGACTCAAGTTCATCATGCGGGTGAGATTTTGAATCGCAAAGGGATCCGTCAATGGCAAGTATACGACGTTACCAACGCAGCAAGTAAACAGCCTAATAGCATCGGCTATTAGTCCAAATCTCAGCTCTTAGGAATAAGGAAACAACTCATGACAAATCTAAAAACTTTTCTCCCCGCGCTCAGTATCGTCTTACTAGCGATGGCGGGTTGCCAGCAGGCGGCGCAAACTAGTAATGAAGCACCTGATGCGACTGCCAGCCAAATCGATACACCCAAGATTGACTCAGCCCAATCAGCCCAAAATGATGCTACCAGTAAACTCAGACAAGATCAGTTAAACTCAGACATTCGGGCAAGAGAACAGCGCAACAATACCATGAATAAAGGTGCCGCGAGCAGCCGCAGCGACACTGATTTGGCAAGTGAAGTCCGAAGTAAATTGGAAGCCAATTTACCTGCTAGTGCCCTAGCAGTGACGGCGAAAAGTGGTGCTGTGATGGTGACGGGTACGGTACCTACTCAGGCGCAATTCGATCGCATTGATAAATTAGCCAAGGAAATTAAGGGCGTTTCTGCTGTGAGTATTAAGGTTGCTGTTGCTCCTGCGAAAGCAAATTAATTCCCTCTCCTCGCAATCGAGCTGGCTTATTGCCGGAAAATGTAGTACATGACTAGACGATCGCATTGAAATCAGACTCCAGACTACCCAAAAAACTCAGCACTCGCCCTCGATTGTTGCTGTCTGCTCTGCTGGCGGGAATAGTAGCCGCACTACTACCGCCTTCAGTCCATGTGGTATCGCGACTGCTCTGTAGCTGGGATGCTTTTACGTTCTGCTTTCTGTGTTTAACTTTGCGAGTAATGCTCTGCGCTACTCCAGAGGTAATGCGCCGTTTTGCCAGACAAGAGGACGAAGGGCGGGCATTAATTTTGAGCTTGATTACGATCGCGGCCTGTATTAGTGTGGTGGCGATCGGTCTGATTTTACAAGATAAAGGTAAGGAAAATAGTCTGTTATGGCAACCGCCAGGGCGGTTAGAACAGATGCAAACGCTGGGTCAGCTTTTCCAACCTGACCCCTGTCCTCTGACCCCTGACCCCTGCTATATTTCTCCATTTAGGGCTGGCGATGATGACGATCGTTAGTTCTTGGTTGTTAGTGCATACTATTTTCGCTCAACACTATGCTCATATCTACTATCAAGCGGAGCGAACCCTGGCTGAATGTAAAGCAGACGGGTTAGATTTTCCTGGTGAAATTGAGCCAGATTATGGAGATTTTCTGTACTTCTCATTCACGATCGGGATGACTAGTCAGGTGTCTGATATTAGTGTCACCTCCCGTCAGATGCGACGCTTGAGCTTGATTCATGGTATTTTATCATTTTTTTTCAATACAACAATTGTGGCAATGATGATTAATATTGTCGCTGGATTGATTAGTCCAGATCGGTAGCAGAGCCACCTTTAAACAATATCTTTAGCGGAGAAAATAATATGCTTCCATATTTAGATTTTATCCAAGGTTCAGTCGATCGATCCTCACACCTGGCACAGCTTAACTCAGAGTTAGGCGGAGCTATTGTCGAAAATTTTTCTAGTCCGCAGTTTTTGGTGGCATTGCTATCTGGCTTATTGATGGCGATCGCATTTCAATTATTATTAACAAACTTATCCGTTGCCATCATTGCTTCTCCATCTGCTGTACCTGAGTCAAATGATGACTCTGATGGTTTGATGGATACAGTGCGGGGAATCGAAACCAAAATCGGTATCGGCGCATTAGTGACGATGACGATTTCTTTGGCTGCTGCTTGTTTTTTGGCGGTAAAACTCAGCCTGACAACTAGCGCATTTACTGGTGCGATCGTCGGCGTGACAATTTGGTCGGCTTATTTTTCATTGATTGTTTTGCTCGGCGCGAATGCAGTTGGCTCTCTAATTGGTTCGATCGTGAGTACTGCTAGTTCTGGTCTTCAGGGGATGATGGGCACCGCCACGACGGCGTTGGGTGCAAATGCTGCTAAAAATCAGGTGGTATCTACAGCCGAAGAAATTACTGCGGCTGTACGCAAGGAACTAACTTCAGGGTTTGATGCTAGCAGCATTCAAAAAACGCTGCAAGGTTCTCTCACTAATTTACAACTACCCAATCTGGATGTCGATAAAATCGGCTCTCAGTTTGAGAAACTGCTCAAAGAGTCGGATCTAAAAGATATTGCGAGTAGCGATTTACTGGGTAATATAAATCGTCAAAGCTTCATCGATCTGGTAGGGAGTCGGACAGATTTCTCCAAAAAAGATATCAACCAGATTGCTGACAAGCTGGAAACTACTTGGCAACAATTAGTTGGTAAAGAAGGCACACAGAAAGATGTCCCCAGTCAACTTCGCGAGTTGCTAAAGTCGGCAACACCAGAAGATCTCAACTCTGATGAATTGGCTGGCAAAGTTCAGCAATTAATTAAAGGGGTCGATCTAAAAGATGGTAATGGTGGTAGTTTCACTAGTCAGGCTCTCCAATTTGGCTTGAGCGCGCTTCTGAGTAAGGTAGTGCAAAATACCGATCTTTCCGATCTGGATGTCGAGAAGGTTTCCGGTCAAATTAACAAGCTTAAAGCATCTGTCTTGAGTGGTTCCAAGCAATCGGAAACACATGAATCTGACACCAAAACTAAACCCTTTAGTGTGATTCGAGCAGATCTAGAAAACTATCTGATCTCCTCACCTGCCTGGGAATTTAATCAAGCAGCAGTGAAAAAAGAATTTAAAGATGTTGTTTGCGATCCACAAGCAGATCCAGCTACTATTCGCCAAGAATTAGAGCAGATCGATCGCCAATACTTTGTCGAAACTCTATCCCTGCGGGAAGATCTCAAGCCAGAAAGTATTGAGAATCTCTCGAACTATCTGGAAGAAGTGCGATCGGAAGTAGTGAATTCTACTCAAACAGCACCATCGCCAGATCCCCAAACAGGAATTACTGAGCTACGAACTAAAGTTGAAACTTACTTGCGGGATACCAAAAAAGAAGAACTAAACCCAGAAGGTATCCAGCGCGATCTCAAAGCTTTATTTGACGATCCAAAAGCGGGAATAAGTGCCCTAAAAGAACGGTTGTCTCAATTCGATCGAGATACCGTAGTGCAGCTACTGAGCCAACGTCAAGACTTAGATGAATCTCAAGTTAACGACATCCTCGATCGAGTCGAATCAGTCAGAACTAGCGTACTCGAAGCACCTCGCCAAGTAACCGAACAAGCCAAAGCGCTGTATGAAAAAACGACTGCCGCGTTGACTGAATATCTCCGCAAAACTAACCTCCAAGAACTCGATCCTGACGGGATTAAAAAAGATCTGCAAACCTTGTTAGACGATCCGAAAGCAGGTGCTGATGCCTTGCGAGACAGATTGTCACAAGTCGATCGAGATACACTAGTCAAGCTACTCACCCAGCAAGGAAATCTCACCGAAGAACAGGTGAATGCCACAGTCGATCGAGTCCAATCTGCCATTAGTTCCATTGTCAAAGCACCGCGCCGTCTGGCAACTCGCGCCCAAAAGCAAGCGGTAGACTTTGAAGCCAGCCTCGAAAACTATCTGCGGAATACCCAGAAAGAAGAACTCAATCCTGACGGCATCAAACGTGACCTCCAACTGCTCTTAAAGCAACCTAAAGCGGGGTTCGATAGCTTAGGCGATCGTTTGGGTCATTTTGACCGATCGACCTTTGTAGCCTTACTATCCCAGCGTGAGGATTTATCCGAGCAAGAAGCAAACGAAATTGCCGATCGAGTAGAATCGACCTACAAATCCCTCACCGAGCAGATTCAAAAAGTCCAACAAACCTTCCAATCGGCGATCGATAATATCTTTGGCAAAGTCCGCGACTATCTCAATTCCCTAGAGCGTCCCGAACTCAACTACGAGGGGATTCAAGCTGACTTTGCACAGGTATTTGACGATCCTCAAGCGGGATTTGAAGCACTGGGCGAGCGGCTGGGACAATTTGACAAAGAAACCCTAGTAGCTGTCTTGAGTTCCCGTGAGGATATCTCTGAGGAAGATGCCAACCGGATTATCGCCAAAATCGAGGACACTCGAAATACCGTGATGGAGCGGGGACAGCAGATTCAGCAAGAAGTCCAAAAACGGTTTAAAGCAGTCAAACAGCAGACGCGAAAACAAGCGATCGAAGCGCAGAAAATGGCTGCAAGTGCGGCTTGGTGGCTGTTTGGCACGGCGTTAACTTCTTTGGCTGCTTCAGCGATCGCCGGGATGATGGCAATCAACGGAGTAGATGTTCTCTAAATATCAACGATTGTTCTAGAAAATCCCCTCCTAGGAGGGGTGCCCGACAGGGCGGGGTGGGTAGATCTACGCTTTTCACCAATCGATCTTTGCTGGTGGGGTTGGGCGGGTTTTGTTCTAGCATTCTAGAAAGCGCGTAAATATCTAGCATAAAGCGGCGTTTTTATTCTGGGGTTTCCCCAGAATAAAAAAACGACAAGACACCCGCCCCTACAGTCCCTATATTGCTATATTTACTTGTTTTATTCATAACATGATTACAGTTCATCACCTCAACAAATCCCGCTCTCAGCGCATCCTCTGGCTGCTAGAAGAACTCGGACTCAAATACGATCTCAAATACTATCAACGCAACTCAGAAACCATGCTGGCTCCAGCATCCCTGCGTCAAGTTCATCCCCTCGGTAAATCGCCCGTAATTACCGACGACTCACTTACCTTAGCTGAATCTGGGGCGATTATTGAATATCTAGTCGAGCGTTATGGTGAGGGAAGATTTGCGCCCCCACTGGATGTACCGGAACGATTGCGATATAGATATTGGTTGCATTATGCTGAGGGTTCCTTAATGCCACCGTTAGTAATGAAGTTAATATTTGACAAAATGGAAGAGAAATCGCCATTCTTGTTACAACCAGTTGTTCGAGCTATTTCCCAACCAGTTAGAAGCTCGTTTATCGACCCTCAAATTACCACGAATTTGGATTATTTAGAAGCAGAACTAGCACATTCTCCTTGGTTTGTGGGGAATGAATTCACCGCCGCCGATATCCAGATGAGCTTCCCCTTAGAAGCTGCTGTGGAGCGGGGTGGTTTGAATGCTAGCCGTCCGAAATTGATGGATTGGCTCGATCGCATTCATGCCCGCCCAGCTTATCAACACGCTGTCAAACGCTGTGTAGAAGTTGAATCAAAGCAGTAAAGAATACGATTTAGTGCATTCAAGAGGAAATAATATGATGCAATCCTAATATAATCATGTAACGTACCGAAGCAATATTGTTTGTTAAATCAACATTAGTCATTGTAATCCTGCTTTTGAAGCTATCAATCGCCCC
>JANMEL010000124.1:0-31015 GCA_031376885.1 Chamaesiphon sp. OTE_70b_metabat_96 | reverse complement strand
GAACCCCCAGATCCGGGTTCTCTCACCACAAGAAATGCCAACGGACTAAAGGGGTAAATCAACCGACGATCGCAGCTAGTTTATACTTATACACAAGTATCCCCACTCCCCACTCCCCACTCCCCACTCATTAAAAAACTATGCAACTCAGAGCAGTACTAATGGCGGGAGGATCGGGAACGAGATTAAGACCATTGACATGTGAACTACCAAAACCAATGGTACCAGCGATCGCCAGACCAGTCGCCGAACACATTGTCAATTTGCTCAAACGCCATCATGTGGATGAGGTGATAATGACACTGCATTATCTCCCCGAAGTGATTCAGCAATATTTTGGGGATGGTAGTGAATTTGGGATTAAGATCCATTATGCGATCGAAGCCGAGCGTCCATTAGGTACAGCCGGATGTGTCAAAAATGTGGAAGAAATATTAGGTGGAACATTTCTCGTCATCAGTGGTGATAGTCTCACCGACATCGATCTTACCAGCGCGATCGAATTTCACCGTCGAAAAGGCTCCAAAGCCACAATTATTCTCACTCATATTCCCAACCCCGTAGATTTTGGGGTAGTGATTATCGATGAAGATTGTCGAATTCGGCGGTTTCTCGAAAAACCCTCCGCCAGCGAAATCTTTTCTGATGCGGTAAATACAGGAATATATATCCTAGAGCCAGAAGTCCTCGACTACCTCCATCCCGATACCGAAGCCGACTTTTCCCAGGATCTATTTCCCCAACTCCTCGCTCACGATGTCCCGATGTACGGCTATGTCGCCGAGGGTTATTGGTGCGATATCGGCCAACTCGACACCTATAGAGAAGCCCAATATGATGCCCTCAACGGCAAAGTAAAACTCCAACTACCATTCCCCGAAATCCGCCCTGGGGTGTGGATTGGGCCGAATACTTACATCGATCCTACCGCCCAAATTGAAGCACCCACAGTCATCGGTGCCAACTGCAAAATCGGCCCAAGGGCAAAAATCTCTGGAGAGACAGTAATCGGTGATAATGTAGCGATCGGTGCAAATGCCATCCTCAAGCGTCCCATCATTGGAAATGGCTCGATCGTTGGCGAGGATGCCCAGCTTAGTGGCTGCGTTCTCGCCAGAGGGGTAAGAGTCGGTCGGGGTGCTCAAGTCCTAGAAGGGGCAGTTTTGGGGGCACTGTGCAATGTGGGCGAAGAGTCCAAAATCAACCCGAATGTCCGAGTTTGGCCGAATAAAGAAATCGAAGCCCTTGCCACCCTGAATATCAATCTAATTTGGGGTCAAATCGCCCACCGAAATCTGTTCGCCCAACGGGGTGTACAGGGGTTGGCAAATATCGATATCACCCCAGAATTCGCCGTCAAGCTGGGTGCAGCATATGGTTCGACGCTCAAATTAGGTACTCAAGTAACAGTATCTCGCGATCAACGTAACATGTCGCGAATGGTATCTCGATCGCTCATTGCCGGATTGATGTCTGTCGGGATTAATATTCAAGATCTCGAAGCGACAGCAATTCCGGTATCGAGAAAGATCATTAATACCCTACACCAACGGAAAGAGCCGAGTGATGTTGTCGGTGGAATTCACGTTAGGCTGCATCCCGATCGGATGGATTATATCCTAATTGAGTTCTTTGACGATCGCGGCATCAATATCTCCACCCAACAAGAGAAAAAAATCGAATCAGCCTACTTCAAAGAAGACTTACGTCGAGCGCGAATCCCCGAAATCGGCGATGTCAATCGCTTTTCTCAAGGGATGGAAATCTACACCACAGCCTTCCAACAGCAGCTCAATATTGACGCGATTCGTCATGCCAATTCTAAAGTAGTCGTTGACTATGTGTACGCCGTCTCTGGAGCCATCCTCCCCCTCCTACTATCCAAATTTGGCTGCGATGCAGTGGTGCTAAATGCCAGCCTCAGTCAAATGTCCCTCACTCTCAACGAGCGGGAAGCATTACTAAACCAACTCGGACATGTAGTCATCGCCCTCAAAGCCTCATTCGGCGTACAAGTCTCCGCACATGGCGAACAACTCATCCTCGTCGATGAAGAAGGGATGCCCATTCGCGGCGAAATCCTCACCGCCCTGATGGTACAAATCGTGCTCACCGCCTATCCTGGTGGTACAGTAGTTGTCCCCGTGCAGGTATCTAGTGCGATCGAACAAATTGTCCGCCGTCATGGGGGCAAAGTCAAGCGCACCAAAGCTAGCCCCACCGCCCTGATGGAAGCCTGTCAGCAATTGCCCAACGTAGTTTTGGGTGGAAGTGGGGAAATGGGCTTTATCTTCCCCGAATTTCATCCTGGTTTTGATGCGATGTTCTGTATCGCCAAACTAATCGAAATGCTCACCAGTCAAGAACGCTCCCTGAGCAGCATTCGCGCCGAACTCCCGCGTGTTTTCTACAAAACCCACTCGATCCGCTGTCCTTGGACGGCTAAGGGGGGTCTGATGCGACATATTCTAGAGACTCATCAACCGGAATATTTAGATACCGAGGATGGTGTGAAAATCATCAACTATCAGGACGATCGCTGGGTACTCATTTTACCAGATGCGGGGGAACCATTAGTTCATATCTATGTAAATGGCAACGATCGACATTGGGTAGATGAAACTCTCCGTGAATATCGTCAACAAGTCCAAGATTTTATCGAACACTACCGACAAAATAGTGATTAGCGTGGATTAAATTAATTCAGGTGACTAAAGATTATGGCTTATAATAATTTTTCCTTGCAAGACGTAATAGATAAATTTGAACTTAACTTACTTGAGTCAACCTTTTGTGACTCCTTGCCACCAATAGATCCACAGCCTGAATTTTTAACCATTTTTGAGCAGTCTTTACCCTTTGCACAAAGAGCTAGATCTGAAAAAGCTAAGTCAGAATTATTAGTCAGTCCGATTTTAGTGGAAGTGCGGCGATTGGTGGGTAATCGAGTTCAGCTATTTTCTGGGGAAGAATTTAATGTAGATCGAGACTTAGGCTTGAATGGTTTTTGTGACTTTCTGTATAGTAAATCCACAGTTTCTTATGTAATTCAGGCTCCTATTGTCATGTTAGTGGCAGCAAAAAAAGGGGAGTTAGATGTGGGCTTAGGGCAATGTATCGCCGAGATGTATGCCGCTGAGATTTTTAATCAAACTAAAGATCGAGCTATTCCAGTTATCTATGGTTGTGTTACTAGTGGTAAGTTATGGCAGTTTCTTAAATTAGAAGGTAAAGATGTAACTATTGATATTAATGAATATCAAGTTATGCCAGTCGAACGTATCCTTGGTATTTTGAAATGGATGGTGAGTAACAACCTCAACCAACAGCAACGGGAGGCGATCGATTGATGAGTTATTTAGGCGAAATGAGAACTAGTTGCTATTTTCTAGCAACTTCTCCAGCCCATCGAGAATCAATTTTAGACCAAAATCGAAGTCAGCAATGCCATCATAATGCCCGTCAATAATGTGATGTGTCAACCTATTCATATAGGGATATTTATCAGCGGGGATGTTCGGCAGATACTCCCGTGCTACCTTGGCATATTCCGTCGTCTCAATCGGAAAGTTTAGTTCCTGAAGTGTGAATCCATAGATATGACTATCGATCGCATTCCAGGCTCTATCCACCATCTCCACCGAAAAGCCCGCTTCACATAGACAGCCTAGAGTCGCGTCTATATATCGTAACATTGCAGGCCCCACATTAATCCGTGAGACGATCGGCATCGTCGCCCAAGGATGACGCAACAGCACCTCATGGGCAGAATGCGCCCGCCGTCGCATCGCCATCCGCCAATCAACACCAAGATCGGGCACCTCAATCTCACCAATTACAATGTCCACAATCCCATCGAGCAGATCGTCCTTATTCGCCACATGATTATATAACGACATCGCTTGAACGCCCAGCTCCTGGGCAATCTTCCGCATCGAGAGCGATTCAATCCCGCCCTCATCAGCTAGGAGTATCGCCGCGACTAAGATCCGTTCCCGACTCAACGGGATCTGGGGCGCGGTATCTGACTTGCTCATCTTATTGACCCCACATTCCGCACTTCAATTTGATAAAATTCCTGTTATGACTTATTCAAAACGGACAAGTCTTTGATTTAGATCGTTATATTTTTCACCATGATTTTTATAATATTCTTCAACTATTTCCTTAAATGCTTTCCGATCGGAATCCATCGCGAATTGAATACTGTGAATAGCTTCTTCTTCAAGGCAATCATAATCTGGACTCGATCTAAAATCTTCTTCTGATGCATATGAGCCATGACTTAACTGGCAAACTGCATTATAGTTATTGAACTTTATTCTAATTTCAGGAACACACCATCCCCATAGTTGACTTTTTTCAAGATTTTGAGAGACTTTATCTATCTCCTGCCGATCTTTTAGAAACGTATGATAATTCAGTTCATTCAAAGATGCACTCACTTTAAAAATAAATTTTCTAGACATATTTACTCCTATACAAAAATATATTTTTCGATATCTTACTCGATCGCCAACCTCTATCTTGACAAACTTACAGCATAAGTTATACTTACGGTGTAAGTCGATTCTGTAGAGGCTGACAAACATGAAAGCGATCGTTCAGACTGAGTATGGTTCACCAGATGTGTTGAGCCTGAAAGAAGTTGACAAGCCTGTAGTCACCGCTAATGGCGTGCTGGTGAGAATTCGCGCCACCTCCGTCAATGCTGGCGACTGGCATCTGATGCGTGGAGATCCATTCGTCACCCGTCTGATGTTTGGGGGCATCCTCAAGCCCAAAATCCAGATCCTCGGCTTCGATATTGCTGGAGAGGTTGAAGCCATTGGTAAAGATGTCACCGAGTTTCAGGTAGGTGATGAGGTATTTGGCGATCTGTCAGAGTGTGGTTTTGGTGCGTTTGCTGAATATGTCTGTGCGCCAGCATCGGTATTGGCGAAGAAGCCTACAAATATCTCATTCGAGCAAGCGGCAACCGTTCCTGGTGCTGCCCTCACCGCCCTCCAGGGGCTGCGGGACTGCGGAGGGATTCAATCGGGTCAAAAGGTATTAATCAATGGTGCATCGGGCGGCGTAGGGTCATTTGCGGTGCAGATTGCCAAGGCATTTGGGGCGGAAGTAACGGCGGTATGCAGTACGAATAAAATGGCGATGATGCGATTACCTACGGTAGGCACGCCAACGATCGGCGCAGACCACATCATCGATTATACTCAAACAGATATTACCAAAAATGGGCAGCAGTATGACCTTATTTTGGATGCAGCCGCCTATCGATCGGTCTTTGACTATCGATCGATCTTAAAGCCTGAAGGTACCTATGTCCTGATTGGTGGTTCCATTTCTAGACTTTTCCAAGTGCTGTTATTTGGTTCGGTAATTTCCATAATTATGAGTCGGAAATTGAAATGTTTGACGGCTAAACCCAATCGATCGGATTTGGTTATTTTGAAAGAGCTGATTGAAGCTGGAAAAATCCTACCTTTTATCGAAAAAACTTATAGTTTGAGTGAGGTGTCGGAGGCAATTCGTCAACTAGAACAGCGTCATGTGCGGGGGAAAGTTGCCATCAGTGTTTTATAGCGCGACTTGGGCAACAACCCTGACAAGATGCGGAAATCTCGATCCTGAATATAGAGAGTTTCTTGCAGACACTCAGATCGAAAAAATATTATAATATTTGTAGTGTAAATTAAAAAATCTGGGATAGTTAAGATGGAACCTGAAACTACAGATCGTCAGCCGCGCACGCCTAGAAAAATTGCTATTCATGCTTTGACTGGTACGATAATTGGGCTATTATTTGCCCTCATTCCCTTGTCTTTTGCCTGGGGAACCGATAGTTTTCAAGCCATACATATTATTCTGTCGATTCTCATTATGAGAGGCTACGCCAACGGATTTGTGGCATTTTGCGGGATATTATCCGCAATCTCAGGTGAAAAATTTATCGATAAATTAATCGATCTTTCTAACTTCATCCCACCTGTTTAAGATAGATTCTGGTTATTTAATCTGACGATTCTCATGCTCAGACGCTACGCGATCGAAGATTTAGATTAGCGCGATCGTCGATCCATCCAGGCAATTCTTGGGCATAAATAATAGATCGATCTCCTTCTACGGTGGCGATTAGTTGATGTCCAGCGTTGGTTGAGTTGTCATATAAGATTAATCTATCGATGATTTTGGCTGCTTTATTCAGGTTTGCAAGGCTGCGTTCGTAGCGACGCAAAATGTCAGCTCTGGGCACATCATGACCGCCTAATTCAACTCTATCGGCCACTCGTTTCACATTAAGATTGGGATTATCGAGGCCAATGTATATCAATACAACTGACCAACCACGACTTTTCATTTCACCCATTAGGTTAAGGTAGCTTTTACCTGCCAGTGTCGTTTCGACTATAAAGCTACGCCCCGATTCAGCATATTGCTGACACAGAATTAAGGCTTGCCGACCAGCGGCTATGGCAGCAGCAGCCGGATTAACGGGATTGATTTCTCTGGCGATTGCATCAGGGTCGATTAACAGGGCATTAACACCATAAAGTTTGGTGAGCGTCGATTTACCCGCTCCATTTGCCCCTGCGACAACGGTCAAAACTGGCATGATATTAGACGATCTCACTAATTATTTCTTCGCTGCCATCTTCCCGAATCAGCAACTCAAATTTTTGACCATTGGCTTCTTCTCTGACTAGTTTTTTGCCGATGGTATAATGAATGGGTTTATCCATTTCTTTCAGGCGGGCAATGTCTTTGGCAACCTGAATCTGTCCGGCTGCTTGCATTGTTTTAGCCATGACTGCAATATCCTCATCAGGAATAATGTTGAGATCTGGATCCATCTTCGGCTCTGTATACGTCATAGTGTCCTCCTTAATATTATTATTTTATACCACGATAGTTTGATTAATTATTGCCCGATCCAAATAGTTGTTTAATAGTTGTCCAAAATTCGCCGAACATACCTCGATCGTCTTTTTGCAGATAGTCATAAACAAATTTGTCAACCTCCTCTTCTGTCAATTCCTCATCTAAAAATACTTCAATAGCTTGATTTCGCAACTTATTCATCAATGGCAGATCGAGTCCCAATTTTTCAATAGTTGTAATTGCAGCTTTGTCATGAGGATCTGTTGGCAAAATCCTACCATCACCATTGAAACGAAATCTATTTTCACAACCCTCCTCAAGAGGTGAAATTAATAGTTTATCATCGAACCATTTATTTTTTAAATTACCACAATGACGTGGATCGCCTTTTTGAATTCGATTTTGGCAAGAGCAGATAATATTACTATAATCTAAAGCATCAACAATTGGATCGTGCTGTGGTCTAAAATGTTCGATATGAGAATCCACTTCAATCAATCGGTTCTCGCAGTAACAACAAATGTATCCCTGTTCTTCCATCAGTGATATATGAACAGCCTTTTTTTCATCACCCATTAAATTAGGATAGGTAGGTTGCCACTCATCATTAGCAAGTGCTTTCCATTCACTAAATTTTATTGGCTCAGATTGCTTGATAATATGCTTCATTTACCAATTAATTTTTTTCTTTTTATTAAGACCTCAGCTTTTACCAATTCAGGGTCTATCCCAATTTTTTGTTTTAATGTCACGATTTTATTAGTAGCATCGGGCAATAAATTTTGACTAATTAGCTCGTATATATCTCTAAGTTCTTGGAAAACATCATCTGTCCGTGTAGTTTGTAGACCCATTAAATCTTCTAGGATGCGATCGACATTATTTCCATAAGATTTTGAGGGATGTGTTGCTGTAATACCATCAGCGGTTCGATCCAGTAAAAAAAGATTTTCTGGGTGTACATGATTAATGACATGAGGCGAATGAGTCGAGATGATAAATTGGCAATTGGGAAAGACCTCAGTCAGTTTTGAAATAACAGTTCTTTGCCATCTGGGATGTAAATGTAAATCAACCTCGTCAATGAGAACAATTCCATCACCTTCTAAGGGATCTTGTCTCATAGTGTTAGCAATAGCCATTCTTCTTGCTAGATCCCCAACTAAAGCAATTAAACACTTTTCGCCATCAGAAAGTTGATTCACTATTAAAGTTTCACCACCCTTTTTAACCTCCATTCTCAATGGACTACGACGAATACTAAAATTAGTAAATTCTGGTAAAAATTTCTGCAAAGCATTTCGGACAATTTCTAGCTGTGAATCTGTTGATGTAGATAATGTCGCTAGTGGATGGGCGAGATATTTAATGTTTTCATTTTCTAGATCTTCTCGTTCTCGAAACCATTCAAAAAAAGTCCGAAAACTAGATCCGGTAGTAAGAGATTCATCATAAATACTAAGTAGATTGAATGAATTTTTTTTTCGGATCTTTAATGGGATATCTAGTACAGCTCTATTTACTGAATAGTGAACGAAAAGAGGTAAGTTAATGCTTTCATGTTTTGCTGAAATCTCTGATTGAATCTGTTTTGTGAATTCACTTAAATTATTTAGGTTACTACGATCGGCTGGTGAGCCGTGACCTTTTCTGCTTTTTGATAGTTTCCACTCGATTATCCGATCGCCCTCAGTACAAACAATTTCAATTAATGCTGAAGAGTGGCCATTCATGATATCTGCTTCGGATATGGGTCGTCCAGAAGCTCCCACAGATTTAATCCGACTTACCGCCCAAGAAAGCATGACTACAATACTATCCAGCACCGTAGATTTGCCAGATCCATTAACTCCAGCAAAAACATTTAGGTTCTGCCCCAGTTGCAACTGTAATGATTCTGCTCCACGGTAGTGTTTGAGCGATATTTCTGTAATTTTCATGCAATAGTCCTCTCTTGAAAAGGTGCTCCACTTGCGGCGTTTTTATTCGGGGGTTCCCCCCGAATAAAAAAACGACAAGACGGGGAAACCCCAAGACCGCACTTTTCGCTCTTTTGTTTGCGATCTGAGGATTTTTTAGATGCCAGTTTAAATTTTAGCACTACTCCACAACCGGAAACTCTTATCATCGATTCTCCAAAGGAGAGGCTACGCCAACGAGTGTCAGAGTAACTATAGGTGGATCGTCCGCCGCCCAACCTCGAAACTCCTGTGGTGAAAGATATGTATTCAGCTCGATTTCAGCGTTCAAAGTCTAGACTGTGGCTGAGTGTGATATGTGCGAGTTTGTCGATCGGTAGTGCGATCGCCAGCACCGCCAATATCCCCGCCCTGAGCCAACCAACGAACCGCCCCAGCGCGACAAAACAGGCTCCTGCGCCTGCGGTAATTCAGTCGATTCGTCAAGCAGTGAAAAAGCAGTTTGGAGTGGCTCAGATTGGCGTGGTGAGTGTGTCAGAGCAAAATTGGCCGGATGGTTGTTTGGGATTGCCACAAGGTGGGGAAATTTGCTCGATGGCGATCGTCACAGGTTGGCGAATTGAGGTGAGCGACAAGCTTCAAACCTGGTATTATCGTACCGATCGCACAGGTCAAACTCTCCGTCTCGAAAATCCAGAGCGGAGCTTTCTACCTCAACCTGTCGCCAGCAAGCTGATTCGACAGGTGGCAAGGGAAACTAATACCCAGTCTGGAAAACTCCGCATTACCGAAGTTAGAGCCAAAACCTATGATGGTTGTCTGGGGATCTATCGCCCTAATCAAGCCTGTACTAAAATTGCGATTCAAGGCTGGCAAGCAATCGTTACTAGTCCCGTTGGCGAAGCCTATCGGAACGATAATCGTAGCTATATTTATCATCTCACTCAGAATGCCGAAAAGATAGTTCAAAATCAAACCGCCAGCGGTGCGAAGCGAAAAATTAACGTTTCGTTTGACACATTTGGTACGATTTCACCACTTGCTGCTAATGAAGTTTTCAGCAGTAGTGTATCGGGCGATATGACAGGTAGAATGATGAGGATTGTCCTAACTCAAGACGGCAAAATTACCCGCTATCAATCTTCACCCACTGCCAGATTTGCACCAGTGGTAATTAAAACATTGTCGATCGCTCGACTGAATGCTTTTCAAAAAACATTGGCAAATCGTCAATTCCCGAACTTAAATGGTTTAACCTACCTCACCAGTGCGGCACTTGCTGACTACCCCACAACGACCTATCAAAGCCAAGCTACAGCGACACAGTTTATCGATTTAGAAAAGCAGAGTCTACCAAAATCACTTCGAGAATCGATCGCGACTTGGGAATCTTTGATAACTTCCAACTAGTTTTATTACCTTAACATCTTTTCTGCTGATAAATGCTTGCAATGAATCAAATATCTTGGCCAATAACAATTGAGACTGAACGCCTGATCCTTCGACCTCAAAAACCTAGTGACTATGAAGCTTGGTATGCTGGTTTTTCAGAGCGATTGCCACAGCAATCTCAATATGATGAGGGGCAGATTAGTTTAGAAGGTTGCGATCGAGCTTGGTTTTCAAGTTTGTGCGAACGCCATCAGGAACAAGCATCTAGGGATTATGCTTATATCTTTGGGGTCTTCTCCAAGCAAACAAACCAACACCTCGGCAATGTCGATCTATCAACGATTCAGCGTGAAGAGAAACAGTGGGCTAATTTAGGCTACAGCATCCATAATCAATATTGGAAACAGGGTTTTGGGAAAGAAGCAGTAAGCGCAGTGTTGATGAGCGGATTTAATCATTTCGGGTATCATCGGATCGAAGCTGCTATTAATATTGACAATCATCTTTCTATAGCTCTTGCTCAAAGTGTTGGCTTGCAAAAAGAGTGTATTCGTCGCGGCTTTTACTATGAAAATGAGCAATGGGTGGATCATTTAATTTATGTTGCTCTCCCTGCCGATCTGGGTTTAGTTGAACAACCACCCGCGATATCCCTATAACAACCCGAATTGCCTACAAGGTTCGATCGATCTGGAGCGACATGTTGTTTGGCTCACCGCAGATGTTCATTATGCAGCGGCTCACTACTACGATCCCAACCGAGCGCAACTTTGATGATGGCTTCACAGTTATCATTGACCACACCGAACATCATACGGGCTTCCTCAGACTACGGCTACCCATACGGAAGACTGCTCGATGACCGATCCGAATGACCCAAGGCTGGGCATCAGGATATCGCTCGTAAAGCCGATCGACTGCCACCATCGGAGTATTATTGACCTCAAACGCTCCAGTCTCAATGTCTATCGCCACAATCTTGCCGTGATTGCCTTCCTCAACTTGGGCGCGCACCTGATTTTCATAAATCTCATTACCACGCTGGGCGAATTCTTCCTTGCTATATCGTGGTTGTCGTACTGCCATCGGCTTAACCTCTCTGCGACTCAGAACCTCTTCATTTTAGCTCAGAGGAATGAGCATTAAAGGAGTTGTTATGCGGCAACCCAATGACAAGATTATCAGTTCTCACCACTAGGCTCTCAACCATCTGAATGATTCACCACCATACCCGTCAGGAGTATTGAAATAAATCTCACCGTTCGCTCTTTGTACTCGACTTAATAATTTTATCTCTCCGTAGTGACCTTCCAAGCTCCATGGAGATGCCGCAAATAGCTCTTCAGATTCCAGCCTTTCTCCATTTTCATCTAAATACCATGAACCATCTTCTTCTTCTCGAACGGCTTCGGCTTCAAGAAGCTCAGAAAATTTCTCTTCAGTCTCATCAGTATGGACTAAGAGGCACGTTATGGAGCAATCGCTATGCTCTATAAATTCAAATGGAAATTCTTCGCCATAAAATTTTAATTTCACTAGACTCTCCAATCTGCAACTATCCGCTTCACCCGCCGCTGCCCTGCTTGGTGCAGATCCGCTTAGAAAGCATCCCAACCTATGGTAGTCTATGGGTGGCTGCGGAATTTACCCTTCACCATCTATGTCATTACCAAACACTGCTGAAATCAAACTGCTAATTCTAGACATCGATGGTACCCTCGCGGGAGACTCCAATGGCGTAAGTACGCGAGTCAAACAGGCGATTCAAGCAGCCCAAGCTCAAGGGGTGCGCGTCGGTATTGCCACTGGTAGGATGTACAAATCAGCATTGCGATTCCATCACGAAATCGGTGCGGATTTTCCCCTCCTAGCTTATCAGGGTGCTTGGATTCAAGATCCAGCTACAGCCAAAATCCACCGTCATCTCCCCGTATCTGTGGAAATTGCTCGCGAATTACTCGATTATCTAGAGCAACCCCATCTAATTGATAAGTTATCCATCCACGTCTATCGCGATGACAATCTCTACGTTCGCGATCTCAATCCCGATACCGAATTATACGTCGGACGCAGTGGCATTCCCGCCTATCCTGTGGGAGATCTTCGCACCGCCCTGACCGATCGACCAACTAAAGTTCTCGCCATGTGCGAAGATGTAGACTTGATTAATAGCTTGCTCCTCGATCTCCGCCAACGCTATCATCAAGACGATGTACATCTGACTACCTCTGCACCGATATTTCTCGAAGCTACTAGTGCTGGTGTAAATAAAGGCAGTGCGATCGATTATATCGCCAAAGAGCTACTCGGCATCACTGCCGCAAATGTCCTGGCGATCGGTGACAATTATAACGATGTGGAAATGCTCGCCTATGCGGGAATCGGTGTCGCGATGGGTAACGCTCCCACCGAGGTACAGTCTTTCGCCGACTGGGTAGCACCTAGTGTCTCAGATGATGGTGTTGCTGCGGCGATCGAGAAATTTATTCTCAATGCCTAGACTATGATAGATCCGACGGTTCGATCGTCGGCTACTCAATCCTCAAAATTGGAGACTGGGTAGCTCAGATCTTGCTCGCACTAGTTAGTCATTCTGGTGTGAGCTGTCAAGAGCTATACTAAGAATGCTTAAAAACTGGACTTCTTAGAATTACGCAAGATCCCCGACTTCTCCGAGAAGTCGGGGATCTGTCCCCCGTGCTTCTCAATCTGAAAAGTCCAGTATTTAGCCGTTCCCAATATAATTAGCTAAGTTTTAGGTGTTAACGATGCCATATCGATGACGAAGCGGTATTTTACGTCGCTTTTGACCAATCGATCGTAAGCTTCATTGATGTTCTGGATCGGGATCAGTTCGATGTCGGCGGTGATGTTATGCTTGCCGCAGAAATCCAGCATCTCCTGAGTTTCTTTGATGCCGCCAATGAGGGAGCCGCTGAGACTGCGGCGACCATAGATGAGACTACTGACGTTTAGAGCAAGCGGTTTGGGCGGTACGCCGACTTGGGTGAGGTTGCCATCGCGCCCTAATAACAGCAAGTAAGCATTGATGTCATGTTGCGCGGACACGGTATCGAGAATGAAGTGGAAACTATTGAGGTGTTTTTTCATCTCGTCTGCATGATTGGAATTGACGACTTCATCGGCACCTAGCCGCAGTGCATCTTCGACTTTATTCGCCGAAGTAGTGAAGACAATCACATGTGCTCCGAGAGCCTTGGCTAATTTCACCCCCATATGACCTAATCCACCGAGTCCGACAACACCAACTTTTTGGCCTTTACTGACATTGTTGTGGCGCAATGGAGAATAAGTGGTAATTCCAGCACAAAGCAGTGGAGCGGTGGCGGCAAGATCCAAATGCTTGGGAATTGTAAACACAAATGCTTTATCGACGACGATGCTCTCGGAGTAGCCCCCGTAGGTAATGCCGCCAGAATGTGTGTCGGGAGAGTTGTAGGTAAATACTGTGTCTGGGCAGAATTGTTCTAAATCGTCTTTGCAGTTGGCACAGGTGCGGCAGGAATCGACCATACAACCCACCCCAACGGGATCGCCTTCTTTAAATTTGTGGACATCTTTGCCAACTTTTACGACACGTCCGACGATTTCATGTCCGGGTACGCAGGGATAAGTGGTACCCTGCCATTCACTGCGGACGGTATGCAAGTCCGAATGGCACACGCCGCAATAGAGAATGTCGATCTGAACATCATTGTGCCCGACATCGCGACGTTGAATATTGAATGGTGCGAGTGGAGTCGTAGCGGTTTGAGCTGCATAGGCGTTAGTCTTCATTAGTGTATATTCCAAATTTGTGGTTTGTTCGCTTTTGACGATCGCCGACTTGACAAAGAAGTCAGGGATTCGATCGAGTTTTACGCTATGTCTAGAGCCAGCCGCACATATGGCTATGATTCTACTGGTTGTAACTTAACTAATGTTTTTGTCCCAGCAGCGTCATTAATCCACACCGCTAACATTCGTCCGCTTTCACTCTGTCCGGTGAAGATTTCAGTAGGTGCATCGACAAACTGGTCAAAGAATTCGCCCCATCGCTCTTGGGGAACAGACTTAGTTAGTTCAATTTTATTCTGCATAAAAATTTTCGTGAAAAATAGTTTTTTAATTCTCATCCTGACTATAAAACATTAATATTCAGCAGGCGGGAGTCGCTGTTTGCCTTTGTGGATTTTGGTTAGATTTCATGGCTTGGAGTCATACCGCTTGGGATCTTTCTTTTCCTTCTTGGTTTCATCCGTTGGTGCTTTGGGCTTTTTGACTTCTTTTTTAGTTTTTTTCTCTTTTGACATCACAGTTCTCCAATGAGTTGCATTGTAATAATTATCTATTTTGCAATGCCGATCGATCTACTTCGATCCTAAGCTAAGATTGTGAGGATTTTATGAGGAAAGCATTGCATAGTTGAATAGATCCGATCTATGTAAATGAAATCTGCTCCCGTTTGCTTTCGACTGAGGAAATATCTTGACTCACGCCAATTAATTTGGCGACTCTGACAGCAGAGGTAATCGCTCCACCATGCAAACCATCACCAAGATAGGCTCCCGCATGATAGGTGTGATTTTCGCCATTGGTGGCAACCACTTCATCGCGGTAGCGGAAGGATTCAGTCGTGTACATCGGAGTGTGATGTGCTTGAGTGTGAATAATTTGCTCTGGTGCAATTAATTCTTCTAGTTGGAATGATAAGAAATAATGCGGTGGCGATGAGATGTCACAAAGCTGATTTAGATAGCCGTTATAGCCCCAGCGAGTATCTGTTTGAAAGAAATCAAATTCTGAGGGTTTATGAATGCCAAAGCGATCGTACATCAAAGCGTCCTGGTGAACTATGCTAGTGATGTGATTAGCTTTCCAATCAGAAAATCTTTTGATTTCGGTAGTAGTTGGATCGCCTAATAGTGCCAGTACTCGATCTGGAGGTGTGGCAAATACAACTCGATCGAACTCATGAATTTTACCTGTAGATAGCATAATTTTGACACCATCTATACTTCTAATCATTCGATCGATCTCGACCCCAAGTACAATCTCGCCCTTAAATCGCGCTAAGATTTTTTCGATATAAGTATACACGCCACCTTTCACCCGAACCCAATTAGTCGCAATATAAGCACGTAAAGTTGGAATCGCTAATTCTGCTGGAAAATCATCAATTAATTCAAACGGAATCGAGTAACTATACATCACTAGCAATTTCAGCCAGGTATCGCGAATACTCGAACTTTTGAGATATGCAGATAGGGGAATATCTGCTAGATTTTGCAGATTAGCAAGTTGGATTCTCAACCACAAGCTAGCAGAACGTGCATAAAGAGTATCGAAGCGTAAATGTTCGATGAGACGGTGAATACCTGAAAAGTTGTTATCGGTAATGACGGATGATAAAAATCGATCGCCATGATTAAAAAACATGCCTGAACCAACACTTACAGGCTCTAGTTCCACATCCAATTCTTTCATCAACGCGATAAAATCTGTAAATGCAGTTGGAAATTCCAGCACGCCACCTTCAAGAATTTCGGTACAATCCGATCGATCCGGTTTCACGTTTTTATTCAATGTCCGAATATGTCCGCCCAACATCGGTTGTCGTTCAAATACGGTGACATCATGCCCTTGTTTGTCGAGTAAATAAGCTGATACCATCCCACTCGCGCCACCACCAATTACTGCAATTTCCATAGTTTTACTCCTGAAATTATTGATGTTATGAAATGCGAAAATCCCCTCAAAGTCGGGGTGATTCCCGACAGGGCGGGGTGGGTAGATATACGCAACAACTCAAACAAACCTTAGTGCGTAAATTATTCAACCCAAGACCACATCTCCAGACAATCGTTGATACAACAATGCCCCCGTCCAAATTGTTGGTGCAAAACCTGGGTAGCCAGATGACGCATTACAGAAATAGAACTTATCTAGTGAAGTTTCATGATTCAATCGCCCTAAACCCATATTGCGCGGAGTCAAAATCGAACCATAAGAATTTCCTTCAGGGCACCAGCAATAGCGTTCATTCGTAGTCGGACTACCTGTAATCTCAAACACCAGATGCTGCCGAAAATTTGGCACATAATGTTTCTCCACCACATCGAGAATCGAGTCTAAAATCTCTTGTTTTTTCTGCCTGTAAGCTTTAACATCGCGATCGCGTAATTGCTTAAAGTAGGCATAATTAGCAACAGTTAGAAATTCGACAATCTGACAATCTGGCGGACAATCTCGACTCGCCTCTGTCAATAATGTCGGCGTAGTGATGGCAAAACTTGGATTAGAATAATCATGTCGATCGTACATTTGGGCGAAGGCTTCATTCAGACTTTCATGTCCGGTATGTGAGACATTCCACTTGCCAAAGCCGTAGTCTCGTAAATCGAGATCTTTGACAACACAATAGACCATGTAGTTAGATGCCGAATATTTATAGTCAAGTTTCTGGCGTACAGCTTTAGAAAACTTTTCTAATCCGATCGTTTTGGCGGCGCGTTGAGGGTCGATATTACAGATTACCGTATCGCCTGTGAATTCTGCGGTTTGATGAGTGGCGAGATTCATCGCCTCAACTCCCGTCACCGTTTTATCTGTAAGTCTAAAATTGATGACTTCATGGTTGAGTAATACTTGTCCACCATTTGATTCGATCGTCTTCACCAATGAATTAATTACATCTTCAAAATGCTGGGTTGGGTAAAATGCCCCTGCTTGATAACCTCTAAATAATGCTACCCACGCAAAGAAAGAAAGTTGGTTTGGTGGTAGTAAAAAATCCAGCCATTGCAGGGCTAAAAGGGTCTGGGCGGCTTGAGGAAGCTGGAATTTGTCAAATACATCCTGAAGGGTATTATTGATGTTAGAGACCGCACTGAAAGCTTGCTGAGGGTGCTTGAGGAGTTCGAGCGGTTTCAGTGGTGGCGCGGCTATTTTTAAGCCTGCGCCTGTTTTTTCGACTTCATTTACAAATTGACGAATTTTGTGAGAATGGTCGGGAAATAATCCAGATAGTCGCGAAATCAGTTCTTCTGGATCTGAAGGAATATCCATTTTATATCCGGGCATTCGCATCCGATCGAAACCATTTGGATCGTATCGCTCAAAGGTTACTTCCCGATCTAATCCGAGTTTTTTGAGCACCTTATTAACTGTTTGCCCTTCACCACAATCCCAAACGTAGTGAAATTGAGCGTTAAAGGTGTACTTTTTGGCCATTGTAAATGTGTGCCCAAATCCGCCTGGATGCTCGTGAGCTTCGAGGATTTGGACAGTTTTACCAGCATTTGCCATCAAAGCACCAAAGGTCAAAGCTGATAAACCACTGCCGATAATCAGATAATCTGGTTGCATACAATAGTTCCTCGCATCATAGACATTAGTTATTTTTCGATCGATCGATTAGAGAAAGATTTTCTGGATTGAGAGCAATACTTTTTGCAATTTTCCAAATTGTTTTAATTTAGTTTTCGATGTATAATCCATACAGTCAACTGATTCTGTGGTGAGTACATTGGTTGGATGAAGAGCACATCGAAGAAACTGGTTATCGTTAAAATATTTACAACCCTCGCACATAGCTTGCGGCGGTTTGGGCGGGAGTAAATCCTGTTGTTTCTTTGACCTACTAACATAAACAAGAACGGCGATCGTACTCAAAGTACTCATGCCGATCGCTGCCGATAAAGTTAGATCTAGTCCAGAAATATCATGATTGTAATAACCTGGGCTATTTGACTGAGTTACGATCGATCTTTCGTTCATTTATCTTAATTAAATAATTTCATCAATACTCATATCGTTCTATTAAACCCTCATTACCCTACCTGAGGGAATGATGATAGTCGATCGAACAGTCTGCTAAGGATTAATTACGCCTGTGAATAAACCCAGTAAAAACAAAGATAGCGGCATTAAGAATAAGATACCAGTGATAGTTGTGCTTACAGAAGGCGTGATATTTGGGGGATTTAATTCAGATACTTGGGTAGTTATTTTCATTGCTCTAATTATTTTGATGAGGTTTGATTGTTGATTTTAGACTAAGAAATCAGTATTTATGTCGGTCGATCGAAAGATTGTCGATCGTCAGTCAAGTCTGCCAAAATGAATATCGATCGTTTATTTGTACAACCTAATTAAGGAATAAGGATTTAATCTAAGATCGTTAAATTTTCATTTGTTTAAAAACTTACAACTCGGTTGATGTCGATCCGCCAGGTGCAACTTCAATTCCCGATCCTGGCTTAACTCCAACTATTTTAAGCAAATCGTCAAAGTCTTTATTTTTGATCCCAATATGCTCTAAGGCACTCGCTAACTCGCGCTGGAAAGTGTTGATATCATCGCTGTACCCACACTGCCGTGCGGCGATCGCAATTTCTTCTTTTGCATTTGCTTGGGCACAAGCAATTAGTTCTGTGCCGTGTAGAGGAGTTGGTGATGTCATTAGATTAAACCTTTAAAAATGGGTAACTTGAAACGTCAATTATTGTTACTAATCCAATATTTCTTGTTCCTTATGAGTCTCAAATACAGACTTAAATCTCCAATATTGTTTATTTATTGCGGTAGATTGCTACAGGCACGCGCTTATAAGCAGGGGTACCCGATCGCGGTTCTATTTTTGCTTTGAAAATGACATTCACTTCTGGATAAAACATCAACGCTGCACCCGATCGTACTGCACCATAGATGATTTCTACGTTGTCTAATTTACCTGCATCTCCTTGTACTGTGACGCGATCGTGTGCTGCTAAACCAATTTTTTCGGCATCGATTCGGTTGACTAAAATACAGTTTCGATGGGGCATCCCGCGATAATGGTCGCCAATTTTATAGACTACTGTATTGTGTTGGGAATAACTGCGTCCGGTCATTAGGGCAAGAACTAGACTCTTTGTAGATGCCTCAATCCCAAATTCTTCAGCTTTTGGCAAAGTAAGATTGGGTAAAGGTGTCACAAACATATTTGCTTTCCCTGACGGTGTTTTGAAATGAGGTTCAGTTAAAATCCGTCCAGAAATAATAAACTCTTCCTCTGTCTCATCAATAGTGGCGATTTTTTCATAACCTGGGATAGTTTGAGCGATTAGTTGTCGGACATAATGAGGATCTTGCAATTTGCGCCATTGAATCGGCGCATCTCCGAGTAGATTATGTGCCAACTTAGTAATAAACTCGACTTCCCCAACCAAATCGGCATCTTTTAAATGAGTTTCACCTTCATCATTGAGCCGCACAAAGTTATTGCCCGATTCCGTCGTCGTTTTATATGGATGCTCGAACCGATTTAACACGGGAATAATAATCGTGTTAGTTTTCGCGAGTCCATTAAAATGTCCGATATTGGGTTTGGTGGCTAGATAAATAATCGTATCAATATTGCCCAAAGCTTGTTTCGCTTGGGCTGAATTGGGATTAGCTCCATAGATATTGCCGCCGACACAGAGCAGGCTATCTACCTTCCCTGCTTCGGCGGCTTCAATCAAATCGCGGGTGTGATAGCCCTTGGGTAGTGTCAGAGGTCGCCCTAATAGCCGCTCCAAGGCTTGCTTAATCTCAGCTTTGAGTTTCACCGTCACGCCCATCGAACCAAAGCCCTGGACGTTGGAATGCCCCCGCACGGGCATGACTCCGGCTCCCATTTTGCCAGCATTGCCGCTGACTAATGCGGTGTTGGCGATACTGTAGACGTTATCTACGCCGTTAGTCTGTTGGGTAATTCCCATCGCCCAGCCAAATACGACTCGCTTCGAGGTACCGATGATGGTGGCGGCGGTTTCGATTTCGGTGCGGGAGACTCCGCAGGTGGTAGTAATAGTTTCCCAGGAAGTCGCTTGGGCTTGGGCGAGGATAGCTTCCCAGCCTTGGGTATGTGCTTGGAGGAAGGCTCGATCGATTCTACCTTGCCCCATGAGTGCTTTTTGAATGCCGACGAATAAGGCAACATCGCTACCTGGAATCGGTTGGAGATAAAGCTCGGCAATATCCGAGCCAGGAATCAGCGATTTGACGGGAAATGCGGGGGAGCCGAATTTTACCAGCCCAATTTCCATCACGGGATTGATGATAATTACTTTGCCACCTTTATCGCGGATCTTAATCAGCTCATTCATCAAGCGCGGATGATTTGAGGGCGAATTTGCCCCCGCTAATACCACACAGTCAGCTTCTTTTAAGCTCTCCAAACTGACGATCGAAGTATTAGTTCCAAACATCTCATTTAGAGCGGTAGTCGAAGGTGCATGACACAAATCAGAACAGTCTGCGAGATTATTAGAACCAAGAGTTCGCATCATTAGTTGCAATAAAAAGGCGGCTTCATTGGAACCCCGCCCAGAACTATAGGAAGCGATTCGCTCTGGATCTTTTTGAAATGCAGTAGTTGCGATCGAATAAATCTCATCCCAAGAAATTCGCTCATAGTGAGAACTACCCGATCGCAAAATCACTGGAAAGCTCAATCTACCTAACTTGTCAGCTTCTAGTGAAGATAATTGGCGCAGTCTGGCGATCGGATTTGTATCGAAGAAATGTGTCGATAATCCTGGCTGAATTTCCGCAGAAATCGCCTCCACACTTTTCATACAGCGTTGGAGTTTTTCACCTGTTTCATCAGTAAATCCGCCTTTTTGTCCGCCTGTGCCCCAAGAGCAAGACAGACAAGCACTTTTGTGGAGTAGCGTTTTCCACAGCTTTGAGCCTTGGGGCGATAGTGTTTTCTCTGCCCAATACTCAATCACATGGAGTCCTCCCCCAATTTCAGGGGTGTCTTCATTAGTTTCTTGAAATGGCGGTTTGGGCTGAGGATTAGTTTCCATAAGATTATTGTTCCGAGAGGCTTTGGCAACGAATGGTTTGGATAAATTAATCTAAGTAGGTAGGTGCAATTATTTATAAAATAGATTATGGGGAAACCTAGCTGTTGGGCAGTGCCCACCCTACAAAGGCTTATTTATCACCTGATATTTTAAAATAATTTTTCGGACTAACCATCTATCAAATTGAATACTTGAGTTTTGTCGATCGTTAGATTTGTCATGCCTTACCACCAATTAATCGGTTTCAGGCAAACAAATCGTGTTTTCCAACCTAATCACTTTAGGGTGGTAGATTCCCTGCCGTTTCGCCAAAACTACCGAACGTTAGGATCGCGGTAGGCAGGCATATTAGTACGATCTTCTTCTTTCCGTCGTCCCATGAATCCGAGCAGCCCAGTTAAGCCAGCCAATCCCCATAGACCTGAGTTGTCATCGTTGCGTTCGGATGTAGTCGTGGTACGCTGCTCTTGAGTACCTGTATTGGGGGTAGTTGTTTGAGCGACAGTGGGGGGAGTCATCGTTGCAAGTGAAGCAATGGTAGCAAAGATGGTACCAGTGATGAGGATGAGCGAAGATGATTTTTTCATGAGTTTGAACTCCGTTATTTACTAGCTGGATGATTTGGCTCTGGTGTTAGCTAAAAATATCGGACTACCGATCTAAATCGTTAGCTTAACTGCCTACCAATCTATCCAAGCTAGTTAGCAAAGAACTCTGTCATAAGTACAATATTTAAAAAATCGAGGTATTCCTAAGGATGAAAGGGGGTAGGGGGTAGGGGAGAGGGGGGGAGGGGGAGAGGGGTTAAAGGGCGCGAAAGAAGGGTTTGCGAAGCGGATTTGGTATTAGTTAAATGCGAGTCAGGATATCCTTGAAACTCCCCACGCATGAATGCGGGGGATTCTTGACTAAGACCACAAAGGGACTCTCAAAGGGGAAGACAAAGACCCTCTACCGACTCCACTAAGATCTAGTCCTAGTATTGTCGCTACTTTTCGACCAATATTTGCACTACCGTTGCAGTCGGCATTAATCAACCAACCCAAAGCAGTTGTATACAATCCACGCTTAATTCGTTTGCCACTTGGTGCCCACCCTTCAGGTTTTTCACTGGTCGGGTCACCCGCCCAGTTGCCGAACGTAGGTAGCAGATCGAGATCGACAAATGATGCTTTGGACGTATAGGATTCTTCAGTTTCTACAAACTTAATGCCATATTGTTCGCATAGCCCGGCAATACGATCTTTGAGTCTGCCAGTAGGAATTTGGACGAACTTTTGATTGGTCTTAGCTCCCATATTGGCACCATCTTTCATACCTTTATTCCAACCAAATACAACAGTACCAAGGTTGTTCTCCAAGCAATGATTAATTACCTTTCGAGCAGCTTTGTTGATGGCATCTCGCATCGTCCGATTACGATTTTCGGTTAACCGCTCTAATCGCTTAGACCAATAACCATTAGCCATGCCTTCCATTAGATGAGCAACACGCTTGTTATAGCCCTGATTGATAGATTTAAGGTGCAGACCATCGATGATAAAACTAGTTCCAGTGTTACTGACACAGGTTAACCAGTTGTTCATTCCGTGGTCGATCATCAATGCTTTAGATAAGTCTACGTCTGCCTGGACATCTTCAGTTTTATAAACTAGCTCTAGATAAAAGCAACCATTGCGAGGTAGAATTCGATACTCTCGAATCGTTTTAAAATCTAAGTTTGAGGGCATTGGTAGATAGAAAGCATCTAATCTAAACCATGCTTTGACTTTGCTGCCTAGTGGAAATCTTAGACCTTCTGGCTTGAGTTTGACAGCTTGACTAGGAAATGTGATTAAAGCTAATCCACCTTTTCGGTAGTTTGGTAATCGAGGTTTCTGAGTTACAGTACCAGATGGGCGGGAGACCCGTCCAGTATTTTTGATTCCTTTCAGTAGCCCAATAAAAGACTTGAAAGATTCAGCGATAGTTGTCAAACATTGTTGAGCAACCTGTGAGTGGAGAGCCTTATAATGTGGGTTAATGGATAACTCTCGATGAAGGTCATATTTAGTTGGAATTAATCCAGTCTTAAAATACAATTGACGAGAATAATATGTTCCGCAATTACCAAGCTTTGCGGACTCTCCACAGATAAATTCTAGAATTGCTCTAAGAATCGAATCTGGACTAATCAATATTTGTTGACAACCATAGTTAGACACTTTTCTGATCCTCGATATATTTTTTGATTACTGCAATAGGGGCACCGCCAACAGTTGAGACAAAATAAGAATTTGTCCAAAGCGTTGGTAGGCGACTCTTCAGCCAAGGAAACTCTTGTCGAAGCAATCGCGAAGAACGCCCTTTCATATACCTAATTAGTTTGGCAATTCCGAATTGAGGATCGCATTCGACTAAGAGATGAACGTGATCGGGCATAACCTCAAGTTCGATTAGTTCAGCTTGGAATTCATCACATACAGCTTTGATAATTTCTTTAAGCCGAATGTCAACATCGTGGATCAACACCTTCCGTCTGTACTTTGGACACCAAATGACATGATACTTACAGGAATAAGTTATATTGTTGTTAGATTTATATTTAGTACTCATAAATATATTATATAGCATTGAGCTATCTAAGGCAACAATAAATATATAGAAGAGCTTTGTATAACTTATGCGGCTAAAGCCGCGCCTACGCCGTTGGCTTGGCTTAATCTACGCTTTTAGGCGGCGCGACGTTTTCGGGGGAAGCTTCCCCCGAAAAGCTCGCTTGCTAAAGCCGCAGCAGCGTTCATCCCCACCGATGAATCGGGGGGCTTTCCGCCCGCCTTTCGGTAAGTCTGACCCCTAATCGATCGTCGCGAGAAATGTCAAACTATAAGTAGTCACAAAAATCGTATAAATTATAATTATTTTGCCGATCTCAATTGAGTCTACACTTCCCGAACTAATATTCTCAACCAAAACTAAACTCTGGATGCCAGAGCAAGTATTGTTTACACCTGCGGCCATGGCAGAACCTTGGGGACAGCAGATATTGGCACGGATTGAGTCCTTAAATTTACCCATTGAAATCCTCGCCCACAACCGCCTCACTGGATTACGGGGGGAGAATGAGCGCGAAACTTATCAAATTGCCAAACGCACTCTAGCTGTGGTCACAGCCCCTCCGAGTAGCTTCAAACTCAGCCCGATCCCCCCCTCAGCAGATTGGCAATTTCACCTTGCTCAAGGGTGTCCGGCTCACTGTCAGTACTGTTATTTAGCAGGTAGTCTTCAGGGGCCGCCCGTAATTCGGGCATTTGCCAATCTGCCGCAGACTTTGGCAAATTTGGCAGCGTACGAACGTGCTGGTGAAGCTACCAGCTTTGAAGTTAGTTGCTATACGGATCCTCTAGGCATCGAGCATTTAACTGGTAGTCTGGCAGAATGCATCCGCTACTTTGGTACCCGCGAGGATGGATATTTGCGCTGGGTGTCCAAATTTGATGGGGTGGATTCCCTGCTAGATTTGCCCCATAACGGACGTACGCGCTGTCGGTTTAGTGTTAATGCTGCACCTGTCTCCTTGCGGCTTGAGGGCGGTACAGCTACCGTACAGGCCAGGTTGCAGGCATTGCGGAAGTTGGCTTTGCCTGCCGATCGCGGTGGCGGTGGCTATCCGATTGGGTTGGTAATTGCGCCGATTATGCCGATTGAGGATTGGCAATTGCACTATGGTGAGTTGTTGGATTCGATCGAGACAGTATTGGATTTTGATTGCGATTTGACATTTGAGCTGATTTCGCACCGCTTTACACCAGGTTCTAAGGAAACTATCTTGAAATGGTATCCTCAGACCAAATTAGAGATGGATGAGTCTACTCGCACAGCCAAACGCAACAAGTTTGGTGGGACTAAATATGTCTATGAGAAGGATGTTATGAAAGAGTTGCGCGGCTTTTTCGATCGGGAATTAGCCCGCCGATTCCCCAATGCCAAAATTCTCTACTGGACGTAATTGCCGATATCGACCCTTTTGGAGATCCGATTCTCTCACGAGAGGCTATGCCAACGAGATTTAATTATTTTGAGAAAACAAATTATCATAACTAGCAATAACTAAAGATTAGCTTTATAGTTAGACATACCTGAGCTAAAATATCCACCAAATCGAGGTTGGATCTAGCCAAATATTCAGTAATCCCGATATAATAGACCTCCTGCGAAAGTAACAATACAATCTTTTTTAGTATTATTTTCATCTAAAGTTCCCCCTATTCCCTATCCCCTATTCCCTATCCCCTATCCCCTATCCCCTATCCCCTATCCCCTATCCCCTGACTTTCGCAGGAAGTTTAATGACTGCTTTTAGCACCGTCTCGCCGATTCTCCAACGCAAACAACACGCTTTGGATTTACAAGATCTTGAAGGGTTGCTCCATATCCACATTCAAATCAAAGACTATAGACTATTTTCGAGTTTTTATACCCGCATCGACCAAGTTTTCATTTTGTGGGGCGTAATTACTGCGGTGATTTTTTCAACAGCGCAGTTTCTGACTGTGGGTTGGGCAGATCAGGCGATCGTCTGGTCGATTTTGACGTTAATCGGTGCTTGGAGTACCTACCATCTGACTTGGTATTGGGTGACAGTGGAGCGATTGCGATGGTTAGTATATGCTTGGATAGGGCTGACTATTGGTGGTGTGTTATTGACTGATTGGGGCATTCTTGGCGGTGGATGGGTGGTATTGCCGCATCTGTGCTCGATCTGGTTGGGAGTTAGTGCGATCGGTTATGTCATCACCGCTTGGGGTCTAAAGTCTCATGCATTTTTGGTGAGTAGCCTCATCCATCTCGGCGCGATTGCTCTGTTGCAATATGTCCCTACTTGGCAATTCTTGTGGACAGGGATTGTTACGGCAGGAAATCTATTTCTTTTGGCTGAAACTCAATGGGATATGCATTCCGATCGCGACCAATTATTGAGTCTCGAATAGAAGGAATTTAATCAACAACAGCAGCAGCTCCGAGATCTAGAAACGCGATCGTCTCAAAGAAAGTCTCTATTTCAGCGTACAATCCGATAACTAATCATACCAAACTTAATTTGTTGAAAAACTCATCCTTTTGGATGATTTAATATGGCGATCGGATTAGCTAAGATTAATTCAAGGGGCAAGCAACTGAGAGATAATTTATTTTCTGAAGGTTGCAAGAGCTATTTCATTGTATTTACTGGATGGGGGTTATATCGCTGTGACCTATTACTATCAACTGAAGGAGAGCGACGGTAAGTTGGTGGACAGTTAAAAAATAGTACTAAAATTGTCATTTTATTATATTCTTGAACCAATAGAATAACTAACTAGTGTGGAGTTTTTGTCGCGTCCTCCACTTAAATACTACTGACGGGGAACTAAACTTCCTATCAGAGCGGTCGTCAGTAGTTAATAGCTGAATTATTTTGTTTCCTGACAGGGATTGAAATATTGGAAAAGAGCACAACTTATCCCCGACTTCTATATGATTAGAAGTTGGGGATGTTGTGTCGATCGAGCGATCGAATCGTGAACCGATCGAGATACATATAGCAGGGGTCAGAGGTCAGGGGACAGCGAAAAGTGCGGTCTTGGGGTCTCCCCAAGTAGAGCACCTTTTCAAGAGAGGGGTCAGTTTGGGAAAGCTGACCTACTAATGGTTTGTTGGCGTAGCCTCCGCCAGAGCGGAAGCATCTATAGATGTCCTAACCGCCCTGGCGGTTGCCATATATCTGTAGGTTGGGTAGCAGCCCGCGTGAGCGTAAAGCGCAGGCGTTGCCAACGCGTAGCGTCTCCTTTGGAGAAAACCCAACCTACGCAAGTTATTTAATCCTCATTCCTAGTGCTATGGTTAACTCAGCCTCAAATCCTAATAGATTGGGCTATCGATCGGTATTGCCAATGGTCGCTCGATCTGACCTGGTTTGAGTACGACCTTGATACAGCTCTCTTTTTTATGCTTGAAGATTTCGTAGCCGTGGGGGGCTTGCTCCAGGGGGAGAGAGTGAGTGATGATAAATGTCGGGTCGATATCGCCATTTTGAACTCGATCGAGTAAGGGTTGCAGGTACTTGTGAACGTGAGTCTGTCCCGATTTCATCGTCAAGCCTTTATTCATAAACGCACCCATCGGGATTTTGTCAACAAAGGCATTATAACCACCAGGTACAGAAACGCTACCACCTTTACGGACGGCGACGATCGCTTGACGTAGTGCGGTGGGGTTATCGGTTTCGAGCTTAACTGCCATCATCGCTTTGTCATAAAAGCCTTCTAACCCCATCCCGTGCGCTTCCATACCGACAGCATCCATCGCCGAATCGGGGCCGCGTCCGCCCGTCATTTCTTTGAGGGCTTCGCCGACTTCAATTTCTTCATAATTGAGTACCTCCGCCCCGCCAGCCTTGGCCATCGCCAAGCGTTCGGGGACGCGATCGATCGCAATTACCCGCTCGGCACCAAGCATAAAGGCACTGCGGATCGCAAATTGACCCACGGGGCCACAACCCCAGATCGCGACGGTATCTCCAGGCTGGATATTACAGTTTTCGGCGGCCATATAGCCAGTGGGGAAAACATCGGTAAAAAATACGACCTGCTCGTCAGTTAAGCCGTCGGGAATCTTGAATAAACCGACATCGGCAAACGGCACGCGGGCATACTCAGCTTGACCGCCAGCATAGCCACCCAACAGATGCGAATACCCCATTAGTCCCGCTGGTGAGTGACCCATCACTTGTTCCGCCAGCCACCCATTAGGGTTGGAATTATCGCACAATGAGGTCATTTCCCGACTGCAAAAGAAGCAGGAGCCACAGGAAATCGTAAATGGTACTACGACTCGATCGCCAATTTTGACATTAGTAACTTTACGCCCCAGTTCCACCACCTCGCCCATAAATTCATGACCGAGGATATCCCCTTTTTTCATGGTGGGGTTTAGACCGTTATACAAGTGCAGATCGGAGCCACAAATCGCTGTGGTAGTGATGCGGACGATCGCATCACGGGGATTGAGGATTTTGGGATCTGGAACTGTTTCTACCTGAATTTTATTAGTACCTTGCCAGCAAACTGCTCTCATCGTAATTTGTCCCTATATTGATGGTGGTTTAGATTTTGGATTCGTTCGCGTAGCGTCGCGAATGGCGAATCGATCTTGTAGCCTGATGGATATCTATAAGAAGGTGTTTTTCAAGTCAGTCTTGTTACTCGCAAACCTAGAAAATCCCCCTGTCTTGTCGTTTTTTTATTCTGGGGTTCCCCCAGAATAAAAACACCGCTAAATCCCCCTTAAAAAGCTACCGTGTATACACAAGTTTTCCTGAGACGGATTTTGCGATTCTCTCAACAACATCTGCATCCCACACACCAACAAAGCGGTCGCACATCCAACCCACCGTCTCCAACCACCTATGCTTTGAGGGGGGGTTCGGGGGGGGACACTCCCCCACCCGACGGGGGGTCTGGGGGTCGGAACCCCCAGATCCGGGTTTTCTTAGCACAAGAAATACCAACGGATCTGAGCAATGAGTGTAAAGGGGAGGGGTAAATCAACCTAAAACGAACTCTAGCCGACTTGTGTACACACGGTAGGCTTTTTAAGGGGGGCTGGGGGGATCTTCTAGGGTTTTCGAGTGCCACCCGTATACTTTTCAAACAACCTCTAAGAGGTAATTAGACACGCGCTCCACAAGATTGACCCTCTGTAGTAGCAAATTCGCCTGTTTCCATCAGCATCTTGAAGCGGCGGAGATCGTCGCCAATCTGCTGTTCGGGGTTTTCGCCGAATAGCTTGGAGATCGCGGCGGTGAGCACGCCACCAGGGACGCTATACTCAAGTACCACTTTGACTTCGGTACCGCGTCCTGGAGGTGCAGCTTTGAAGCGGACAAAGCCGGAATTTTCGACATTTGCACCTGGAACTGATGCCCAGCTAATTAACTGATTTTCGAGATCGTTAATGATGTCGGCATCCCATTCAACGCTATTACCCAGCGGTGCATTTGCCACCCAATGAGCAGTTCGGCTACGCTCACTGACCGCCGTATCATTCAGCACAGTTACTGATTTGAGGTGCTTCATAAATGTCGGTAAGTTCTCAAAATTGTGCCAGAACTGGTAAAGTTCTTCGGGTGACTTATTCTGAATCGTTACGGTTTTTTCGACCCGTAAGGGCTTGTTGAGTCCAGTTGCTTCCGTCACTGTATCTTGCACACTTTTCTGTCCGGCGATACCGTGATAGGCTAAAGTGCCACCTGCGATCGCCATCAAAGCACCGCGCAAGGAACGCTGACTCAATCCGGCTAACACCAGCGCACCGCCGGAAATTAGCGATCCCCACCGTTCGGTATCGCTAAAATTTTCGGGTGAATTATTCTTATTACTAGTTAATTGGGTTTCCATTTTAATTACCTTTTAATTAATTTTTAAAACTTGACAAATATTGGTGGGTGGCGATTGTTATTAGTGAAGAGAGAACCCGGATCTGGGGGTTCCGACCCCCAGACCCCCCGTCGGGTTGGGGGAGTGTCCCCCCCCCCGAACCCCCCCCTCAAAGCATAGGTTGTTTGAGACGGTTGGATTGCTGAAACCGACCGCCTTGTTGGTTTGTGGGATAAAAAGATGCTTGACCGAATAGGAGGTACTGTACAACGCCTATGATTTTAATTGCTGGAGTGTCTTGTTACTAATCCATGTCCGGCAAGATATTGGCAGCGATTAGAGCTAGTACTGCTAGTGCGGCTCCGGTGCCCCATTTCATTGCTGGATGGAGATCGAACCAGTCCAAGAAACTGGGAATCGTCTTGTCTGTAAAGTCTCCAGTCGTGGTGTTGTATCCTTCGATCGGTTCAAAGAGATTATTGGGGTCGTCTACGGCTTTAATCGTGTCGGTGCGTTGTCCGGGAATTGCGATCGCACCGACGAGGGTATCAGTGAAGTCTGGAGCGATCTTTTGGAGAATATCGACTACGCGCCCGACATCGCCAACGATCGTGTCGCGGGTGGGATATTCCGCCGCGTGTAAAATTGCGTCAGCAACTAGACTTGGCTGATAGTATGGCGGCACTCCTGTCGGTTTGACACCCAATTTTGTCCGCGCCTTGTTATAAAAGGGGGTATTAATTACTGAGGGCATGATGTTGGTAATACTGATGGGAAATCCTTCATGCTTTAGCTCCGATCGCAACGAATCCATGAAGCCTTCTAGCCCATGTTTTGATGCAGAGTAAGAGCTTTGAAGTGGCATCGATCGACGAGCTTCAACTGAAGTAACCGTGATAATCGCACCTCGCCCCGTGCGTCTAAGCAAAGGCATTGCCACCATCGCCCCATACACTGAACCCATCAGATTCACCTCGATTACCCGCTTGAACTCTGCTGGAGTTACTTGCTCGAAGGGAGCAATCACTGCCGTACCAGCGGCATTTACCCATGTATCCAAATGCCCGAAATGTTCGATCGTGCGATCGGCGATCTTTTGCACCTGCTCGAAATCCGACACGTCAGCCGGAACCGCGATCGCCGATCCACCCAAATCGGTTATTTCCTGGACTAATGATGCCAACCCCGATTCACTGCGCGCTGAAACCACTACCTTTGCCCGTCGTTTGGCAAATCCAAGCGCGGTTTCTCGTCCAATGCCACTGGAGGCTCCCACAACGGCAACAACTTGTTGTTCGATCGGTTTGAGTTTCATTTGGATTTAGATTTTGATATCCAAAGATCCTAGCCAATCGAGATGCGAACTGCCTTCTTTCACAAGAGGGAGATTTGCTGTCTCTCTTTAGAAAGATTAAACTTCGCTCTTTGGTTGTTACTAATAGAAATATGGCTCTCCCGCTGGTATGGTGATAAGCATTGCTTATTGAAATAATTGGAGCGGAGCGGAAATTATTTTAATAAGCAAGCTAATAACTTCTGTTTCATCAGATCGAAATTTTTAAACCCATAGCTCTGACGAATAATTAAT
>JANMEL010000110.1:0-65900 GCA_031376885.1 Chamaesiphon sp. OTE_70b_metabat_96 | reverse complement strand
AGCTTGCTACTGATAGAAATAGAGAGTAAACGAGAGCTACTAGCCTCTCAGGGGATGGCATTGGAATTAGTCCCGATCCCAACTTAGTATATATGTATTTACGTAAAACATTAATACATATATATTGGTGCAAGATGTGAGTATAACTTGTGTTGACAGTTTCACCATTTGGTCGGCTCTGTCGGTTGGCTCTGACCACATTTCCAGTATTTAAGTCTAAAGAATAGGAAGTTGTTCGTCCAAGTTCGTCAGTAACAGAGGTAAGTTGATTAAATTTAGAATCATAGGTATAGGATTTGGTAAGAGTATTAGGATAGCCGTTGTTAGTGCGAGGAACGGTGTAGGAAGTTGTAGATGACAGGGGATCTTTATAGAAATCTTTTACGACTCCAATCGTAGAGGGAGAAACGGAGTCAAAGAGTAAATCTAGACTGCCATTTCCATCAATATCTGCCATTCTCAAATAGTTATTTCCAGAAATAGATTTAATCTGGATCGGTGATTTTAATTGAAATAATTGCTGACTATCATCCAGACTATAGATTTCGATAGAGTTATAAGTTGTTGCAACTAATTCGAGCCGCTCGTCACTATTTATATCAGCAACTTCTAACCGACTAAATCCTGAAGAATTGAAATTAGGAATATTTAAAATTTGAGATTGAAAACTATTGTCATTGTTTCCTGCCAATAGTTGAATTTTGTTGGAATTAGATCTAATAATATCTAATTTACCATCATTATTAAGATCCCCAACTGTAAATCGACCGCCTGAATTCGATGTATCGCGATAAATCTCACTCCAATTACCAATACTATCGTAGGCATAGACAGATAAACGATCGAACAGACTAAAGACTAACTCTGTTTTACCATCTTCATTAAAGTCGGCTGCAATCGTGTTAAACCCATTATAAAATTGGCTGGTGCCATCAATCCCTGGAATTGAGATCGACTCCTCGACGAAATTTCCCGTTCCATCTCCAGCATATAATACTAATGGATAAACCTCAGCAATATTTGCGGAGCGAATATCAGATCTGACAACAATATCTAACTTCCCATCGCCATTAAAATCACCCATGACAAAACCATCTGATTTTGCCAACAGTGGTAAAATATTAGCACTGGAAAATTGTCCTCCACCTTGATTTAAAAATACTAAGACTGGATCTAACAGTGCCGGATTACCTATTCGTCCTATTACTTCTCCACCTCCACCTGGTGGCGTGTATTGATCGATCGGCAAGTTAGCAATTAGATCTAATTGTCCATCATTGTTAACATCTTTAAGTTCTAGTTGATTGATAACACTCGATTGAGTAAATGGGGCAGTATCGATAGTATATGTATTGGTAAATAAACCCGTGCGATCGCCTAATAAAACATTTAACTTACCATTGTTAGCAGTAGTAATAATATCCAGATAACCATCTTTATTGATATCTCCTGTAGCTGCAACTTTGGCAACGCCTGGAGCGGGGAGGGAAAGTGGCACAGCTTCTCTGAAGCTAGGTTGTAACGCAGAGATACTGGTGGGGATTATATCCTTAATTGTCGTTAAGTTTCCCTTGCTGTCATAAGTGTAATCAATTATGTTGCCCTGTCCATCGATCGTACGGGTAATATTACCTGCGGTATCTCTGATGTTGGTTGTAATTGTACCAATGCTATCGGTACTAGTGCTGACATGACCTTTGTTATCTAATTGGCTGCTAACTGTATTCCCATTAGCGTCAACATAGGTGGAAATTGGGTTAGGCTTAAAAATTTGGGCTGTAGGTAAACCTGCCAAATTAGTGGTTTGTTGCTCATTCCGCAAACCTTGGACGGCAATTGGATTAATTTGAACGATACTTCCATCTTCACGAGTCGCGCTTTTTGCCCGTCCAAATTCATCGTAAGTCCCCGTTTTAACCTGTCCGGTTTTGTCGATGCTACTAGTTAATAAATGGCGACTATCATAGCCGTATTGATTCTTACTCCCATCAGGATCGGTGACAGATACAAGATTGCCGTGGCTGTCGTACTCCATTGTTGTAATCCGACCAGCAGGGTCAACAATACTGCTAACGCGATTCCCTGTATAGTTGAAAGTAGTGGTCAAACCAACTGGATCGATGATTTGTTGAATCTGTCCGCTAGCGTTATAGATATGGCGAGTAGTATTTCCCTCTCTGTCGGTAGCCGCTATCATCAATCCTTGGGCATTGAATTGATAACGAGTAAAATCCTTCATCGTTCGTTGGAACGTTCCATCAGCTAGACGTGTGAGTTGAGAATAATCTCCTGGCGCAGATAGATAAATCTGGGGTGTGTTAGGGGCAGCCTGTACCAGAGGAAGGGAGAATACTTGGTGCGTTCCATTTCCATCAATTAACAGGACAGATTTATCCTCATTAACTACTATTTTTTGTAAACCAGAAACATTCCACCCGCTCCCAAAAACGCTATCGCTATCATTAACAACGACTAATTTATCCTGTCTGTTAGCTGTAGTTCCTAATACAGCAACTGTCACGGTGTTGTCAGGGTTTGTCCAAGCTCTTATTCCTCTGATCCCAGTATCCGTTTGATACTGGTATTGACCCGATCCTAAATGGCTCACATCTACTTGGATTGAGGCATCAATAAAAGTGCCACCCGTCGCGGGAACAGACCACATCCGTTCTCCACCAGTCAACCCATTGAGTTGACTTGATTTTAGTCCCGTCACAGTCTGACTGATGCCGTTGGCGGTAAGGGTTATTTTGGCACTAAATTTATCTGCGGGGGAGATTGCTGAAGCTTGTCCACCAATATGAATAATTTCAGTGGGATTTGCGCGGAGGGAGTCATAATGTAAATTAATGCCACGTGCTATTCCTTGGGACTGGTAGTTAACCAGAGCGCGATTGTCGGATACAGCTCCAGAAAAAGCAGATACTTCTGATTTAAAGTTGTTTTGAAGTCCACATTGGTCTTTGCTGGGATTGGGATTGGAAGGATGATTTGCATCCAAGTTGATACTTGGTGGTGGTGGTGGTGGCGGTGGTGGTGAGAAGAAATGCCAGCTACTATTGCGAATTCCCCCCTCAATTGTCTCAATTACGGTTCCATCCGCACTAACTTTCCCTTTGCCAACGATGTCAAATAATCCTGTATTCGGATTAATCGACCATAAATCTAGTTCTAACCCAGGTAAATAACCACCACGATTTCCTAGTGTCAATTTCGCAGGCGTATTAAACACCATATCCCCAGGCTGAATCGTCACTACCAAATCGGGATGTAAATTCTCTGGTAGAGCCGCAGGTGTCAAACTAGTCGGCACCTCGGTAATACTCATAATCCCCGCAAAGGCATTCCCACTCTTATCAAATAGACTATTCGCCGCTACCGTCACCTTGGCTCCTACTAAGCGAGGATTAGTCACAAACGTACTTATCGTCGGATTCACCGTCGTACCCGTGGTAACGTCAATAGTAGGCAGATATATCGGACGATCGATCTGATTATTCACGCCGCGATAAATATCGTGCCCCAACAATAACCCCATCTTCTCGGCGATAAACGGATAGGTTATCCCCCCACCCTGAATCCGCTGTCCATATACCTTGAGGGTATCCCCAGCACTACTCTCAGGCAGAATAATCGTAAACTTCCCACTACTATCCGTCGTCGCCTGATAGCCAGATAATTCTACTAATACCCCTGCCAATCCCGCCTGGTTGGTATCGGCAATTATCCCCGTCACCCTGGTAGTTGTAATCGGGTCAGCGACTACATTTAAGGTAATATTCTGACGAGTAGAGGTACTGCCATTTCGGGCAATCAGGGTAAAGGTATAACTGCCAATTTGGTCGGGTGCGGGGGTAAATACTAGATGACTATCACCTGTTATTTTTCCTGTTGGTAACTTGGTGGTTGTCTGAATCGCTAATTCCCCTCCCAGTGGAATATCGATTTTATCGCCTACTTTGACTGTTAGGGTTGCCAAACTCGATAAGTCAGGGAGTACAGCCATTGCCCCTTGGAGTACCACAGGTTTGAAACTAAATGCGGCTAAAGTTGGGTCGTTAATTATTACTCTGACCGCATCACTAATTGCTCCACCAGCTAGTCCTCCTGGGGCGATGGCGGTATCAAAATTCAAATAAGCCGAACCAGCAGGGTGAGTACCAGAACTATTCGCTACAGTGACTCCTGGGGGCAGATTGGTAAGTAAGACGGCGAGGTTTTGGGAGAGGGTAGTAGTTCCCACATTTTGGACTCGTAAATCGGCGGTATATTTACCCGTTACTTTATCGAGGCTGACGTTACTTAATAATAATTGAGCGTTATTCGTCGCCATATAACTATCGAGAATCTTTGCCGCGCCTGGAGTGACGGGGGTAATGGCTGGATTGACACTCGTACCAGGTGTACCATTAGGATCGATCGAGTCTACAAAATTAGTAATGCTGACATTACTCCCACTATCTCCATCTTGATTCAATAATTGGACGACTAATTTACCACTGGTGAGGGTACTAATATTACTGACATCGATTTGGACATGAGTACCATCGAATTTCACTAAGCCAGGGATAATTTCTGCGCCTGTTTCACTGAGGCTAAATAAGGGTACGCCACCTGGATGAGTGCTATCTATAGCGATGGGTTGGTTATTACTATCGACGAGATAAACTGCAACTCTGTCTTTACCAAAGCTCTTAGTATCGCTCTTATCAAAGTTTGCAGCGACATCAAAATCTAACGTCCGTTTACCACTACCGCCGAGGGCAACATTAATAGTGTTTTGGGTGAGTAAACTATTCCCTTCAGCCAAACTAAACCCATTACCAAATACTCGTCCCCAACCTGGATTAGTTGCGGGGGAGGCATAGATATTATTGGTGTTATCGACATTGAAGCTGACAGTTTGAGCGGTGATATTTCCCGCTAAATCGGCAATCTCAATGTCAACCTGATGTGCTCCTGCCGTTAAGCCTAGAGGATTGACGACTTTATCGAAAGTACCATTTGCTTGGACGTTGAAGTTACTCCAAGTGCCTCCGTCTACTTTAAATCGACCACTAGTACCACCATTATTATCTGTTGCTGTACCAGAAATATGTACCGTTGGATTGACAACACCAGTTAGAGGATTGAGGGTAGTTTGAGCGGCTGTTGTATCGAGGGTAAAGTTAAAGTTATTAGTACCGACTAATGCCCCGTTACTATCTAAGAGTTGGAAAGTTAATTGATAAGCTTTGTCGGTTAAAGTTCCGAGGATAGTAGCTAATTCAGCCGCATTTAACTGGAAGTTACCATTACTATCAACTCTAGTAGTTATATCGACAAATGTACCGCCAACTTGCCCTAATTGTAATTTAAGATTGGGTTGGGTGAGATTAACTTTTCCACTAATTCCGGCTTGATTGGTAATTCTATCCCGATTAGTCGTACCGAAAGCAGCGGTATCAGTCGTCAAACCAACTTGAATCGGATTGAGACTATTATCGACTAATAGATTATTGGTGACATAATCCCCAATCTGTTTCCCTAGTGTCAAACCATCCCGATTGGAGAATTGGAAATGTATCCCACCCAAAATCCGACTTTGCCCAGCTTCAGCCGCCGCTGCCTCAAAACTAGTAAAACTGCGAGTGGTACCTGGTAAGCCCGTGGAGCCACTATTAAAACTAAAATTACTGCCAAAGGCATTAGTCAACACCGCCGCTGCTGCACCGCTAAATGTGCTGTGCCCAGACACATATTCGGGGAAGGGGGGAGTATTAATTAACGGTACCCAATTCGCATCAGCGGTGGTATTAATATTCCCATCTTTATCTGCTTGACGAATCGCGGTAATCGGTCGCCAGGTATTATAAGTATATTTAGCATCCCAAGCAGCTATGCCCGCATCAGCCAGGGCGATATTCAGTTGAGCGAAGACACGGGCATTATCGAGGATACTTTTCCCAGCAATACTCGCTGATGTGGCGGCAATATCATTCCAATGCCCAGCGGGGGTATAAGTACCACTTCCATCTGCCCAGAATAAGGCTGATTGAGTTTCGTCAGCACTTCTAGTTTGAGAGTCTCGCGCTCCATAAGTTTTCACTTCTTCAAATGCAGCGGTATATTCAGCACTAGTTAAACTCGGTACACCTGCTGGGCGGAATTGAGAGCCGGAAGTTAAGCCGAAGGTGGTGACTTTACCCCACTGTGGGAGTAAAGCACCGTCGAAGTTGGGTAAGTCTGGTTGCCATTTACCGACTTCGAGGGTGGGATTATAGGCTGCGGGATTTCTGGAGCCGTCTTGTTGTCGCCAAGCGAGGATATTTGCCGCGACGGTATTTCCTAAAGCTATACCTGCTGCACTCGCGGCTGCGGTAGCTCCATCTAAGAGGGAGTTGTCTAGAGCGGCGTTAATATATGCCTGTTGGTTGGGATATATGGTATTGAGGATTTTTGCCGCAGCACTCGCGGCTGCGGCGATGGCATCTGCTCCATTCGCCGCATTTGCATCGACACGATATACGCCATATTTCTGCTCAATGGCATTCACCGCATCATACATGGCGGTATGCACCATGCCCAAAATTCTCGCGGCTGCGGGGGGTGGGGTATTTTCACGGCGGATAGCATCGAGGGTGATGTGATTCCATGTCAAAATCACGTCGTCGGGATTGGTGCGGGTGATGGTAGTGGTGCTGGTAGAAATTTCGCCGTTATTATTGGTGGTGAGGGTGAAGTTATTGCCACCGAGGGTGAGGTTAATGGCGGTAAATGTGGCGATACCATTGGCATCAGCGATGAGGGTTTGATTTCCGAGGGTGATGCTGCTACCAGATTTGGCTTTGGCGACTAAATCGACACTACTTGCACTGGTAACTAAATCGCCGATGACTCCGGTATCGCTAGCTTTGGTTAATGCCAAACTGGGGCGATTGAGGTTGGCAGATTGGTAAGTAAAATTAAGTGTCGCTGTGGAAACGGGGGTACCATCTGCTAAAACACCGCGCACATTCAAACTATGACTACCGAGATTTAGGGTACCTCCAGCCAAACTATTGAGTTGAGCGGGTAATAAGCGGAAGGTGCCGTCTAATTGTAAGGTGGCGGTGAGATCTGTATAGTTACTATTACCATCGAGGGAGAATTCTAACCGCGAAATTTGGGTTCTATCTGCTACTTGCCCACGCACGTTAATATCGCTGGTAATTCCATCGCTATTACTAATCCCTGTGTCGTTAAGTAAGGCAATAGTGAGCAGATTTCCCCGCGCTACTGTGACTCCATAGGTATGACTGACAATATTTCCGGCGATATCTGTGGCGATGACGGTTAAGTTATGCGCTCCATCATTAATTCCGGTGAAGTCAAAGGGGGTATTGAATTGATTCCCTGACGGTAAGGTAATTGGATTTGCACCGTCGAATTGATAACTAATGGTGGTGATATTTACGTCGGTAACTTGCCCAGTTAATTTCGAGGAGCCATTTAAAACGATGCCTGCTAATTGTTGGGCGAGTTGAAGGTTGGGAATAACGGTATCGATATTAATACTCAATCCGCTGGAGTTGGTACTGATATTTCCAGCGATATCGGTGGCTGTTGCGGTTAAGTTATGGGTACCATCGGTTAATATCCCACTGGTAATCTGCCATTTACCATCGTTACCAACGGTAGTTTGCCCGACTAATATATTTCCATCTAATAACTGAATTGTATCTCCAGCTTTGCCATTTCCTTGGAGAATGGGTTGGTTATTTTTGGTGATTTTATCGCTATTACTTGCGCCTGTATCGCTTGTCGATAATAGTTGGAGATTCGTGGGGATAGTCGATTGGGTAAGGAGTTGGAAGGATAGAGTTTGCGGTGCAGTGCTATTTCCGTAAAGATCGATCGCTTGCAGATATACTTGATAATTACCGTCGGGTAATTGTCCGCCGTTGAGTTGAATTAATGCTGCTTTATCTAAACTAAATGTGCCATCTGCTTGGAGGGTGGCGGTGATGTTAACGCTATTAGTTAGATTTGGATTTAGACTTACTGTGACTGCACTAATTCCACTAATATCTGTTACTTTGCCCGTAATAGTCGGGTTGTTGGTAATCTTATCGCTGGTATTAGTTCCGGTATCTGTGGCTAATTGCAGGTTGACAATTGGTGCTTCTTTATCTAGGGCGACGGTAACGTTATAGTTGGATGTTAAAATATTACCCGCGATATCGGTGGCGGTAATCGTTAAGGTATGGCTACCGTTATTAATGCCTGTGAAATCTAACGGTTGGTTGAATCCACCTGTGGAATTTGGGGCGATGGTAATATTAGTCGAGCTATTATCCCAACAGTAATTAATACTAACTAAATTAGAACCATTACCATCGATATTCCCAACTAATTTAGCATCATTTTTGAGTGCGGTTTGAGTTAAGGGAGTTGTTAAAGTTAACTGAGGTAATAGAGCATTGATGACGATGTTTAGTGGTGTTGAAGCAGTACTAATATTCCCAGCAATATCGGTAGCAATCGCATTTAAACTATGAGCACCATTAGTTAATGGACTACTAATAATCTGCCATTTACCATCGTTACCAACGGTAGTTTGCCCAACTAAAACATTTCCATCATTTAATTTAATCGTCGCGCCAATATCGCCAGTACCATTAATAGTTGGGGTATTAATATTGGTAATATTATCGCTATTACTCGCCCCTGTATCGCTACCAACTGCTAATTTAAGATTACCAGGTACGGTAATAGTGGTATCGAGGGTAAAAGCAACGTCATAATTTTGAGAAGCATTACCAAACTCATCAGTCGCAATCAAACGAAGCGTATAGTTACCATCAACTAACGGTTTACCAGCGACGGTAGCTAATTGAGTCTTATCGAGGGTAAAAGTACCATTAGCTTGCTTCTGGGGGAGGATATTAACGTAGTTAACTCCATCGAAACTCGCCTTAAATCCGGCAATCTGACTGGCATCAGTAATCGTACCAGTAATCGTAGGCGTGAAGGTGATTTTATCGCTATTACTTGCACCTGTATCTGATGTTAACCTGGCAGTAATTACTGGGGCTTGTCGATCGATCGCTACAGTCACATTATAGCTACTAGTGGCAATATTTCCAGCGATATCTGTCGAGACGATCGCGATTGTATGCGTACCATTAGCAATCCCAGTATAATCTAAAGCTTGGTCGAATCCACCTGTTGAATTGGGTGCGATCGAAATCAAAGTCGGACTATTATCCCAGCGGTATTTAATACTAGCTAGAGCGGTACCAGTTCCATTAATAGTCCCTGTTAGTTTACTATTTGAATTGAGTGGAACTTGAGTCAGAGGAGTGGTTAAAGTTAACTCAGGTAAGACTGTATCGATAACTAAATTGAGTGGAGCTGAAGCGGTACTAATATTCCCCGCAATATCTGTCGCCGTGGCAATTAAACTATGAGTACCATTAGTCAACGAATTTGTCGCCAACTGCCATTTACCATCGCTACCAACGGTAGTTTGCCCGACTAAAATATTACCATCTTTAATTTTAATCGTCGCCCCAATATCTCCAATACCATTAATTGTCGGCGTATTAATGTTGGTAATCTTATCGCTATTACTAATTCCTGTATCGCTAATAGGGGCTAATAGAAGCGTAGGTGAATTGGGCTGAATATTCCCTAAATTAGTATAGGTGAATGTACTCTCTCCATTGAAAACAATATCGCTTAAACTAGCAACGGTACCATAAACATCCGCCTTACCATTACTCGAAAAAGTCCCCACACTGCGGAAGTCTCCCCGCACTTCTGCCTTACCATTAAAAGTAATTCGTCCTTGAGAAACAATGCGGAGATTCTGGGGAGTGTTCGTTCCTTTCATGTCTCCATTGAAGGTAATATCGCCCTGTCCATTGGCGAGTAGCGTCTTACCTCCTAAATTAACTTTACTATTAGTATTAATCCTACCAGCAGCCAGGAAGGAACTATTCTCGGTTTCGGTTTGGTTGAGATTGATATTACCGTTGTTAGCAACCAAAACAACGTTAGTTAAAGTCCCTTTGCCATTAAAATTAATATCCCCATTCTCGACGATGATGATTGAGTTACTTAGGTTAACTTTATCAGGAATATTTAAACTTCCATTATTAATCCGTATAACTTTAGGTTGAGTCGCAGTACCACCACTAGGAAATTGGGAACTTGACGGTGCAGTGTTGAAAGTAACTGTGACTGCGCCTACGGGAATCCGGTTAGCTAATTCCTGCTGTTTGATATCGTTAAAACTAGAAATAGAGATAGTTTGTTTGGCAATAATTTGAGGCGGATTGAGGTTAGTATAGTTATTATTTCCATTACTATTGCTCTGTAAATAACCTGGGGCAACGACTAAAGCTTGGTCTAAAATTAATTGATAATTGATAATTGATAATTGACAATTGGGAGGAAATTAATAATTGGGTATTATTTATTTTGCTTTGTTGTTTTTATGATTGATGTTAGTAGCTTTAGTAGTTCTTTTAGATCTGTGTGGATAGATTGGTAGCTATTTGATTCAATATATTGAGAATGAAATAGTAATTCAATCCAGTACTCGGTTTCATTTGCTTCCTTGAGAGCGATTGCTAGTTTATGGATAAAATCTGCCTTACTTTCTGCCTGTTGAGACTCTCTAACTAATGCCCCGATTGCTGTTCCGCTTCTAAGAACTTGTTTACTCAGAACATATTCTCTCTGTTCTTCTTTTAAATGTCGATATAACTTCACAATTCTTAGCGCAAACGCAAAAGATTTATCCCTAACCGGATTATCCATTCTCATCCCCCTAATCTTTCCTATCCCCTAATTGTCAATTGTCAATTATCAATTGTCAATTGCAACTGAATTATCCATCCTCATCCCCCCGATCCTCCCTATCCCCTAATTGTCAATTGTCAATTGTCAATTATCAATTAAAACCAGCGGATATATATCTGGTGCATCCATGATTTCAATTCCGTCGAACTCATCATTTCTGGTTGCGATCGTTGGTAAGGCGGGTAGAGAAACTTTAGAGTTCAGAAACCGCTCGGTAACTAATTCATAATAGGCGGAGATGTCTGTCTGCCAGTTAGCTAAAATTTGGCTAGCAGCGGCTAAATTATTACTTACTTCTGGAGTGTTTAAGTTATAGCTAAAGTTACCACTGAATAAAATAACTGGCACAATTTCTGACTCGGATACTTGGAGTCTAGCCGCAGCAACTTCTAGATTTAACTGTCTGCCTGGTAAGGTATAAATCAGGTTGAGAGCGGCTTGGATGGGTGCAGTGCCGTAATTTTGCCAGCTCCCATCGCTTAATAATTGATGGTTGATATATTGAGTAGCAGCGAGTGGATTTGGTTGAGGGGAGAATCCACGAATATTAATGCCGATGGCTTGATATTGAGCTAGTTTAAAGATGTCTAAATATTTACTGGTAATGGTGGCGACTGTCAGAGCATTAATATTTTTATCACCGATAGTTTCTCCAAACATAATCCGGTTGGGTTCGGCAACGATACTAACTCCATTTGTGAAGAGCAGTTGGGAGATTCGCTCGTTATTAACTGGCTGTCTGACTAGTTCCCAATCGGCTGGAATAATGCCACTAAGTTTGAGGAATTCGGCTGTGACGAGGTTGGGGTTAGGTTGCTGCATGGCAACAACTATGCCTAACTCTTGGAGGATCAGATCTTCACTCATACAACCAGATTAATTGTTTGGTTCGCCGCTCAATCATAGTCTTGATATGTGTAAATCCTCTTCAGTACGATTGCTTAATTATTTGGTCGATATTTTCATTAAAGTTACGTGTTTCTCTCGATGGACATAATGACAACATTCCTCTAAGCACCCCTCATCCAACATAAATAGTTACAGATTTGGTTTAATTGAGAATTGATAGTTTCGTACTTTTTTAGTACTAAATTAGTCTATAATCAGGACTAATATTAAACTATAACAGTACAATGATTATTGTCGTTGGGGGCATCAAGGGCGGTGCGGGCAAAAGTACGATCGCCGCTAATCTCGCTGTTCGTCGGGCTACAGAACATAACGTGCTTCTGGTCGATGGCGACGACCAAGAAACGACTACCCTGTGGTCGGCGACGAGGAATGAAAATTGGACTGGCAAGAGTGAAAATCTCACTTGTATTCAATTAAGAGGGCGAAGTGCTAGGGATGAAGTGATTAAGTTATCGGCTCATTACTCTGATGTCCTAATTGATGTTGGTGGCAGAGATACTACTACTCAAAGAGCGGCTTTGACGATCGCTAATGTAGTTTTGATTCCATTACCTCCTCGCGGCCCCGATATTTGGACGCTGGAAAAGGTGTCTGACTTATTAGATGAAGTTCGGACTGTGAACCCAACTTTAGTAGCTTGGGCATTTTTAAATCGGGCTGATGCTAGTGGGACTGATAACCAAGATGCGATGCAAATCATCGCTGATGCGCCTGGTATCGATTTGATTTTGCCTCGGATTGGCGATCGCAAAGCCTTTCCCAATGCCCACACACAAGGGTTAAGCGTCATCGAAAATAAGCCCCGCGATTCCAAGGCGATCGCCGAGCTAGAAGGACTATATCAGTACTGTTTTAGTACTAAATAAACATTCATTCAGTACCTAAAATGACGATTCAGAAACCAGCCAGTAAAAAAGTCCAAACCGAATCATCCGTTGAATATTTAGTCGAGCGGGTGATTAATGCAGGTAGCCCACCACCTGGGGCGGCTCCTGTGGAAGAGAAGGAAATCAAGTTTCAGATGGTGATATCACCTGAATTGTGTCGATCGATCGACGATGCGAGGAAGCTTTCTAAAACTAGTCGCCGAGCCTGGTTATTACAAGCAGCGATCGAAAAACTCGACAGGGAAGGGAAAATGTAAATTAATTGATAATTGATAATTGATAATTACAGACAAACGTTTGGCTGCGATTAATAAACGTTTACCTATAAAATACAAACGTTTCCAAATAATTGTCAACTGTCAATTGTCAATTCTCAATTAATTGAAAACGTTTTCCTATTGCCAACCTATAATCATCAGCCTATGATTTTGTTATTTCCTATCTAAGCATAGCCAAATGAAGAATTATAGATTATTGATGGCGATCGGAGTTGGGATGATTAATCTCTTGGGAGATTGGCAAAATCCAGTTTCGGCTCAAACTTATAATGGGGCTAGTATATATCGTGATGCTGATAGTATCTATAAGGTGGGGATAACGCCTAATAGTTCGGTGGCTGTAACTTATGCCGATACGACGCTTAATAAAACTGTCTATAGTGATGCTTGTGGGGTGTTGAAGATTAGTTTTGGTGCTAACCCTCCAGCTATTTTATCGATTAATAATGCTAATTTTACTGTTGGTACCGTACCAGAAATGTATGATGACAGTAAATATAAGTGTGTAGGTGGGGTACCTACTTATACTAAATTCAAGACTCATAGTGGATTGTTTAGAATCATCAAGTATTCAAACGATCTGCCCACTAGTACGACTTTATATATTTCTAGTGCGGCGATTACTAACGGGGCAAATAAGGCGAGTTTAATTAGTTATGCAGGGAGTAGTAAGAGAACTGTTAAGGCTAATAGTTGCGGGTTTGCGGTAATTAAACCGCCTGCTCATAGTCCTTTTTCGGGAAATATAGTTATTGATAGTGCCGTTGTGAGTTTTGCTACTTTACCTCAAAATCCTACGCCACCTAGTTGTATGGGGGGTAAAACTTATTTATCTAGTACTGGGGCGATTACTTATAATGGTGCTAATTTGTACCGTACTGATAAGGCTATTTATTATGTGGGGTTAACGCCTAATTCTTTGAATCAAGTGGAATTAACTGGTTTAGCTAGTAAAAGTTTTAATTATTATAAGGGCGATCCTCAGATGTCTGGATATGTGCCTTTACCTGCTTGTGGAGTTTTCCGCATTATGTTGGGGAAGGGGAATTATGTTTCTAGTTTTAAAATTGGTAGTAACAATTATAATGTTGCAACTACTTCACAAGCATCTGCCCGTGGCTGTACTCCTGATGATTTGGCGGGAATTGTGCCGAATACTCTTTATCGTGGTAGTGGTTTGATGAATGGTACTGCGAGTGAATTTGTTTACAGGGTGAGTGATATTACTCAGAAGAAGTTAACGGTGGAATATCCAACTATTGTTAGTCGTAATTTGCCTGTTAATGCTTGTGGGTTTGCGGAGATTAAAAGTTTGAATCTTGTTGGTGGTTTTAATGCTACTGATAAGGTGAAGATTAATGGCACTGAATATGTGGTGGCTAGTTTGCCTTTGGCTCCGATGGCTCCGATTTGTCGAAATGGGGTAACTTATCAGAGTAATTAATAATTAATAATTATTAATTGTTAGGCGAGCTTCTGAGACTTTTATTGATGTATTCATTTTTACAGTGTGGAGACAATTAGATCGTCTGGAAAAGTTCCGATAAAATGCTTTGGTTCAATATGTGAGACGGCTTCTCACATATTGGATAAGAGACATAAATTAGTACAAGCGGGCTTTTCTAAATAAGTGCGAAGGCATCGCACTTATTCAATCTACATTACTCGCTCTAGTCCGTGTTCTTTCACTAAGTGTAGCAACTTCAGCGCGGTTCCCGTCGGTCGCTTATTGCCAATCTCCCACTTTTGCACTGTGGAGAGACTGGTATTTAAAATCGATGCAAATATAGCCTGGGAGACATTAGCATCCTCACGGATTTGTTTGATACTCTCTGGCTCTAAAGGTTCGATTGGCTGCAAGCACAAGCGATCGTATTCCCGCATCGTCATTCGATCGATTAACCCTACTTGATACAAGTCCGTAGCCGTTTCGTGGACGGCTTCAGCAATCTCCGACTTCGGTTTTCTCATTACAATCTATCTCCATTAATTTACCTTCATCTTTGAAAAGCTCGATTTCTTTTGGATCGAGGGATAGTAGACCCTCTGCCAATGTTTTTAACTGCTTCTCTTCATCTCGATCGATGTTACTACGCTCGTTTTTTGGGAAGCCATAAATAAAGATCCAGCGATCGCCTTTGTTGGTGGCAATTAGGGTACGAAAGCCGCCACTTTTACCTTCTCCAGGTCGCGCGATTCGCTTCTTTACCAATCCGCTTCCCAGATCGGCATCGTACAGCCCTGCGACCATCTCCCGCACAGCAGCGCAAAGGCTGGAATCCTCTAACCCTTGCTTTCGCGACCATCGATCGAACCATCGGTTTTTGTAAACTTCCATCATGACCCTACCCTCTTTTATATCACTAAGTCCTATAGATAACAAGATATCAATATCTTGTTATCAAAAATTATGTTTGGGCCAACAATCAACTAGAGCGTTAAACGCCAGTTGGAACGATAGAGCCGCACCAGTCCCAAGAATGACGGCGGGTAACAGTAACCCGAACCCTTGTGACGGTTTACTGTTGGTGGTTCTTCACCCCATTGGGCACGATAGATGTCTGCTATTTGACGATTTAACCAGAACCGAAACTGTAGGTCATGAATTAGTGAGTCACTATCTTTGGCTGGATCTTCTCCCAGATTTGTCAACATCTCGGTGATTGTGAGCCAGCCAGGGAGGTCGATTTTATCTTGGGGGATATCCATATTGATATCTCGATAACGTTTCCTGGAAGCTTGAGACATTAAATCGACTCGCTCTTCATCGGTGGCTGGTGGTAGTGCTTGTAGCTCTTGTGTTGTCCCGAATCCTTGGGTAAAAGTGTTAACTACCATTTGGCAGAATAAATCTTGAGTGGATGTTAGTTCAGGTTTACTAGAGCGGATGATAACGCGGACTAATTCCTTGAATTCGATTACAAGTGTGTTTTTAAGTAAGTTATGTTCGTGTAATGCGATCGCATCCATGAAAATTTCATGGATCGATGATGATACATTGTCTAAGGTTGTACTCTCCCCAACAAACCCAAATGCCTTTTTAGCATCGGCGGTGATGAGATAAATTGTCTCGTTTGCCTCAAAGAATCGAATAGTTTGACCGTTAAGTTGAAATGATTGCATAGGTTCTATAGAGATACTGGTGAGGGGTGAGGGGTCAGGGGTGAGTGGATTGTTCGGACTGGGGGTTAGGATTGTAGATAGGGGTCGAGGGAAAGGAACGAGTGTTCTTTTCCCTTATTTGTTGAGTGTTAATCGATCGATCCGTTAAAGTGAGCTGATAACTCGTGTTGGATGAGATTGAGGGTATCGCCGATAGTTTGGTGCTGGAACTTAACCGCTTTTCGTCCACCAACGCAGACTATATAGATCGTGTCATCATTTTTGATACTGACGATAGTGCTATTAGTCCGAAATCGGATATAGGCATCATTCTTTCTCCCACAGGTTTCAACGTTCATATCGATCCGATTTTCCCAATCGTGTCGCCCCATAAATAAAGAGCTTCCGATTATACATTTGATGCTGTAAATCTCTTCAATTGTTAATGACATGGTTGATGTTTGGTAATAGTAATTAGGGGGGGAATACCCCCCTCATAAAGATTAGAGGTTGAAATGTTTGATGGCTTGAATAAAGAAAGTCGTCGCGATATCCGTCACCTGGGGCGCGTTTAAATCTACTGCTTTTGGCATTTGAGCGGCTGTCTTTAAACAGTGGCTGTAGAGTTTTCCCATTCGCTCGATATAATCGGCGATTTCAAGACTACGGCTAGGCTGTGGGGGAACATTGAAGCCCATTTGAGTCTGTTGAGCCTGTTGGGGTTTGGTGCTGGCGTGTTCGACTAGGGACGCTTTACCTTTGGAATCGAGAGTAATAGATACCCGCTCACCATTCATCCTTCCCATGACCTCTACATCCCCTGCTGGTCGCCAGATGGCGAGTTCCTGCCCCTCGACTGTCACCACGTCCATTACGGCTTTTTCGCCGTATTTGGTGCTAATTTGGCGGGGATTACCATTTACACGAGCTTCGATTAGTTTCATACTTGAGTTGAATCCTTCTAGTGTTGTTGGGTTTGACAGGCGATCGCTTAACTTTGCAGGTGGAGCGGTCGCCTTGTCTTTAGTACATCACTATTTTAGCATTATCTTCGTTAAATCTCAACTAAAAGTATATTACTATATCTTATCATTCAACTAATTAGTCCAGTACAATGCTAAAATGCTAGTACTGGACTATGGAGATCGATCGACTGATATGGCAACAGAGAACAGAGGGGTAATGGTTTACTTAAACCCAGAACTAGAGCAAGTAATAGAACAGTATTGTCTCGAAAATGACATCACGCGAAGACATAAAGATGGTGCTATCCTTCCAGCTTTGGGTACGGGAATCTTACAATACTTGAAGAGTAATCTATTAAAACCAGCACCGATCGGTAAGAAACAAAGTAAATCACTTGCTACCAAAGCGAGTACAGGACTAAGTAGAGTCGAGGTACTAGATTTAATTGCAGAATCTATGAATAGTCAGGCATTGACTAGAGAGGATGTTTTAGCGATCGTCACTCTTGAGATCGATCGAGTATTAGGTACGAAAAAAGGGGACTAAATTAAGATCCTTAATTTAGCCAAGGTCTTTTCTTATCAATTTCTCAGTAATCTATCAAGACAGACTCAGGGAAGAGCCTCATAGTAGTAATCAAGGTAAACAACTAAGAGGTTCCCACACATGAAACGCTTTGCACTTGTCGGTTTATCAATCGTTTGTCTATCTTTAGCTGCAACTACATCTGTAAAGGCAGAAACCAGAACCGAACAGATTGCGATGTCTACAGGATCGATTGTCAATAATGCTGCTGTCAACAAAAAACTCACACCATTTACATTGGTGTATCTTGCTTATCAAGGTGAGTATCGGATGCAAGGTATCCCTGGGTTTAGTTCATTGCAATCTGGTACTTCTAGCAAAACAATTACTGCTAAAGATGTAGTTAAAGCAGCAATCGACGCAAATCAATTAACTCCAGATGCTCAAAACGATCGTGCTTATCTTAATGCTGTCGATCTTCAATTATCAGTCAACCAAAGCTAATCCAAGGGTTTCAAGGCGGACGATGAGAATGCACGAAAAAAGGGGGATTAGTTAGAATCGGACTAGATTATCGCACCTTTGTCCGCGTTCTCTTGCCAAATGCAATAACTTTAACGCCGTGCCCGTGGGTCGCCTATTGCCAATCTCCCACTTCTGCCGTCATATCAAAAATATCAATATAAATTGTTTATCATTCCAGATGTAGCTGCGATCTAAGTTAAATAAATAATCCAGGAGAAACGCTAAAAAACTCACCTAATACCTTAGCTTGGGCTTTACTGATCGCTCTTTTCCCATTAACCACTTCTGATACAACTCCCCGCGAACCAATTAGCCCAACCAGATCTGCTTGACGGGTGCTATTAGATTCCATTAAATGCTGTAACAGCTCATGTGGAGCTACATCATCCATTGGATAATGCTCGGTTTCATAATCTTCAATCAAAACAACTACAAGTTTTAAAAACTTGATTTCTGCCTCAGTCCGGTCTTTTTTAAAGGTAAGACGTTCGGCTATCGCTAAAGCACGATCGTACTCTGCTTCAGAATCGATCGCTTGAGGCACAAATTCAGCTAGTAATTGAGGGTAATTATTTCTGTCTAATGTAATACTCATTAATTTTAAAAGTAAGGATTGTTTTTCCAGTCGTCCTTGTCATATTCAGAGTGAGTGAGAAAATATTTATAATAAACAGTCTGGGTTTCATAATCCATCCCGACTATTAATCGATAGGTATTGCCTTTAATATTAAATACAGTGAAGTTGCCTACCGCCTCTGCTTCTGGGTATTCTTGGCGTACTTCCTCTAGATTTTGCCATGATGCTTTTCTGATTGTGGCATACCATCGATCTACTATTTTAGAAGCGTTAGAAAATTTAGATACATCTGCGCGAAGATTGCGGATGGAAATTAAGTGCATAATTTTTAGGTTTATTTTTTTGTTTTTTGTTGTTCATATACATTCAGTCACTCTTTATTCAATATAATTTATCAATCTATGGGTACTTTTGAGCTAACTTATCAGCCTGCATACCCGCTCTTCACTGTGTTTATGATCTCATAATGAGAGCAGTATGTCAACGCGCCCATTTTGGCACGGTGATGCCAAAACGGGAAAATCGTACGCCCAGCACCGATAAGCAAGAAACAAAGTAAATCACTTGCTGCGAAAGCGAGTACAGGACTAAATAGAGTCGAGGTACTAGATTTAATTGCAGAATCTATGAATAGTAAGGCACTTACTAGAGAAGATGTTTTGGCGATCGTCACTGAGGAGATCGATCGGGTACTTGGGAAAGAAAGAGAGGGACTAAGCCCCCAAGTTCCTAGCGACGAATAACCGCGCTTGGTTACTCACCCAATCTTGCTGATAATGCTGATAACTGCTGATAAGGTGCCGATCGAGTATCAGCACCCTTAAACCCTTAACTAGTAGCAGTCCTGGAAGAATTGCTGATTTGCTGATAAATTTCTAGGGTGATTAACATTGCCGTTGCTGATAATGCTGATAATGCTGATAACTGCTGATAAAGTGCCGATCGAGTATCAGCACCCTCTAACTGTTTGTCAGCAACAGATACATTCGCTCTGCTGATAATGCAGAGTAATCAGCATTGCCGCTGCTGATATTGTCTCAGCAACTTATCGATTTGCTCAGATGCGACAGGGTTGCATTCCCGTAGGATCTCACAAGCCTTAGTAATATCCGATCCCCTCCAAACACTACATAACTCATCTACAGTCTTAATCGCTTGGGACTCTGGTTGGTAAGCTGCCATAACAAGACTCGATGCCAATGATGTCAAGCCAATTGGGTCAATCTCGATCTGACGATTACCTTTCACTGCATTGGAATTAGAATTTGATTGATTAAAGTTATCAGCATTATCAGCAATATTATTTAAACCCTTATCTAGTGTATGTTCTGGCTGCTGATAAGTTATCAGCACTTTATCAGCATTATCAGCACTAGCACTAGGAGCCGTTTTCAGTTCTTCGATGGTGAAAATACCTTTACCATCGAGGAATCCATATCCACCGTCAACTAGTTGTTGTAAGTAGTTTCGAGCTGTACTACTATTAATCCGCTTTTTGCCGGAGAATAGCGTCTGAACCTGTCTAGGGGCGATACTTCCCAGTTTTTTAGCCTTGTCCAAAATCCGAACTAAATGCCCCTCCAGTGTGTCTTCAGTAGTGGCAATTAGCGCGATCGCCTGGGATATAAAGTAATCGAGTGCAAGTGCCGCACGTTCGATTGTGGTCGCGCTGATAACTGCTGATAAGGTGTTAGTAGTGGCACACTGGATCAAGTGTAAAGTCAAAGCTAATTTACCTAGTTGCCCAATCGCCTTACTATAAGCGTGTTTGAGCCAAGCCGAAAGCCTTGGGTTATTCAAGCATTCATCATTGTAGTGATTGACAACTCTAGCCCAAACTTTCTGGCTGTCTCGATCGAGACAGCATACCATCGGCGGTAGCTTGTGGACGTTTTCAACCAATCGGTCAAAGACAAGCGTATCGATTTTTTCAGGATCGGGGTTTTCATCCCAGGCTTTATACTTGCGATTCACGGGCGCGTAAAGGAATCGACACAATGTACCATCATTGTCCATCCCGATCGACTGAGCTAATCCCTTGAGTACTTCCGGTTGAATTCCTCCAAATACCACAGGATGATAGTCATGTTTCGAGATTTTAGATCCTGTGCCGACACGATGAATATTGATGGGACTACCATCGTAGTAACTCAAAAGTTTAGCACGACTATCATTTCCCCCCTTGCCACCATGCTTATCAAAAGCCTGGAAGATACCAATTACCTCGTCTCTGTAGATGCCAGGACAGATACCAGGTTGATGCAGTGCCAGATCCTCTATTTTTTCCATCGTGGCATCCTCCGCCAGCACCACAACCAGCCGTGGAATGCTGGGAGCTTTTCCCCTTTCCTTCTTCTCTGTCGTTTCCCATGATTTTAGCTTTACTTCGTAAGCTTGTAACTCTAGTTCGTACTTCTCAATATATTTCTTCTGTAACGATCTTAGTGGTTTGGCAAAGCTAGTAGCGTTGGTAGGAGATTTGAGAGATCCGCTATCGCCTACATTCATGGCGTACAGATTCGGGTAAACCGACAAGACATCCCCATAATTTGATACTTCTAACCGTGTGTTAGCGTGGCACGTCGAACTAGCTGCTACCAGTAATCCTAATGTCAAAGGTTCCGAGTTAACACCACGAGCTTGAGATATTTGTTCGAGTTTATCAGCAATGCTCTCAGGCAGGATCTGATGTGGGTTGACCCATAGCCCTTGGGTACCCGCTAGGTAATACCCCTCAATCTGAGCGGCAAAATCTTCGCCAACACAAGTGATATATTTGATACCATCAGCGGCTCGATCTGGACTAAGGACGATCCGACCTTCTTCTAGATCCGATTTGTAGTTACCATAGCTGTGATATGCTCCACTGCCCCCGATTGTAGTGGTCGCCGGAATACCTATTAACCACAGTGCATCAGCCGTCGATTCACCCTCCACCCAAAATATCAATTTGCCTGCTTGGATTGCTTCTTGTATCTCTCTGTAGCGATAAATTGTGATTGACTTTTTGACTACATCGGGATTACCTTTCTTCCACTGGTCGTCTTTCCAGTGGTACTGGTGGAAAACTTTTTTCGTGCCATCCCCAGGATCGATCCGCTGCACTTTGACTAATGGCTTACCCTCACGATCTGGATAAAAATAGTCTTTGCGGCTGGCGGGACGGACAGGCTTAGTCCAATTGTCTTGTGGTGGTGTCCATTCTGGCTTACCCTCCAGTCGATCGAGAGCTTCCCGAATATCCTTGTTTAGACAGCCATTAAAACATTTGTAGGCTCCTGTCGTCCGGTTAATGTCTAGGTCATTGCCATTGCAAACGGGGCAGTGGTGCTTAGTTCGGGAGCCGTTGGCTGGGGTGAGGACTGCGAGATGGTCGTTGATGTTGTAGGTGGTAGTAGTCATTCAAGACTCCGGTAAGTGGAGCCGCCAAAAATAGTACTTTTGACTGGATTCAAAACTAGCAATTTACAGGTATAATAGAGTCACTTGTTATGGCTCTATTTTTGTCTCAAAACCTTTGTGATGATTGGTTTTAGACGCTGTTTAATTGTTATTTTTAAACGTCAAAGGCTGCTCTTTTGGGGCGGCTTTTTGATTTATATTTAGATATTTAGTAGCTGTCAAATTTTTGAATTAAATTACTACTAATCTCTAATGATTTTATCACATTTGTAATTAGTTTCGGGAAGTTGCCACCAACTAACCAAGACAGGAGAACACCGCCGACAACACACCCCGTGTGTGGCACTAAGCACATCTTGAGCGTGCATGGAGAGCGATTTTTTTCGGGGGAGAGGAAAGACCCGAAATGCGGTAAAATGGCTCTATATCTGACTCTGAGCAAATAATCATCTACCAACTCAAGATTTTCATTCTGGGCATCAGTCCCATGATTTGGCGGCGGTTTAAAGTTCATAGCAATAGCACCATTACCGATCTACACTATATTGTCCAGATCGTAATGGGGTGGACAGATTCTCACCTACACCGCTTTGTCATCCACGGAAAAGATTACGGGATCGCTCAAATTGGTGGCATTTGGTTTGCTGATGACCCAAGCAAAGTCAAGCTAGCAGATTTCGGTTGGCGGGTAAAAGAACGCTTTCTGTACCAATACGATTTTGGTGACAACTGGCAACATCAAATTCGGGTCGAAGCAATTCTCACTTCAGAATCAACAGCCTCAGAGCCAGTGTGCATTAGTGGTCAACGTGCTTGCCCTCCAGAAGACTGTGGTGGGGCATGGAATTTTATGGCACAAAAACAACACTACTCGATCTGGTACATCGCAGATCGGTTCAAAGAAATTGTCGAACAAGGAGAGATATCTGACAGTATTGAAGAGATCCACCAGCTTCGGAGATGGTTACTGGTTAACCATTTTGACCGAGAAGAAGTCAACTCTCGCCTCAAGCAATATGCGGCAGGAGAAACAACATCAACATTATTTGAACAGAGGATCGGCTAGGATGAAAATCAAGATTCAGGTTGTGATTGAGTTAGAGAATGGTCAAACTCAAGTTATCCAAGAAGTTGCTCAAATCGAGCGTGGTAGCTTACAACCAGAAAATTTAGGGCTAAGTCTAGCTGAAGCAAAAACATTACTCCAAAAGACCCAAAGCACCTTAATCGAGCAGCAAGTAGCAACGTACTTGGCAGAGAATTCATCATGTTTACACTGTAAAAATCAGCTATTGCACAAAGACAAGCGAACGATTGTATGTCGCACATTATTTGGCAAATTACACATCCAAAGTCATCGACTATTTTATTGCAAATGTCAAGAACAACTAACCCGTAGCTTCAACCCAGTTGCCAAATTACTTACCGAGCGCACTTCTCCAGAACTGCTGTATTTAGAGTCAAAGTTTGCGTCTTTAATGTCTTATGGACTGTCGGTAAAACTCTTGCAAGAAGTACTCCCAATCGAAGGAGAAATCAACACCACGGCAGTCCGAAACAACTTGCACTCATTGGGTCAACGCTTAGAAGATGAGTTGGGCGAAGAAAACGGTACATATATTGATGGTTGTCAAAGAGAATGGGATAAATTACCCAAACCAGATCTACCTTTAGTTCTAGGACTGGATGGAGGATACGTTCGCTCCACTGATAAAAAATCGCTGGGTAAAAGTAACTTTGAAGTGATTGTGGGTAAGAGCATCAAAGCCGACGGTACATCCAGGCAATTTGGCGGAGTTTATTCTTATGATACCAAACCCCAACGGCGGATCTTTGAGGTTCTAAAATCTCAAGGAATGCAGATGAATCAACAAGTAACGTTTCTATCAGATGGTGATAATAAGCTCCGCGAACTACAGTTATATCTCAACCCCAATGCCGAGTATTTACTTGACTGGTTTCACATTACAATGCGGCTGACAGTGATGAGTCAGATGGCAAAAGGACTCAACCAAACAGATCCTGCATCAGACATCCCCAAGCAGCTCGAACGAATTAAATGGTGCTTGTGGCATGGAAATGTGTTTAAAGGGCAACAAACAATCGATCACCTCGTGGATGATTTAGAAATCGAGGTGTTTGAAGATGATAGCCAATTAGAGACTAAAAAACTTTTCAAGACGGCAATGGAGTTTCAGACTTATATTGCTAATAATCAACATTACATTCCTAACTATGGAGAACGGTGGCGAAATGGTGAAGCTATCGCCACTGGATTCGTGGAATCAACAGTTAACCAAGTGATTAGCAAACGGTTTGTCAAAAAGCAACAAATGCGATGGACTCCCAAGGGTGCTCATTTGCTACTTCAGGTGAGAATATCGGTTTTGAATGAAGAGTTGCAGGGTAAATTTAAGCAATGGTATCCTGGCTTAAAACAAGCAGCATAGATCGACGAGCTAAGATTCGATCGTTACTAGATCTGGATATATTTACCAACTTTGGAGTGTAAGTTGGTAAAATTGGAGTGGATACTCTCAGTTTTCAGGGAGTTGAGTCATGACATTAGAAACCCTCCAACTATCGAAAGTTGGTAAAACCGAAAAGCGAACTTCTAAATCTCCTAATTCTCGCAAGTATTCTGAAGTTAGAACTAGAGAATATTTGTTATCGGCAGAAATTGAAGCGATGCGATCGGCAGTTAAAAAAGGCAAGGGTCGCCACGCTCATCGAGACTCAACTTTAATTTTGCTCATCTATCGTCATGGATTGCGTGTGGCTGAAGCATCAGCATTGCAATGGACGCAGATCGATTTTAATGGAGGGACGATTTATGTCAAGCGAGTCAAGAAGGGAACTCCTTCGGTGCAACCGCTATATGGGGATGAGATTCGGTCACTTCGGAAGCTGCAACGAGATTATCCGCCTAGTCCCTATGTTTTCCAGTCTTCACGATCTGGGCCATTAGCTCATGATACCGTCAGTGGCATTGTCGAGCGGGCTGGTGAGTTGGCTAGTTTACCAATGCCCGTTCATGCTCACATGCTGCGGCACGGCACAGGTTACTATCTGGCTAATCGCGGTATTGATACTCGGACAATTCAGAGCTATCTGGGGCATAACAATATTCAACATACAGTGCGTTATACGGAATTAGCTTCTACGAAGTTTCAAGGGCTGTGGGATGGTTAACTGTAGCATCGTGAATGTTATTGTCTATCTCCCCCGAAAAAAATCGCTCTCCTCAAATTCAAGCCGATCGCCAAAACCAAGACTAACCCACACTACAAATCTAAGTACGCATGTTTAGACAGCATTCTAGACGCGATTTCCGATGCACTGGCGGCGAGTGGTTTGCTGTTGATTCAACCGACTGAAATCGAGAATGGTACGCCTGTATTGAAAACAATTTTAATTCATGCTCCGACTGGCGATAGATTTGAATCCATACTACCACTGCCAATTCTTAGCGACCCTCAGAAACTCGGCTCTGCGCTTACCTATTACCGCCGCTACGGGATTTGCAACCTGTTGGCAATCTCTCCCGATGAAGATGACGATGGTTCCAAGTGCAGTACCTTTCGGCAGGCTCAGGGCATCGCCCCTAAAACTGAGTCTCAACCAAAACCAGTAATCGATAATTATCGAATAACAGAGATTTCCACCCTCGGTAAATCTTTGGGATTAACACAGCCAGATATTAGCGAACTAGTGAAGAATAATTTCACTTGCAAGGTTTCACAGATGAATGCGAGTGAATTTGCTCGTCTGAAATCTTTGATGCTAACAATTTCAACCAGACAAATTCAGACGGTGAGTAATTAAAGTTGAGCTAATACCAGCCTTATAGTATTGAGGCTGGCATTAGCAAAATGGCTAAAATTAATTATTAGCCTCTAACCAAGCTAGTAAATCGCTCATTTGAGTGAAATCTAATAAATCCTCACCTAAAGATTCAATTTTTTCGAGGTTCAGATTACTTACTTGTGCTTTAATTTCCGGCTCGATCTTGCCTAGCTTACGAGTTAGAAGTTTTAATACTAATGCTTGTTCTCCTTCAGTACGTCCGCGTTCTAAACCGCGAACCTCACCAATCGTTTCACCCTCAGCCTTGGCATCTTGATAAACCCGTGTTTGTTCTAACTTAATCCCTAACATCCCATCCACCTCATCCCTGCTTAAATTACTAAACTTGTAAACCATAATTGTGGAGACTAGATCGATTATACCTCGTTCGCCCTGTGCCCGTTGGATTAAACCGATCGCCGATTGAGTAGCAGAATCACCTTCTAGGGTCGTTAATACCATCAAACCCAAGCCAATTGCTAACTCTTCTACCGCTCCTAACTCATTCAAATATACTCGCTTAATTCGCCCACTAGCTAACATCTCCTCCACCATGTCAGTGCGAGACTGTTCCATAGTCCGAGTTGGATAAATTACCACTGCTTGCCAATTGGCAAATCTCGAACGATTGCGATAAGTGTAGATCGATATCTCACTTAGCATCCGTTCGTATAATAATTCATCTAATTGAAACTGTACCTCACAAAAATAGACGATGCCTGATGGTGATGGGGGGATAAATACTCCATCAATTCTAAAAGCTGTTTCCTTGACTTCTACTGAATCAAAAGTATATTGCTCGGCATTGTCAGGAGCTTGATGTATTAGCTCAAATAATAGAGTCGGTAATTGTCTAAATAACTGATAAAATATTGAATCTCGACGCATAGTTAAAATAGATATTCTCTAATATTTTAACATTAAATATCTTTAGTCGTTCAAATTAATTAGGTCATTTTATTTGCTAGAATAATTGACTAATTATGGTAAATTTACTCGTCATTCAGCCTTTGGTAGTAATCTCTTGTAAGAGAATCGTCTAAAAAATCCTCTCCCTTATAATTTAAAATTAGATCTTGTGGAGTTATCAGATTCAAACATGTCCTCAGCTAAATCCGAAATCGTGCTTAAATTTTCCGAATTGCCCCAAGCCAAGCCATTACCCGACAAAAAAGTCGGGGTCGAACTTACCGACCAAAATGGGATCGCGTTCACCGCGATCCTCAATGCCAAAAGCTGGCGAAAAGCTGAAGCTAATGCGGCAGGGTTTGACATGTGGGCGGGGGCGATTAGTGGGAAGTTGGGTAAAGGTAGTCAAGGCTTAGAAGTCGTGGATGCAGGCATTCAGATTTTTGAGAAGAAACCAAAACCCTCACCGGAAGAATCAGTAGGGGATGAAGCATAAATGGAAACACTTCAGCCTTATCTTTCGTACTTGGGTATCGGTGCTGCGATTGTTGGTGCAATCGCATTACTCCTGTGGATTGGCTTTGCTGCCGTGTTATCTACCGCGACTGAGGGAATACCGGAACTGCTGGGTAAATTTTTTAATTACCTAGCAATGGGAGATTTGGAGACAGCTTATAGTTTGACTTCTGCGAGGTTTCAACAGTCAATTTCTCAAAAACAGCTTCAGAAACTCGTACAGAAGCACCAAATCGACAAGCACAAACGACTGTTGTTACCAGTATCGCTTCCTGAAGGTGATGCCCATGCTTTCGATGTCACCCTCATCCTCACATCCGAGCGAGAAGTTCCAATTTCGATTCTCCACGGGAGAGGCTCCGCCAACGAATTAGTCCGACAAGGTGAAAATTGGACGATTGATGCCTTGAGTTTTCCCCAATCGAGTAAACAATGAATATCCTTAATTTAGCCACGGTCTTTTCTTATCAATTTCTCAGTAATCTATCAAGGTAGACTCAGGTAAGAGCCTCATAGTAGTAATCAAGGTCAACAACTAAGAGGTTCCCACAGATGAAACGCTTTGCACTTGTCGGTTTATCAATCGTTTGTCTATCTTTAGCTGCAACTACATCTGTAAAGGCGGAAACCAGAACCGAACAGATTGCGATGTCTACAGGATCGTTGGCGGAGCCTCTCCTTTGGAGAATCGTCAATAATGCTGCTGTCAACAAAAAACTCACCCCGTTTACATTGGTTTATCTTGCTTATCAAGGTGAGTATCGGATGCAAGGTATTCCTGGTTTTAGTTCATTGCAATCTGCTACTTCTAGCAAAACAATTACTGCCAAAGATTTAGTTAAAGCAGCAATCGATGCAAATCAATTAACTCCAGATGCTCAAAATGATCGTGCTTATCTTAATGCTGTCGATCTTCAATTATCAGTCAACCAAAGCTAATCCAAGGGTTTCAAGGCGGACGATGAGAATGCACGAAAAAAGGGGGATTTTCATGGACAGCTTCAGAAATCTCCGACTTCGGTTTTCTCATCTGTTAACCTCAATTAAAATATCGTGAATCAAAACATGGTGAATAATAACCGTAGGATACCGATTTGAGTTACTACCCCAAAAATCTAAATTGCTGAGGTAGTAACTGATGTTTTAGTGCTTACTCTTGTCCCATTCCGGTCATTCCCCGAATGATGATGTCGAGCTTGGTGTTCACCTCAGCAAATTGTTCATCCATTCGGGCATTGAGCCGATTCTCTACCTCATCGATCCGCTCGACTACTCTTTCAAAGGCATCGGTAATATAACCACCAGGGGCGATTGTCGCCCGTAACTGAGCTTGAGTGTTTTGGATTTCAGTGAGTTGATATTCTAGTGCCGCAACGCGGGTGTAAAGGTCGCGATCGTTCGGTTCTCGTGATTGTGTCATGATGTTAGTAATAGTTTTTCGTTTGAGCGGTTCCTAGCCGCTGATATCCCCGTTAGTTTGGTCGCTGGCGGGGATATCTCTATTTTAGATGGTTTGCTTGAGCCAAAATTCTCGCCGCCGCTTTAGCCCTTGGATATTCAAATGAATCATCTGGGCTAACTCATTGTTACCAGTGGCTACAGCATCGTTATATGCGTCAATTTCGTCTGATATGTTGAGTTCAATTGCTGCAAGAGTAGTCTGTTGAGGGTCGTTAATTTCGATTGGTTTCATGATTTCTAGTGGGGGATATACCAGCCCCGATGTGAGGCTGGATGGTAGTTAAGGATTAGAGGCTAAAATGGCGGACTGTTTGGATAAACATCGTGGTGGCGATATCTTTCACAGCGGTGGATTCTAGTTCGATGCTGGTGGGCATAGTCGCAGCGGTAGTTAAGCAGCGGCTATAGAGCTTCCCCAGTCGCTCGATATAATCAACGATCTCTGCGCTACGGCTGGGTTGTTCTGGGGGAACGTTGAAGCCCATTGGTGCCTGTTGAGACAGAGCAGCCTGTTGGGGCTTGGTGCTAGCATGTTCGACTAATGAGGCTTTGCCTTTGGAGTCGAGGGTAATTGATACCCGTTCCCCATTAATCCGTCCCATCACTTCCATGTCCCCAGCGGGTCGCCAGATGGTATAGTCGCCCTCACTGGTGACGACATCCAGAACTGACTTATCACCATATTTGGTGCTAACTTGGCGGGGATTACCATTTACACGGGCTTCGATTAGTTTCATACTGAGATTAGTCCTTGATTTTTTGGTTTGGGATTGACTTAGCGATCGCTTAACTTTCCTAGGGTGGCGATCGCTTTGTCTTGAATACATTACTATTTTATCATAATTATCAACTTTTAACTAATAATTAATAGCTAATAAATTGATAGTTAAATATCTTTTAAAATCTATTTTTATAGTTTAGATATAAATAAAATCTAGACAAATAAAGCATATCAAAATTAGATGATTGACATTAATCTTTATCCCCATTCTTAATTCTTAATTCTCAATTCTCAACTCAAAAAAGGGGGACTAGCCCCCAACTCCCTAGCGGATGACCGCCCGACTGCCGCGAGAAGCTGCACCGAGGGACAACTCAGCACCAGGAGCAGCGCAAGGCACCGAGCATGACCACGGCTCTGTATAGGTGACGCACCCACAAACAACAGGGAGACACCGCCGACAACACACCCCGTAACCGATAACCGTACCAGCACGAGCCGCAAAATCCCGCGCCGCATCATAGGACTCAAATATAGGCTCGACCACCCAACCAGTGAACGCACGATCGCTAACCCGAATGGAACGATCGACAGCTCCCGCACGGTCAGCGAGACTAAACCAAACAACGCAATCAATAGCAACAGGAGTACGAGACATAGCAACAACCGAGTAGGAGATAACAACAACCCAACACGCGGGCTGCCCCCACTAGTTTCTGTAGGTGTCAAGGGTGGCGGGTCGTGCCGATTAATGTCACTAAGCACTAAAGACCGCCACTCGCGCAGCCCTTGACACCGGAAGCATAATAAAACAGCCCGTGTGTGGCAACTAAGCACTAGGGGGCTTGCATGTGTCCAAACTAGGAATGTTGCATGTGCCACCACTGGGAAGCTAGCGCGGTCAGCTCCACTTCAAACTAGGGTGTGGTCTGCCATAGAGATGGGGATTTATGGCTCGGTCATTATTGCTTGGTAATATCCATTTTGACCGTTCTTTGAAAGAGCTGTTCTGATTTTTCTCTTTTTTCCAATGGCTGCTAAAAATTCGGGGTAATCGTCATGTAAAATCCAGCCTTGAATCAACTCTCCTTTTTCAAAAGCAGTAAAGATAGCCGACCGATGTCTTTGGAGATATTCCCAGTGTTCGTTAGCACGAAGATTAGAACAGGGAGCATCAGACAACATTTCGGTTGGTACTAATGGCTTTCCTTCAGAAATATTTCGGGCGAACTGTTTAATTAATGCTTTTTGGTATAGGTAGTCTTGTAATGGTAATTCTGTGATATTAGACTCAATCTTCAACTCATAAGCTTCTAATCTTTCCCACTCTGATGTTTCAAATAACTCAATTGAACTTATTGATTTTGTGGATTTATTGGTTGTCATAGGCTGCTGTTAGCTCATCTTGAGATACGGTATACATTTTCAAATGCTCGAAAGGGTTGCTTCGGGGAATTCTACACCCCTGTCTATTTGTCCATTGAAAATGTCTAAAGCCATTCCCAATTCAAAAGTCATGATGATTTTATGTTTGATGTTGGTTCGCGATAATTTATCGATCGATGGGGAGAGCTAAACCCTGCCCCATCAATGCAATCCTTTATCGAGCGGCTTTGGAGATTTGCGAGATCGCGTCGATCGTATGCCGACAAATGATGCCGTTTAAATGTCGCTGCCAAGCTCCCTCGGATGGTGCCCAGCGGAACCCGTGAGATTTTAATAGATTCCGAATTTGTACACTCGGTTTTTCACTAAAGATTAACTGAATACGATTGATGGTTCTGGCATGTCGAACAATCAGATTCAAATCGGGGTATTCTTGCTCTGTGTCTCCAACCTCAATCGCATTAATCAAAGCTTTTTCTAATTGTTCTAGTCTTTGCTTCATCCTGCGAATATTCGCATTATTATTTGTTAACTCGTAGTCTGCATAACCAATTCGTCCACAGAAATCGGGCTGTAAAATTAGGGTGCAGTGTCCCGCCGCTTTTAACTGCTCGGTCTTCTGTTCGATCGTTAGTTTCTTACTCTTAACGATTTTGTTTCCCGCTTTCATGAAGTCCTGACGAGCGATCGCCTCGGCGATCTTTGCCTTCAGCTTCTCGATTGCGTCGGGGTCATCGCTAAAAATCGATTGATTAGTTTCGATCGCTGCTGCCTTCTGTTCGTAATACTCAGCCTTATCATTTGCGGCGACAGATTTACCCATCAGATCCCACAGCCGACGGCGGAACCGTCGAACGCGAAGCGCGCCACCAAGGCGGTCGCGTTTCTCTGAATGGTGCCCGACTAGTATCGGCTGACCCATTGGAATACATCGCGCCATCGTCGTAGATCTTTCATAAAATGACTTCGACAGCTTGCGATTCTTCAACCCTTGACGGTGTGCGTTTTCTAGCCGCCGCTCTTTGCGAGATTCAAAGCGGTCGCGGCGATTGTCTAGTATTTCTTGTGTCTTCTCCTCTAGTTCAGTTGATGTGGGAGTATTAACACTGTCGTCGAATAGATTTAGTTGCATTGTTGTTGTTGCTCTAATAGATAAAAGGTACTGAAGAGAGCGAGATAAATCTCGCCCTATTCTGCTTAGTTAGCCATTACGAAAAACATATAAAGTTTCATACCCTTTCCGAACCCCTGTAAATTCGCTTATGAATAAGTCTCTCGCCCATACTTCAAAATCGATATACATTGGATTTAAACCAGCTTGCTCGACCTTATCAATTAGATCCGAATAATGTTCCTCGGTGAATGCTTGCTCGTTGTCGTAGCTGCCGTGATATCGATCCTCAAAATCCTTAATATCTTCAACGTTGTAATGATCCAAATATGCCGCGAATGCTTCGCCGTGTTCTTTGAGTTTTTGGGCTAGTTCTACCACTCGATCGATCCCTTCATGCTCGGAAATTGATATACCATGAAATCCCTCATAATCATGGATCGCCCACTCCTCACAGACTTCGATCTTATTCATTGGCGATCGAGATAACATCGCTTTAATATCATCCATAATCTCATCACTATCTCGATCTACATCAATCCATTCACCATGTAAAAATCCGTTTACATACGAGCTGAGGCACGAAACATAAATTCTTGGCGTTTCTGTCTGTTCCAGTTCCTTAAATAGTTCAGTCAATTCTGATTCTGTGTTACTCATTTCTCTATCAATTTGATAATGTGTGCAGCGGCGGGGGGCTGAATTGCCCCCACTGAAAATTAGATATAGTCGGGAGCCGTCGCGAACCGCTGACAGAGAATAAACTCAGCGTCGCGATAGGTAACTTCTAATTCTTGTTCTGGCAATAGCTGACAGACTGCACTAAATAAGCTGTCACAGCGGCTGTATTTTTGGGGATTGTTGTAATCTTTGGGATGATAAGCATTGACCCCAGTTGAGATCGTGCCAATGAGTTCATCACAACGATGTACCCAAAACCGGATGTCACCATCTGGTATTACAATATCGTTCTCATCTTCTCGATCGATAATAACTACGCCCAATAGCTCTAGAGTTTTTTCCTCAATAAGCTCGGTGGGTACGACTAGATCGGGCTGAGGGGAAGGCGGAACGATACTTAAAACTGTTAGCCCCGCTGGGCTACGGTCGATGGAATGTGTCATAATTTGAGAACTTATTATTTTTGTTTTGCCGGAATGAGATTGTTTTAAATCTCATTTCGACATCTTTATTATATCATTTTACATTGATAAAATAAAGATTTTAACTAATAATAGAAAGACTTAAAACTAGCAATAAATCATCAATTTAAGAATGATAATTGACTGCTACTACTAGCACCTAACCACCAGTCATCAACGGCAATCCAAGATACACCCGCCCAAACTGGCGGAGCAGCTCCACTAGACAACCAGAGCAGCACTCGCCGCCCAGTGCCAAGAGCTAAGGCAGCAGACCCCCAGGAGCCGCTACCACCCCCACGAAACGAGCGAGATGGAACAACGCCAGGAGGAGGGGAAATAGAGCCAGGGACGACCACTAATAACCCGCACTGTGGGATAGACTCAACGATCGCCACAGACCGCCGCGCAAACGCCCCACGACCAGCCCCAAACCGCCCAGAAGCAACCGAAAATAAGCATAAATGACCGCCAACAAATGCCCGTCGTACTGCTAAATCTGCCCCATCAGCACACCCAACAACAACATGACAGCCAACCGGAACGAGCGGAAAAAGAGAAGTAAGCGCAGCCAAACCCGCCCCAGACAAAGAGCGAGAACCACTAAAAGCAATAGTATCTAACCCAGAAAATAGACTATTAATCGACATAAAATAGAGGATATAATTAACTCTATTTTATCATTAAATGATACTTAAAATTAGATTTTCACTAATACTAATAAGCTTTGCAATTAGCCATTAATTCTCAATTCTCAATTCTCAATTCTCAATTCTCAACTCAATTCCCAACTAAATTCTAAGACGCGAGAAGCGAACACCCGTAGGCTGTGGTGACGGAGTGGAGCGAGTGGAGCGACCGACGTAAGGAGGGAGACGGAACGAACGTAACGGAGGAGCCGCGCCGGAGTGGTGTGAGAGGGAGGGGGGACGAAGCCGATCACCTTCGCTATGGCTAGCTCCTCCCCCGACCGTCGGAGCGCGTCTATGGGTGGAGGGTGGGACGTGAGAGAGGAGCGGGAGGGGGTGAGAAATAAAGGATGATGAGCGTGTAAATATTCCCCCCTCCCCGACGAGCGAACAATTAGAGGATTAACGTTATTTCGGCGCGACTCCCTCTCGTTTCAAAATAAGATTGGATAGATTCGGTTTAAAACTTCTGTGAGTAAATCTTCTGGACAAGTATCGATCGATATCGCCATTCTTGATCGATAATCCAGCGAACGTAATTGGTCGGTCATGATTATGCCAGTAACGGATAAATCGGTTGGAATGGTGACATAAAAAGGATTGCGTCGCTTGGTATTGCTGATAGGGCAGACTAAAGCGAAGCCGCGATACTGGTTAAATTCAGTTTGACTGACTACCAACGCGGGGCGATTGCCCATCTGTTCGTGACCGGATTGCGGGTCGAAGTCGATTCTAATAAAATCTCCGCGACGAGGAATATAATCTACCATTCTTCGTCTCCTACTGCTTGTCCCCAATCGACTTCGGGATCGTCTTCTAATTCCTGGGTAATTAGTTGTTCGAGCGTGTACTTACCATATTTTTTGATGGGATAAACCATCATTATGCCATTTTCAAGCCGACACTCGACCTCACCATTTACAGTCAAAGCTAATTCTTCAGCGATATATTTAGGAATCCTGATTCCTAATGAGTTGCCCCACCGCCCGATTTGAGTCTTCATGATACAATTTCAGTTAGACGATATTCAAAGTATATCATCTATGAAATAGATATTCTCAATAAACTAGATCGACGAATCGATCGATAAACTAAGGAAGGGCTAACGACGGCGGTATATTGGCTCTAACTACAAGATAGCGCGGCGTTTCGCGGCGCGGCGGCTTGTCCCTGCGCTATATTTTGCTCCTCACCCATTTGTCTAGGCTTAGTCATAGCACTAACATTTCCAAATAGGGTTGGATCACTTTCTGCACCCGACAATTTTGGGCGTAGTGAGCCAAAAGATTGAGATCTAACTTTCTAGCTACCCAGGCTTGTTTGAGAGCTTCTAATGCCATTCAACTGCCATCTATGCTTTACTGCCCGACGAGCGAACAATTACATCCAGAACCGAGCGAACAATCGACTATATTAGAAATGGATTAGATCGGGTGTTGGCATTGTGAATACTGCCAGGATTTACCATCGTTAGGAGGTATTAAAATTTGTCCGCTCAGTTTGAAGTGCAGCTAATTCGGGTAGGAGATTCAGCCTCAGTACTAGGAATATTAGTTCCGTTGAACACAAAACACTTGAACGATTTCAGAGCCGTATGGCGAGAACAACTCAGAACCTCGGCTGATGAAGACCAATATTGGGATTGGGAACAGAAACAACGCATTTATCTGGCAGGTGGGGCGGGAATCTACGAAGGTTATGCGATTGAATGCGAACAGTTGACGCAAGGAATGATGCTGCTCCAGCTAAAGGGCTATCGTTCCCAAATCGAACCAAACCGACGACTGGTGTATGTTCATTCACTAGCAACAGCACCGTGGAATCGACTCTCAAATCCAGCTCCAAATGGATTTAGAGCAGTGGGGGGAGCATTACTTCGATTTGCTCGGTTCCGTAGCGAGGAATTGGATTATGGTGGATTAGTTGGATTACATTCTTTACCAACCGCTGAGGCATTTTATCGCAAGATGGGGATGATTGACGGTGGAATGGATGCAGAAAAAGAGAATTTGACTTATTTTGAGTGGTATCGCCGCGATTCTACCGTAGTGGCGGCATCTGACATCGATGAAGATATTGAATTAGACGATTAAATCAAGGAATGGAGGGAATAATGGAATTTAAAATCACTGAAGCCGAAGCCCGTGAGATGGCTAAATTAGAGGAAGAGGTGGGCGGCGATCTTAGTGCTGGGGCTGACTGGGGAATTCACTTAGATCGGGTTATGGAGCTAGCACTGAACCAAACCGTCGATTTAAGCAAGTTTATCGATCTTCTAAATGAGCAAGTCGGAAGTGTGATGTCACCCGAAGAAATTGAAGAGGTAGCTTCGAGCTTTCAAATGCAAATCCAGCAGCGATTGACGAGTAAAATTATCAGCCGATAGTCAATGTAATTACAAATTCAGTTTAGGCAATAGTTGATTAATAAACAGATAGCTAGCAAGGCTTTTGAGCCTTGCTAGCTAATTATCTCAAAGTCCCCTTTTGGCAAAGTCTGTTTTCTGTTTCGCTGTACCCATTATCAATTATCAATTATCATTTAACCAATCTTCTAGTTCCTCTATGCCTTGAAAATCTAACAAAGCTTCTCCCAAAGCTTCGATTTGTTCGAGCGTCAGGCTATTTACTCGCGACTGAAGATTCTTATCGATCGCTTTTCCCAATTTACGGGTTAACAGTTTTAATACAAAAGCTTTTAACCATTCAGCGATCGATTCACCCTTGCTTTCGGCTTTCCCTTCAGCCTTAGCATCCTGATATACCCGCGTTTGCTCGAATTCGATTCCAAACATAGTACTCATAGAATTTTCAGCGATCGATTAACTCGATCGAGGTATTTGAACAATATATAATATGGAGGATGGCTAGGGATTATAGACAAAGTTACTTTTAATATATATGCCAATTGAAGATTTTTATCGATGTCAAATATCAATTAAGATCGAATGCTCGCGGTTCCATTATCATAAGTAATCTCAATTATCGATGCTGATGGCTGAGGTAACTTAATAATACTCAGATCGTGAGCGACCGATTTACCATTAACCAATTGTAATCCATAGTATCGGTTGAGCATCATCATCTCCCCGACATAACTTGCCTTTACCAGCGATGCAAACTCTAATTTGAGGTTTCGAGCGCGAGCAAATGATTCAATTGCTTGCCGAGCCAATAACCTCTCAGCACAGGGCAAAATTAATCCCGTCTCAATCCACTTTGGAATTGCTTGACGGATGTTCTGCAAACCATCAACCACTTGTAAAATCAATTCAGCCGTTTGAGTGTTATCAAAAATATAGACAGTGTTGGCTAATTCTACTGCTCTCGGTAAAAGTTGCAGTGTGCGATGGTAACGAGCAATAACTTTATCAGTCGGAACATCATGTCCCCCTTGTTGAACTCTCAAAGCTACCCGCTCCACATTAATTTGTGGATTATTCGTGCCTACAAAGACCAGAATAACTTGATAACCTAGTAACTTTGCCTGTTCTAGTAGTGCTAGCTTACTTGGATGGCTCATCACAGTTTCAAACGCCAAAGATTGCCTTTGCATCATCAACTCTTGGCGTTGTACTTCAGCCATCTGCGCGGCTTGATAGCCGATCTCCTCAAAACTACCGAGTAGCGTTTTGGCAATTTCATCAGCATTAACGTAGTTGGCTGGAAATAAACCTCGATCGCGAAAAGCTTCAGTAATTGTTGATTTCCCCGAACCATTTGGCCCTGCAAACATCAAAAAAATCGGTGGACTTACTGCTGGCATTCCACAACTGTCCCATCAGGCATTGTTCTATATAACTTACCATCTGGTGATGCTCCTACAGTCGATAAACCTGCTGTATGAGCTGATTCGATCGCCTCGGATGTGGCAGTCTTGGCAATGGTTGCCCAGTCATCAACGGATAAACCAAGTGGATCTAGCTCGATTAGCTGCGGTTTATTAGCAGTGTTAGTCATATTTGAGAATTCGATCTGCGATCGCCTAGAGACTTACATATATTTATTTTACCAAAGATCGGGATTTTAAATCCTTGTTATCAGTTAATTAGTAAATAAATGTTTTACGCGACAAGAGTGGAATGATTGCTATTTCTTTTCAGGTTCATATGATAGGTATAATTCACAGAAAGAACGATATCATTGCAGTCAAAATGTTTAATTATACCATCATCATTTAGAGCTACGACCCAGCAGGTGTTTTGGTGCATACCATAATCGATGATAAATATCGCTTGTCCTATGCCTAAAGGTGTATGAACTAGGATGCTTGGGTTGAGTTGTAAAATCATAATAGTTAATTGATAGTTACTTTGTGCTTAATCATCTAGGTCTGACAAGTCTCGTTTATGGTCGATATATAAGACAATTCCTAATGTACATGCGTAGCCTAGATAAAGTAGTAGTGATATGGTCATTTGTGGATTTGATAAGTGATGATTATAATTCTATGTTTAAACTGCTTTTAACTCTGGGTGTAAGTAGTTTAAAATATCTTCTCGTAACAGTCGGTCTATGATTCGGAGATTATCAGCTTCAATGATTGGCTGTAGGTCTGGACGACACCATTCATAGGTACTTCTACTGTCAGTATCATAGAGATTGATTAGGATTAATTCTTGCTCTGTACTGTTGTCGAGGCTGACAGTACGACTAGTAAACCAGCGATTGAGATATGGAGCATAATCAATTTTGAAGATGTTTTGAGAATTATCTATAATACCGCTGTGCTGCTTTAAGTTAGGTGGTTGGACTTTGAAAATTGATTCCATAATCTAGATATGTGAAAGAACATCTTGTTTGAAGAAGTGGTTAAGTAAATCGATGTTACGTTCTTCGACTATGGCATCAATACCAAAGCGAGTCCATCGATAACTATTAGTTCCATAACCGCCATAGATGGTGATGATTACAACTGGTTTAGTCGAACGATCTAGAGACTCAGTGAAGGGGTAAGCTGTCCAGTGTTTAATCGGGATGTCGTAATCAATCTTATAAACCCGCTCAAACAAAAAAGGTATAGTCCACTCAATATCTTTTACGATTGGGTACAGATGTCTAGGCTTAGTTCTAAAAGTCATGAAATTAATTAATCCCCGCTCCAATCAACCATACCCCCGTCATCATTAATCCAACCATCGCCCATTTCATTGGGAGCTTCTTTCTGGTTTCGGCATCGATTTTACGACTTAATCCCATCACTGTTAAGGATATGGCAAAGGCAAAGGCGGGGATAGAAGCTTCGATGGCACTCACTAATGAAGGCACACCCATTTTTACTGCTGTTTGTCCGGTGTAGAGGGCTACCCAGTTGACTAATTCGATGATAATAAATATGGGTAGAGCTTTTTTAATCTTGGGTAGGTCTTTTACTAATGAAACCCTCACTTCTTTCATTCCCAAGCTGAATAGTCCAGTCAGACAGATGGACATACTAACAGATAGAAAAGCTCCAAAGAATTGAGATCGATCGAAGATATATTTCTCTAATAACACCACTCCAGTTTGCAGTGAGGCAGCAACAGACATCAAATATAAGGTGTCCCATTTGCTCTCGAATTTATCGATCGCACATAGCCCAATGGAGGCTACTAATAATAAGCCAATCCCAATATAATTGTTACCTGTAATGATGTACCCAAATAACCAATAACTGATGACTGGTAGAAAGGTAGGGGTAAGATTCCAGTAAGCTGAAACGGTACCTGAATCGCTGGAATCTAGGGCACGAAAGTAATATACCTGACTGAGTTGGATGACTGCTCCAGTAAATATGCAAATGAGTAGAATATCCCACTGGGGGATAACTATTGGCATGTTTAGGAATGGCACTAGTAGAAAGATGCCAGCGGAAATACCGGAGCTGGTAATCACACCTAACCACGGTTTACTAAAAATATTATCGACGCAATGCTCGTCAAGAACAGTGACTATCGCCCAGAGGAATGAGCTGAATAAGGCGTATTGTATCCACATGAGATAAAGGGGGATATTCTCCCCCTGTTACATTTGAGTAAGTCTACCATAGCAACAATTATCTTTAATTTAGTCTAATAATTAGAAGATTAAACGTTTGAATATGTTCTAAACGTTTGGGTGGATTTGTAAACGTTTGAGAATGGTCGATCTTGACATTTGGCTGATGAATCTTAATGAGCTTCTATGTTTAGATTGACTTACTATGTTTCTCGTTTAACTGTTCATCATTCACTATAAACTCATGGTAAATAATCCTTTGACGGCTAGATTGGTAAGTAGACTTAGAAATCTGAAAATGAGTCCACCGCTATTTTTACTCTTGTTGGCTCTGACTTTTCTTGCGCCGACGATCGCTATATCTTCATCGGGTAACAAAATCGCACCCCCTCAGCTCCCCGAACACAATTTCCCCATCATGCGACGGTAAATTAATTAATAATTAATAGTTAATAATTAATAATTGGGTTGTTAGGATGACGAATCCTTTTGCTAAAGCGTTTGGAATCCCAGATGATACTGTCTGGGATTGTACACATGTCTACAAGGCTTGTTTGTTGGAAGAGATATTAAGAGGGCGGGGAGCTGCTGGGGAGTTTCGATCGTTAATTAAGGACGATCGATCTGAGTACCGATCTGAGTACTATCAAAAGTTGGGGTGGATGTGGTTTGGCGTAAGTATGTCTACATTAGATGAGGTTCTTGATGAACATCAGACTTTTTTTGTTCATCCGGCTAGATCTATAAATCTAGAGGCTCCAGGTTTCGAGTTAAGGACAATCTCGGTAGATCCGATCGGTGCTTACTAGTAGTTTATTTTAGAGCGATCGAGAAACGTTTAGAACACAACTTGAATAAAGTTGGCGATCGACTAAATCGCCAACTTTATTTAGTATATTTTTTCGTTTTAAATCAACTAGATCGATCGCTTATTTATATTACTGAAAATGCCAACCAGAATCTGACAACCACACTCGATCTAATTCAACTTTTTCATAGATCGCAATTGCTGGCGGCATCAAAAAATCGTGAAGAATCGAGCAGATCTGGCTCAAAAGCAAGCCGTCATCATTCAGTTTTCCCTTTCTCACAAAAGCCAACCATTGCCGCTGTTTGGTTTCATCATTGGCAAACTCACTCGTCAATGCTAGGGGAGTATTCGTCGGAATAGGAGTGCGCCGACGAGCGAATGTAGCAGCAATAGCTCGACTCAGTATAATCCCCTCAAAGGTGAAATGTTGGGACAAATACCATAGATCGTAAAAATCCTTCATCCGCGTATTCCCAATGCCTAATAACACCATCGCTTCAAACTTTTCAGCGATAACTGTCTCGCGGTTGTAAGCGTATAACTGAGGTGCGGGTAAATTCGCCAGGAGTGCGGGCAAACTCATCAGTTGCGGTGCGGGAGTGACGATATCGCCAAACCCGACATCAATCTGTAAATTAATCCGCGTCGGGGTACCTGCAATAAATGCAGTGAGACGTATCCTTACGCCTGGGTACTCTCGCTCGGCTTTGATTACTTCACCTTTTACTGTTGTTCGATCGAATTCTAAGCCATCTGGAACGACATCCACTTCACAAACTGCTCGAAATATGGCTTCTATTTCGGCAATTGAATTGTCTCCCCGACATAATAAATCCACATCTTTAGTAGCGCGGTGGGGTGTTTTGCTCCAAAGAATGAATAGCATTGCCCCTTTGAGGATAAATCGTTCTCCCGCAGCAGAATGTTCTAATCGATATAACAGACGTTCGATGCCATAGCGGGTTAGAACCAGGTTGAAGTCCTCTTTCTGAGTTTGGGCGAGGTTTAACAGCCGCTGGCGGACTGATGCGGCTAAATTGCGCGGTTGATTCATGATAGGTATTCCAGATATGGACGCATCACTTTACTCATCCGACAAATTTTGGCGTATTTCCACAATTCATCCATCGAGCAGCGGCGAGATTCCCAGCTTTCTCGTAGAGCTTCTAAAGCGACATCTAGCCCAATTTTATGGCGGTATTTAAAACAATCGACGATGGTTTTGGGCAGATTGAAGATTCGCACTGGAGTTCCTTCGAGCGTGTGAGTTTCAATCCCCATCGTCAGAGCTAAACCTGACATATAGATTGGATGCAATGATAGTACGTCTGAATTGGGGCGGCGGGCATGAACGTCAATTGCTATCCAGATTTCAAAGGGTGCTTGAGTTCCGATGTCATGAAACTGGAGGGCAGAGAGCAGACAGATTACCCCATGCTCTACTCGTTGACTCGCAATGGTGAGACTGTGATGTTCGGTGATTTCGGCATCGATGTATGTATACATCCCGCGTCCAGATTTGAAGAGTAAACCTTGCTCTACTAGGCGGCGCAGATATTCGGGATGAATGCCTAACTCTCGCGCATCGCGAGTCCGAATCGTACTTTGAGATTTGGCGAGATGGAGAATTTTCTCGCTTTGGCTCGATTTCATGAATAATGTCGGTAAATATTAATTATTACCGACATTATTACACATTTGACTCGAAAGCTGTCGAATTTGGATATCGATCGATCGATCTCCACCCCTGGCGACTAAACAATCCTGAAAGCAATTAGAAACAGCCCACTCGCCGTTTGCGTGTTAATATTCGAGGATTCTCTCTCATGAGAGGCTACGTTAACGCGAAGTGCTGGATTGGTAAGTTGAGAGACATGGGGAAGCAGCTTGAGCAAAGTTGACGATTGACTGCCAACTTTATTTTAGGCATTTTTTCCGACCTGTCTTGGCAGCGTTATCGAAATCGGAAAGTGCATTTTGGATTTTTTTGTACAAACCCTCGAACAAAGAGAATAAGCATATTTATATACGCAAGCTAGTAGATTGTTCTGGTAGGTTTTTTTGTATAAACCCTCAAATAGGATTACATCAAGTCTATTAGTACCAATCGATCTTATCGGCAATATATAGATCGAGTATGCTATCCTTTTTATTAATATAGTGATGCTAATTTAGGATTAGCTCATCAAGTCGATCTAAATATTCTTGAATTAAGATTCAAATAAAAATATACTTAAAATGCCAAAAATACCGCGAAGTCAAGCTGCTATTGAGTTTATTGGATTTAATTGTTTTCTTTTGGCAGTTAGCAAATTTATCGCAGGAAACATAAATACATCAAATGCAACTAGTATATGGGTGATAATGACACATGTGTCCACTTTTATGGTAGCTAACATATGTGTACTTGCTTTCTTATCTGCTGCTCATAACTGGAATAAATTCTTACTTCCGCAAAATAATTCTCGATTGCTTCAGAAAAATAATTCTCGATTACTTCAGAGAATAATTATATATTGTCTGATTTCATTTATTTTACCCTGCACAGTAGTAGTGTCAATTTTTATAATCTCTGCTGCTAATAATCCACTATTGAAACTTTTATGGAATGCTTTATCTAAATGGTCATCCGAACTATCTCAAAGTTTTTTGAGTGAAAAAACAAATATCTTATCTCTTTTTGCTTCAGGGGCTACACTTTCAATTTTTCCATTTATTATATCTTGGGTTGTTACGGGGATATTTGGAATTGCATTTTTACGTGCTCAAATATATGATTTCAAAGAAAAGAGACTGCTAAGTAGTATTCTTTTTGTTTTATTAAAATTAAGCTGGGTTATATCTATAATACTTGCTATCTGCATTATAATAATTTGTTTGATTTCAGGATTAGGATTTGCTGCTCTTGCCGCACCAGTAATTTACTTTCTTTGGAATCTTGTAACATCGCATTTATACATATCTGGCTCTTGGAATATTTTATTTTCACTACTTTTATTGAGCTGGTTTATTTTTAGTATTTTGACAGGATTATTGATGATAGTAGTCAGTCAAATTATTGTATTAATAAGTTTCTATTCAAGTAGAAATAAATTTTGGAAAGTGATTCATACATGTGTTTGGAAAATTTACTTCCCAGCTATTCAAGTATTACAACTAAAAATTGTTCCACTGACAATGTTTGCAACTGTATCAATTGCAATTCACTCAATTATATTGAGAGGATTAATGTCTTTCCAAAAACGCAGTTCATTTATTATTGATGAAGTTCAGATTGCCGAAGAATTAATTGACTTCACTATATTGTATGTTACAGCTAGCCCAAAGTGGCTATGGCTATTTTCAGGTAATAAGCTGAAATTTTTAGCCAGCCAGTTGGAGAGTTTACAAGTAGTTGCTCGACAGATGCTTCTGATGGGAAATATCAAGCAAGCTGAAAAATTATATGCAAGATTCCCAGGAATTGTAGATAATTTAGAGACTTCAGGTGTAAAACAAACCGATAGATTTTTCTTGGAAAAACAGATTGATATCCTTTTTAAGGAAATATTTGAATTTTATCTACGGTTAAATCAGAAAGAGAATGCAAAATCACTCTATCTAAAGACTAATGAATATTTAGAAATTGGAAACTTATCTTTTGTAAATGTACTATCTATTAGAATGCTATATGAAAATTATACTAACATGTGGTGTGAAGATAGTGGAACAGATCGAGATCATTCCCAAATTAATGTAGATAAATTACCAGAGCTAGTTCTTTATTTGATCCGGTATTCTCCTAATCCATGGAGAATAAATAAGCCACAAGATCTAAATAAGTTATTTATATGGCTATTGCTAAATACAGATACAGATACAGATGCACTATTTGAGATATTTAAAAATGATCGACCGAAATTTTTAAAATTAACTGAAGAAATTGAAAACCTTTTCCATGTACAAAGTAAAATATTTGCTATTTCAAAAGGGAAAGAGAAAAGTTATAATCTAACAATTGAGGAAATTGAGACTATATCTGAGGTATTAACTTTTGATATTCTAGGGATGTCCCTCTCATTTTCAAATCCTTTCATTAATGAAAATTATACTCTTATCCCACTAATTCTTGCTGAGGGTTTATTAGATTTCTCCAAAGAAGAAGAAAAAAAAGTTATTAGTAATCTTATAAATGACGCTATTAAAGATAACCGAACTTTTGATTTAGCCTTTCTTTACTGCTGTCAAGGCAAAGTTTTAGTAAAATGGAGTGACGTAAAACCTGGTTTTTCATTACTTCGTGATGGTATTTCTCTTTTTGAAGGTATTCGTAATAGTGTCAATAGTGACGAATTAGGAATAGGATTTGGAGATATATATCTCAAATTCTATGATTGGGCGATCGATGCAGCTATTCAAGCAGGAGATATTCGTCAAGCTTTTAGTTACTCAGAACATGCAAAGGCTCGTGCGACGCTCGACTTATTACGTCAAAGAACATCTTCTTCAACTGGAGATTTGCAAAAAAACTTAGTAAAACTCCAGAATTTAGATCTTTCAATAGCATTTGTTGATTCTGCTAAATATCCCAAGCCTTTCTATATAGATCTACTACCGAATAATCTACAAAAGCATCTAGAATGGAGATTTAACAATATAAAGAAAAGTAGAATAAAAGATCTAAATAGAAATAAAAAATCTATTATTCGGAAGATCCATCATATCAATCCTGCGGCATCATCTCTAATTACTTTCAAGCCATTATTTTGGAGTGAGAAATCAACCCAGAGTGATGATGCAGCTACTTATGATGAATTATGGAAGAAGGAATGTATTACTTCTAATGAAGCTGTCATAAGTTATCATGGATTATGTGATTCTCAATTTACTTTAGGAAGACAATGGAACAAAATTGTCTGCTTTTACTTATTTAGTAAAGACAATGAAATTCAGCTTGAATATTTCATGATTGATGACTCAAGAAGTGTAAACGACTTGCAAGAAAATTCACAAGAACTGATTAAAGAATTAGAGTCAACTGCTTATAGTAACTTGTCAGGTATTTCTGAAGGATTAGTTCAACCCATGCTTAAACACTTACCTGGTCATTTAGACAAGCTGATAATTATGGGGAATGATGAATTTCAGTTCATACCTTGGTCGGCGATGTACCTCGATCGTAATGATGATCGTCGGCTAGTTGATGACTTTAAAATTAGAGTCACACCAAGTCTTAGTCTACTATTTCTTCTTAAAGACCAAGAAGAGAAGCGCGCTCGGATCGCGCCTCCTCATTTTTTGATTGCAGGTGTATCGCGTTATCCAAAAACTCAAGATTTTCTATACTGGGCTGGCTTTGAGATTGAGTCAATCGCCAAGCTATATAACAATACTAAGCCCATCAAAGATGAAGCAATAGATCGTCAATTCATAGATGAATTTCAATCCTCGGAAATAATCCATTTTAGTGGTCATGCGAACTATGAAGAATCTGAATCTATTAATGCACTCGAACGGACATATCTTTGTTTATACGAGAAGCAGCTATCTGCTGCTCAAATTTTAGGTGGAGAATTAAAAAGTTCTACCGCAAAAGTAATGATTTTGTCTGCTTGTCTAACTGGGAGAGGAGATTTAATTGGTGCTGGTAGTGAGATACTTGGACTAGAGCGATCGCTATTTTATACTGGACTATCTGCACTGGTTACAACGTTATGGGAAGTCGATGATGTGCCTACATCTCTTTTAATGATTAAATTCCACTCGATCTGGAAGGAACATAACAATTCTCTCAATTGCCTATCTAGTTCTCTTGCTGATGCTCAGATATGGCTTAAAAATGCTAGTTTGCAAGATTTAAAACGTGAGATAGAAGGCTTTGAAAATACTCTTAAAGAGTGTATTGAAGTATATTCGGGACTCATTGATAATGAACAAAAGAAGAATCCCAAAGGTAATGTTGACGAATTAGAAAAAATTCGTGAAAAATATATTGAGCTTATCCTTAAAAAGGATAATGGTAAGACAATTCCTTTCGCTCGTCCATATTACTGGGCTGGATTTCAGGTCAAAGGGGTTGGATAGATATCTCACACTATCTAATTTATAGACTTATCATCAGACTAGTTACAATATTTAGACTTTCAACAATTTTACGATCGCATCCTAAACATCCATACTCCTTTGTCACCAAGGAGTATGGATGTTAAATAAGGAGCAGCTATTTCCTAATCTCTATTTCATCATCCAATATTTTTGAGTTTCTAGTTCTTGTTCTATCAATCTAAATCGGTTTTGTGGGGATTTATTTTCTGAGAGTAGACTGTACATATCGCTTAGTACACTCTCATCGTCGCTAAAATATCCGTGTCCTAATATAGTCAAGTCGATATTGGAAACATCGATCGTATCTACTCCAGGAACGATGGTAACTGGGGGCGAAAACCCAGTCCGAGAACGCTTGTGAATCCAACCAGAACTGCGTAGAGCTTGGTCATTACGAGAAATATATACCGTGGTGCGTTCGGCTACGGTTGGACAAACCGCAGTGAGATCTCGAAATACGTCACGATCTTCATCTGGTGCAGCAAGAAAGATCTGTCCAAATGGTACGGTACTTTGTCCTTGGAATTGGGTAGCAATCCGTTGGAGCGATCGCAATAAGCCCCGATTTCCCATACTATGAGCGATAATATGTACTCGATCCGCATCGGTTTCTGTCACAAACCGAGTCAGAAACTCAACGATATAAGGTTCGCTGGCTTGGATACTGGCTTCATCCGCCGTATATTCTCTCAACTTCGGCTTACCCTGAGATGGCCAACTATAAAAAGCAGTCAACGGGATTTTTAGATCGCACCCAAGTTGAGCCGCAGTTAGAGCTGCTCCCTCAAAGCTAACGTTGAAGCCATGAATAAATACTACGGCAATCCGCTCCCCTGGATTTTTTTTCGCCAAGTTAGCTTTGACATCTGTCCAGAAATCTTCGGCTATCATCTGTTTGAGGCTCGTTTTGTCTAGTTTGAGCCGATTACTTTTACCGCGCAAAAACTGCTCCAAGAACCCTGGCGAGCCAATCTTATGAGATTTTGGGACGATAACTTCACAACGACCATAGTGGATGCAATTGTCTCGTTCTTCTGAAAAAACTTTACTACTATCTCGCCGACGATTGGTGCCATACCATAGGGGATATAGAGTTGGTTTTTCTTGCGGCTGAGTAGTACTAGCCGATTTTCCACTACGAGTAACCACCGTGAGCGTTTCATTAGGGTTGCCATAGGGATCTTCTGGCACACCTAATAATGTTCGATCGCGGGTAATCAAGCAGGGTAGATTGTCATCTAGCAGCTCTGAGGATTTAATTTGGTCGCGCCCTAACTCGAAGGCTTTATAGTATCCTATATTGCTTGCTACTCCCTCATAAAATTTACTGATAAATGTCACTGCTGCTGAATCGTCGATTTCTTCATCGATCCCGATCGTGCAGGGAATGTATTCTACCAGTGCATCTGCCATTTCGTCCGAAAAACAACTATTGAGTATCACACACTCAATTTGCTGTTGTACAGTCGCAAATAAGTTAGCGATTTCGGCTGGCGTTGCTGGGTGAAGATCTGTCTCCAATAAGATTTTACCTGTAGCACTCCCATGACCGACGACATGGACGATAACTGGTTGGTACTTCAATAAATACCTAGATAAATCTTTAATGCTATTCCCTTGCTCGATTCGCACGACATAATCTCGTCGATTCTTTTGCTGTAATTGTCGCTCAATCTTTGCTGCTTCTCGTTCTAATTCTAGTCGATCGGTGGAGCGCGGATTCGCAGCCAGCACTAAAATACACTTCTTGATTGCTTTCACTTCCATTATGCTATGTCTATCAGGGGTTTAAAAGTATCTAGTGCGAGAGGTGGGAATTTTCCATCTCACAGTTACACCCTGTAATGTACCAGAAAGCGACGATTCTAGATAGGTAATCCGGCACAATTGAGCGAATAAATTTGCTTTACCGTTGATTTTTCGGATGCGAATCGCTCGTGCCATCTGGACGAGGTGGTAGCAGCCACCCAAGCCGCTGTAATTCCTTCACCAGCTCCGCCTTATTCACCCCTACGATGAACTCTTTATCGAAGACTGTGGTAGGTACCCAAAACTCCTCTGTGGCTTTTTCTACGCCAACCTTACGGTAAGCCAGTAGATTTCGGATGGTCTTGGTATCACCATCCCTTAGATCCATAACCCGAAGCTTGCGCGTCGTCTAACGACGATCGCTAAACTCATTAGTCACGAGTAGATGTTCGATCCGATCAATCGCCTGTTTAGTCTCGATCGATCCATCTCCACCCCTGGCTGCTAACTAATCCTGAAAACATTCAGAGATAGCCCACTCAATCGCGAAGTGCTGTATTGGCAAGTCGAGAGACGATCGAGATACAGATCCCATCCCTGGCGTTCGTCGTCTTACGACACGCTTTGCGAACGATATGAGCGACGGCCAACTTTTTTTCGGGCATTTTTCAGATCGGAATCTGAAAATGTGTTTTTAGCCGTGAGCACGGTGAGCACCGTGAGCAGCAAGCTTAAAACCCTTTCAGAGAAAGGGTTTTAAACCTAAATTAGCTGCTCACAACTCCAAAAATTGTTGTGAGCACCGTGAGCACTGAGGGTTAATATTGCCTTGGCTGCTCACGGTGCTCACGAGTTAAATTTGAATCGTGAGCACGTCTTCAAAAGCTGAATCTATTTCTAGCTTTGGCTTTTACCCCTCCTGCTCATAGTGCTCACGGTGCTCACCGTCAAAAACACATTTTCCGAAGACGTAGTAATAATTGCGCTTATTATTTACTTGTCGTTGAAGGAATGCTTTGCCGTCAGCACGAGGTGGTAACAACCAACCAAGCCGCTGCAACTCCTTCACCAGCTCCGCTTTATTGACCCCTAAAACGAACTCTTTGTCGAATACCGTTGGAGGTACCCAAAATTCCTCTGTCTCCTTTTCCAGCCCAACCTTGCGGTAAGCCAGTAGGTTTCGGATAGTCTTGGTATCCCCTTCACGAAGGTCATAAACACGATCGCTAAACTCGTTTGAGATGAGTAGGTGTTCAATCTGTTCGATCGCCTGTTTAATCTCGATCGATCCATCTCCACCCCTGGCTGCTAACCAATCTTGAAAGCACAAACCAACACTCCACTCAATATCCTCAACTGGAAAAGGCAGCAGCTCGTACTTATGAGCTAACCCCAGTACCACCTGTAGCAATGCAAAACGTTTAGCAACACGTCCAACCGCGTTGTCTTTCGTCCCTTCACATAATTTCGCCGCCACCTCGTGAACTTGTTTTGACAAATTCCCCGCAAACTTTGGATCTTGACAGTCAACCACCAACCGAGCTAGGAAGGCATCCAGAGCAGTACCATGATGCTCCTTCACCGCTGCTTCTAGAGTCGAGATAAACTGAACCGCCGTATCTGCTCCGTGAATCGTCTCAAAGCAACCATATTCAGCATTGAGGGGCATGGCTGGGACATCTGGTAAACGAACCTCCTGACCGCCTTTTTGGGTGATATTAGCGGTCTTCATGTAGTTACCTAAGCTAACCTCACCAGACGATAAAACCATTAACTGCCAAGTCTTTGGTTTTCGATTGGTAAGGTCTTTTTTCATCCGTGCTTTACCCTGTCCGTTGGCAAGCATATAAGCCATATTCCCAACATCTTTGGCATCGGCTTGATGGATTTCATCCAAGGGTAAACAGAGATGATTGAAAGCGGTGGCGGTACTCTCTAAGCCATTAGTCGTAGTCCGCCAGTGGGGGATATCTTTGATTCCCGTTACTGAAGCGGCTACAGATAAGATGGTGGTCTTACCTTGGGATGAGATTCCAACTAGATGAAAACCACCAGACTCGATATTGACGATGGGGAGTAGAGGAGCGGCGAAGCTGGTTCCCAAACCGAAGATGAGCCGAGAATTTCCGGCACATTTAGCTGCAACGTTATCTTTCCAACCTTCTAGTGTTCCTTTTAGTTCTGTGATGGCTTCTGGACTGGGTTCTACATCCCTGAACTTGAGAGTTTCGTCACCATGAGTCTTGTGGGGGAGGACGAAAGATTTACCTACCCACCCACTGGAATCGGTAATGGTATAGTTATTTTCGATATCTGCCCCCAGTCCCTGGATATAGTCGAGCAGCACGCTTTTTTGTTTGCGTTTGTAGGTGTAGCCGCGACTCAATAGTCCTTCGGCGATCGCATTACCATCTCCCGCTAAATAGGCTCTGAGCATCGTCCAGCGGCGAGTTTCACCTTTGATGGTTTTGAATTCTAATATTAGTCCTGCACCATCACCATCGAGGTTATTGATATAACCAATCGCAGTGAGGTGATTCCCAATATACTCACGCACCTCTTGTCGCTCGTCATATTCGTCTTTGGAGCCTACCTTATATAGTCCAGTTTCAATGCTGCTGATGAAGTGGAAAATTTGGTTGTTTTCAACTGGCTGGCGTGGTTTCTTTGGGGTGGCTGGTGCTTTCTTTGTGTTCGAGAGAGCTTCTTTGAGATAAGAGCGGGCACAATTTTTGAGCAGCTCTAGATCGCGGATACATGGCTCACCGTCGGCGGTATGTTGTGCTGATTTCCAAATCTGTGTCGATTCACGATCGGCTAATGGAGGGTTACAGCCATCGCAGTAGCTATAAAATAAGTCCTCAGCATCACCTTCGATGGTGAGGGTATAATCTGAACCGCGATAGTCACACTCGATCGATCTCAATGCAGCAACACCAATTAAATCCCGTGCTAAACTCGCTCCGGTACTATTTCGTCCACCTTGACTGGTGCCATTGAGGATGGAGCGATGCTCTTTGGTGAGTAATCGCTCGATCGGAATAGTTAAAATATTTTCTGGCTTGACAGGAATAGTTGGAGTATTTGAGCGATTGTCGATCCTCTTGGAGACAGGTGGACTAATTAAATTCAGCCAGTACTCTAATAAAGGGTTGGGGATGAGTGCGATTGGTGCATCATCTGGAGAATGTACCCAAAAATATCCATCTGTCTCTGGATGTGCTGATGGTGGAAGTACAGATTGTCGTCCCGTCCAGAAGAAGCCAAATTCTTCAACTCCGCCGTCATTGGGGATTTTGTCACTCTTGGACGTGAGTGTAACCCATAATTCTTGGGGGATTGTAAATAAATATTGAGAGCGATCGAGTTTACCGCTAGCAAATTCGACAGTCAGAGGCATTTCTACATCGCCCATGATGTCGATTAATTTCTGTCGAGCGGCGGTACCATCGATATCGATCGCACAAATGCCACCGCTGGGGATGCCCAATTTAATCCCATATCCATCTGCTTTCCCACTGGTGATGTCTTTGGCGATATCTTCGCGGCTGGTGTCGATCGATTGCCAGTTGGTCAGATAGGGGGCTTTGGCACGAACTGGAGTGAGCGCAAATTGTGCTGGTAATGTATCTAAAGCAGCGATTGTTCTTACATTCATGGTCGGTGTATGTTGGTAGGGTAGATACACCACGCTATTTTGTAAGAGTAAGGAAGGGAGAAAATTGAGCTTAATTTACTATTGTTTTGTTGACAATTGCCCCTTAAAATTGGGGTATCCCTATCACCCTGATAGCGTGATGTTTTTGAACATAATTTGTAGATTTCTCTACACTTCGATGACAATCTTTGCGGGAGTATCATCGGCTACTAATACCTCAATCTAGCTTTCTGAGCTGGTTTGGGGTAATTTTAGTTTTAGGGTGGATGACGGGATTGGGTGATGGGATATCTAGTCATAATTGCCACAACTGAAAAATATAATAATAGAGTAGCATATTTGGTGCATGTTATATTGTTTTAATATTCTAGTGTAAATAAAATATAACTATCGATATGATTTTACAGTTAGTTTGATTTGAAAACGGCAAAGGATCTAGCGACCGAGAAAAAGAAGATCGATCGCTCAAAAATGACTCATGGCTTTCTCCACAAATCGAGCCAGGTATTTTTTGAAACTACCGCTAATTAAATAGCCTAGTAATCTAGCCGATCTGCTCGAACTATTTTATACAACAAACAGATCTACAAATCTGTAGATGAGCCGCTAGAATATATATTGTCTAGATAATTTATTTACTGTCGGGAGATATTACGCAATTTATCCTATTTAGAGTACCCGCTTTTAATACAAAAGACTTAAAATATCCTGGTGATGTATTTTCTTTTAACAATGGGGGTATTATTAATAATTATTCCAATTTTTGATGTTGGGACGAGTATTTTGCTTGTGCCGAATGTTTAAATTATCTTTTAATTATTTTTTAAGATTATGTCGATCGATCCAAGTCCATTTATTAGAACGTCCGCGCTCGATAAACGTTTCAACATCGGTAAGAATACGCGGGTAAACCGTTTGGCGATGCTGGGTCTGACTCCCGATCGACTAGTGAAGGAGGGGAGACATTATCTACTAACAGCGGAACAGTTAGAGTTGTTTACTGAGTTCGATCGATATATTCTAGAAACTGGTAGCACTGATGGTTATCCCAAGTTACTAGCTAATTATTCGGATAATATGGTTGATTCGGTACCAGAAGATAGTGGGATAATTCCAGAGATGGATGTAGATGATGATGGAGAAGGTGGAGAATTAGCGACGACATGCACTCAAGAGTTGAATAGTGTAACTGGACGCTCCGATCTTTTTTCGAGTGTGACTGGAGAATTTACGGGAACTTTACCGAATCCGGTGGGTAATAATTTGTTGACGGAACATCTGATGCAAAATGCCCAACTTCGAGCGACGGCGATGATTATGGCTGAGAGTGCTTTAGCCGATCGATATCTGAATAATCCACATCTATTAAGTTCGGAGTTACGGGAACAGGTAGATAGTATTCAGTTCACGAAAATCGACCCAAAAGAATTAGCCGCATCGTTAGTCGCCAACGTGCAACAAATGAAAGCGGCTTAAAGATTGGCTCGATCGTTGAGGATTTGGTGAGTGCTTTTTTACTGGGAATCTTGCTTATACTCAGTGATTTTTGGGCTTTACCTTTGATTTTCGGACTATTTTTGATGACTAGTTTCAACTCTCCCACTCATGTTCAAAATCTATCGGTTAGAGGAGAAAGCCAGAATCCTAGCGGCTTTGAAGGCTAATGGCTCAATTCTGCTCTGTGGAGATGAGGGGAGTGGAAAGACGGTGTTGTTGGATGCGGTGCGGGATGAGCTAACTGTTGATGGGTTCTTGTTGGCGGCGATTTTGGCTCCGGCTACCCAAAGACAAATGCTCATCTCGATTTGCGAACAGTTGGCGGTGGAAACGATCGAAATGGATGGAAAGGCGATGACGGTGGAGAAGTTGCGGTGGGCGGTGGCGGACTATTTGCGATCGAATCCGGCTACTTTCCTCATCTTTGACGATGCTCACCAATTAGATCCTAAGTTCCGCTCTTGGCTGAAAAACATCCAGAGACAGGGGGTTTCGCTGCTATTGGCGGCTACTAAGCCACCAAGAACGGATATTTTCCTGAATACTCCAGCTTTGATATTACGTCCGTTACCGGATTATTTCATTCGAGATTTGATGACGGCGGCGGCGGTGGTGCGGGGGTTGGATTTGAGTCAGTCTCAATTGGCAGATTTGCAGCAACGGGCGGGTGGTAATCCGGCGTTGGCGATTCGATCGATCGATGAGGAGTATTTAGGTTTGGAGGTGGAGGTGGGGGATAGAGGAGATTATTTTGATGTGACTCCGTTGATTATCCTGGGTGCGACGGGGTTTGTGATGTTGCGATTCTTTGCTGTTGGTACTGATAGTAAGCTGCTGTATGTGATTGCGGGGATGTGTGGGGCGTTGTTGATTGGTTTGACTCATATGTTGCGATCGTTGCCTAGAGAGAGTAAACGGGTTAGTTAGTGGGGGTGGTTGCGTTTGTTTGCAGATTTCTTGTGCCAGATCCGTTGGCATTTCTAGTGCTAAGAGAACAAAGGAGTCTGGGGGTTCTGACCCCCAGACCCCCCATCGGTTGGGGGAGTGTCCCCCCCCGTTGGCGTAGCCTCTGCCTTCGCAGAACCCCCCCTCACAGGGTTTGAGTTGTGAGTTGGGGGTTTGCTGATACCGTTGGGGTAGCCTCCGCTTGGCGGAATCTATTTGTTTTTTTGTGGGTGGGGGGAATTTTTGTGGGTGGGGGAAACCTATCCACCATCCACCATCCACTATTCACTATTCACTCTCCACTCTCCACTCTCCACTCTCCACTAAACCCCTATGATGACCTTAACGCACCTTGCAATTAGTGGTTTGATGACTAGTTTAATGGTGGGTACAGCGGATCCATTGGTGGTGAGTGTTGGTGCGATTGCTGGACTCTTGCCCGATGTGGATCTGAGTAAGTCACCAGCGGGGCGGGTACTATTCCCCATTAGCAGCTTCCTCGAAAAACGTCTCCCACACCGGAGCTGTACTCACTCTATCCTCGCTTCAATAGTAGTTGGGGCGGTGGTGTATGGAATGGCTTATGGTTCGATCGTATCTTGGCGTTTGGCTCACGCGATCGAAATTGGGTACACGTTTGGTTATCTTGTCGATTTGATTACTAAGTCGGGGATTCAATTGTTTTTCCCCACCACACTTAGATGTGTCGTACCTGGGAATCGAAATCTTCGACTATCCACGGGTAGTAATTGGGAGTATTCTATTTTAGTTTTGGTGGTGGCGGCACTATTATTAGTACTCAACATCAATACTCATGGGGGGATGGGATTTACTCTGAATGAGATTCTAGCGACTCCGCGTGGAGTTCAGGAGTTGATGAATCAAAAGGGGAGTAGTCATGAAATTATTGTGCATATCGATGGAGTGAGAACATTCGATCGCACCAGAATCAATGGAGATTTTGCCGTCATCGAACAAAAGGACGCAAATACCTTCATCGTTACCTCTCAACTCCCAATTCCTCGCACTGAGCGGAGCCGAAGTGTCAATTCTCAATTCTCAATTCTCAATTCTCCCGAATTGTATCAGGTGAGTAATCGATCGGATCTGGGACATCAAATTGTCAGCGAACGAATCACGGGTAAGGTGGGGCGGAAGATTCGGACATCGATCGAATCTATAACTTGGGTTGATGAGGAGATATTGCCGAAATTGGTAGAGTTGGGGGAACGGTTTCCTAATGGGATGGTGTATTTGACAGGATCGATCGATCTTGACGACGAGGAGCAGATTAGCATTCAGTCGAAACCCCAACAGTTGGCTACTGTGATTAAACAGGGGCGGAAGTTGGAGTTTAATAGTTGTCCGTTGGGAGATGCGATCTGGTTACTTCGGGAGCAATGGGGGAGTGGGCAGGTGAGGGTGAGGGTAGTAATTGGGAATTGATACTTCTCCTGACGAAGAGGCTTCACCAACAGCTACGCAATGCCGTTGGCAAGGTGTGAGCGTCAACAGTACAAGAAATTGAGATAGGCTACGCAGTGAGTAGCCTATTTCTGCCCCAGTTAGAACTCACAAATTGTGATATCATAATTATGAACTCACAAATTGTGATATCATAATTATGAATGCAGCCATTCCCGAAAATTACAAAAACTTATCAGAAATAGCAAGATCGACGGGGAAAGAATTGAGATCTTGGATAAACCGCAAAACTGGAAAGGACGCGATTGTTAAATTCAGTGCATCCCACCCAGACATTGAAAATCCAGTAATCACGATCAGAGGTCGAGGAAAAGAGCAGGGGACATGGGCGCACCCAGAATTAGCCGCTATCTTTGCCGCTTGGTGTAATCCTGGGTTTACTGCGGAGGTTGTCGAGCAGAACGTCCAACTGAAAGAAGAAAACGCATTACTCAAAGAAAAAATCCGAACATTCCAAGTCGATACACCCGCTCAAATTGCCGCTCGAATGGATGAAGTGGTGAAAGTAAAGGAGATGGCGCATCGAGCAAAGAATAAAGGTATAGAAGAGGTCGAACTAATCGCAAAATGCTACTTTGTTCGTGCGATACCTCAACATCCAAAAGGATTGACGTTTGAACAGTATCTCCCGCATTGGCTCCATTCGATGAGTGACCGTACAGATATCTATCCCCGCGAGGTACTTGAAGAGATGACAAAAAAAGCGGGGAAGCCGCTCAAAATTCAGGGAAAAATATTGAAGCATGGATGTTCCTACGTTTGGATTTAATCCAACTCTAGCTAGATATTCGCGATCGATCGGTTAGTAGCAATGACATTTACGCAAAAACAAACCCATTGATGGTAACTCGGATCTTAACTATTACCCCTGGAACTGTAGGGACACTGCAAACTAAAACTGGACAGTACCGCATTCTCAATGAAAATGACTTCCAACAGCTCGTCGGGTTAGCCACCGATGTCGAACGGCTCCAGCAAGGTTTGAGCGTGGTGATGAGAGCCGTGCGAGTAGTCGAAAATCATCCTGAAGATGCAGACACTTTAGCTCTATTAGTAGAAACGGTATCGATGTTAGGGAGTATATCCACTGTTTTACCAACGAAATCTAGTTTTCCGCCTTTAGAACCTGAAGATATTCCGGCTGAATCAGATGATGAAGTCATCCTAACTCCAGACTTGCTCGAACGGCTTGCCGTCTGCGACAGCAATCGTCCATTAGGGATTTAAGATTGGCGATCTCTAGAGACATCAACAGTTCGAGCCAAACGATTGACATGACAATGCAACTGCATTACCTTGAAGATAGAGTTTACCTTACCAGTTGAGAAGTTGCTATGGCTACACCATCAACCCCATGCTCGGAATCTACTTTAACCGATCGCTATCAGACGACTGTTCCCGACCCCGTGCGGAAGATATTGGGTCTAAATAAGCGAGATCGGATCGCCTACACCATTGGATCTGATGGTCGAGTGACAATCTCTCGTGCGGAGGATACAAACAACGATCCGCTGTTGGGACAGTTTCTAAATTTTCTAGCTACAGACATCCAGCATCATCCCCAACATTTACAATCGATTAGCTCCGATTTGGTCAACCGGATTCAACAATTGGTCGAGCGAGTCGATCTCGATCTCGATGCACCACTAACAGATGAAGACGAATGAGTGTACCCGAATCGCAGCCGTTAGTAATTAATGAATGGAGTATATTTGCTCACGATCTGTTTCTCTCACAGGTTGAAGAACTCTTAATCCAAGTCGAAAAATTGCGGCTGAAGTATCCGCAGGATTATCACAAGAAAAATGCTACTAAGCGGTTAGCAGCGATCGCCAAATTAGCCTTTGATGTTATCCCTCAAGACCCGAATCTGCCTATATATCGACAGGGTGCGACCCTGGGAGATGATTATAAACACTGGTTTCGGGCTAAATTCTTTCAGCAGTATCGGTTGTTTTTTCGATTTCATCAAGATAGCAAAATTATTGTCTATGCCTGGGTTAATGATGAAGATACTAAACGTGCCTACGATAGCAATACTGATGCCTATCTAGTTTTTAAGAAGATGCTAGAACGAGGTCATCCTCCTGATGATTGGAATGAATTACTTGCAGCAGTAAAGAGTGAAACCGAGCGAGTCCAACAATTCAATCTAGAAATTCCATGAACTTTTAGTTTTTTTGGATTAACCGCCGTAAAGGGGGAATGGCATCACCAAACACTACAGCCTCCGTTAAACGTTTGGACTAAACCCTCACCTAACGCCCCAACCGTTTAAAGGTCGAGTCCAAACGTTTGCTTCATTTTACTCAAACGTTTGAATTCAACCCCCATATAACGCCCCAAACGTTTTTGATTTATCCCAAACTTTTACCTTATTTTGCCAAAACGTTTGGACTAAACCTTAAAATAACTAGTTAAACGTTTTCTATAAAAAGCCGATGATTAGCTATTTTACCCCAATCGTTTGCTCAAATTAACATCAAACGTTTTCTATAAAAAGCCGATGATTAGCTATTTTACCCCAATCGTTTACCCAAACGTTTAAGCAAACGATTAAGACTGTCGCAGTTTTTTATAAAAATTTGCTAACTATATAGCTGGCAAATTTTTCTAGAACGCAAACGTTTTGAGCAAACGTTTAAAATAAACGCTTTGACAAACGATTAATCTAACCGTTCGAGCAAACGAATAATCCAAACGATTGAACACTTACAAATTCGCTTTATCCCCCAATCATTTGAGTGGAAAGTAAACTATGATTGTTTGAAATGAAAGGTGAGCGAATGGTCAAACCACTACCCAAAACTATTTTAAAACCCCGCACAGTTGGAGATAATATTCCCCAGCCAAACACCCAGTCAAAGTCCCTCATACATTTGGGTGATGGAGTATGTTGGGATTTGGATCGAGCGGCTAACCCACATATGGTTATCCTGGGAACATCGGGAAGTGGGAAAACCCAGACACTCAAAGCGATCGTCTGGGAAATGTACCAAGGATTTCCAACCAGATCGATCGTCCTCGACTTCCACGGCGATCAACAATTACCTGGGGAAATCTGTTACCCCATTCATATGGCTTCTCCCTACGGAATCAACCCACTCACTATCAATAACGATCCAGAAGGTGGCGGTTCAAAACTCCAAGCCATTTCAGTCGCCGCTACCCTGAGACGCGCCTTAATCATGGGAACGAATCAGGAAGGACTATTAATTATGATGGTTCAAGAACTGTACGAACAGTTTGGGATTACTCAGGAAAATCGTCAGAGTTGGGTGGGAAATATTCCACATCTAGGGGATTTACAACAGGCGATCGATTCTCGCGTAGAAGCAGGCTGTAAGGACTCTAAAGGACTCCAAATCAAATTAGCTGCTACTTTCCAATATGGAGTGTTTTCACGCCCTCAAATCGATTTAAACGCGGGGAAACTGGTGAGAGTAGATCTATCCAAACTACCGCCAGAATTGGGTGCGATCGCTGCCGAAGCCATTCTGAAGCAAGTGATGGACGCTCACCGTCTCGCGGGAGAATCATCAGAACTGAAGACATTCGTATTTGTCGATGAAGCTAAGGAACTGAAAGGATCGAAAACACTCGATCGCATTACCGCAGACGGTCGTAAATACGGACTAGGCGTAGTCCTGGCTACCCAACGAGAAACCCATATCAGTCCTGATGTATTGGCAAATACCGCGACGAAGATTTTATTACCTGTTGACGTGGCGGATATTCGCAAAGTGGCTAGTAGGTTCCGATTCGATGCTGGAAGGATTGCCAACTTAGGCACATTCCAAGCTCTAGTTCGTACTGGCGGTACGGCGGTTGCTTGTACGATCGAGCCATTTTTTAAGCGTCACGCTTAGATCCATTCTCCACCCACCGATTTTATGAAAAACAGTTTATTGATAACAGGTTTATCCTACTTGGTTGTAGTCGGGTGGGGATGTGTACCGATGCTGACAAATGGGGTGAGTATGGCGATCGCATCCTTACCAGTCGTTTCCTTACCAATTGCTGCCAACCCAGTTTCCGCCGATCCAATTCAACGAACATCCACTCCAACTAACCAGAAGAAACAACCTATTCGCACTCAACAAACTAAACGATTAAAAATCGAGATCGATCTAACTAGCCCTAACGATCTATTAGTGAAGGAAGGGCAAACAGTTACAGCTAATCAACTCATTGCAGATCGTAAATCAGAGCGATCGAATCTATCCGCTCAATTACAGGAAATTAAGCTCTCGATCGAACGATTAAAACTCGCACCATCAGTTTCTCAAGTCCCACCATTGGGTGTCAAAGCAGTAAAGGGACTACCACCCAAGGTGAGTTATGTGGAGGAACAAACACAGATAACAGCGGCGACGGCAAAGGTGAGAGATTTGGAACGAAAGTATGTCTTACTTGAAAGTAAGACGAAGATTACTTTACCGGAAACTCAAAAAGTCAGGGGAAGTAGAATCGCTGTCGAACAGGCATCATCCAAGATTGCCAGACATCAACAGAAGATCGATGCCTTGAAAAAATTGGAGGATATGGATGAAGCAGTAAAAGAACACGAACAGGTGAAATTGCGGGAGCTGAATCGAGTCCTTACAGAAACTCAGAATAAGTTAGAACAAGACATCGCAACTGAGGGAATAGCCAAAGCAACTCGCTTGAGTCATCTAGCAGATGCTAAGTTTGAAATAACTGGCGCAAATCGGGAATTGGAGTTAGCACGGGCAAAATTAGCGACGAGCTTAGAAAAGCGACGACAATTGGAATTTGACTATCGAATCAAAGAAGCAGAACAGGGGCAACAAGTACAAAGATTGGAATTGGAGCGAGTGAGAATGATGGAGGTGGGTAAACTCGCCGCCCACGATCGCGAATATCAAATCGCCCAATTGATGCTCAAGAAAGGACAAGTTCAGAAACAATTGGAAACGATTGGGGTGGTAAGAACTCCCCATCAGGGTACGATTCGACGGCTGAAGTTAGTATCTCAACATTCTAATATTTTGCGGTATGAAGTGGTATTGGTTTATAATCTCAATCCAACTCCCACTCCAAACTCTAAACGCCCTCAATGGCAAGAGGATAAGTCATGAAAGTTTGGGTTCATTCGTTTTCAGTCGGGTTAATAATTCTCTTTCTATTTCCACATTCTAGTTTTGCTCAAAGGACGAAGATAGACACGCCAAAATCTACCATTCCTACACCTAGTCCGACTCCTGCGCCAACACCAACCCCGACACCAACACCAACACCAACGCCAACTCCACCACCATTACCACCACCGCCACCGCCGCCACCACCATTACCACCAGCATTAAGGGAAACGCCTAATAATCCATTAGCTGCACCGCAGAATATTGATGAGTTGTTGAAGTTGCGGATGACTGAGGATATCTGGGTGGCAATGTATTCACCGTTATCCTGTCTCGACGTTACATCAGACTGTATCGCCAAACTGCAACAAGAGGCGGTGCAAAATAGTCCGGTAATCAAACAGTTGGAGGCGAAGATTAGTACGATTAATACCAAGATTGAGGAGGCGAAGACGAATAATAAACAATCGATCGATCTGAGTATCTTCGAGCCAGGGCTACAAGTCTTTCTCAAACAAGATACGGTTGTGGAAAATGGGCAAAGTCGGAAGGTGGGTTTTTTTGAGCGGGTGGGACAATTATTTACCAATCCTGGCTCGGTGCTGAACGATCTATTAGGTGCGATCGGTATCCCATTATTGAAAAGTGCTTTTGGTGGAAATGATGCCCAACAAAGTCGGGCGATTCAGATTAGCGATTTGGTAGTAAAAGTCGCTGAAATCGAACGAATTAAAACAGAAGTAGCAGTTAAGACAAGGGAAAAGATTCAACAATTATTATTGGATTTTGATGTAATAGCGCGGGAGTTTCAGGCGGAACAGGCGATCGCTATTGCGGAGACAAAATCATTTAAGCTCTACGCGGTGACTTATGCAGCGGGGGATGGGGATACTAATACTTATTTGAATCGGAAAGGACAACTAGACAAAACTAAATTACAAGTATTTAAAAATTGGGCACGAGTGCGGGCGCAAATTACGGCGATTAGAAGTGTAGTAATGCCGCGAGATGCGGGGAATTAGAAATTGTATTAATACATAAATGTATGGCTCCGATAGATACCCATATAGGAGCCAATTATCAAAATGTGATAATTTGCAGACGGGAATAGGGGTATGAAAAATGGTATAAATATCAGTGAAATAACTGAGACTGATAATGTGGCTTTTCGGTCTCAAAACTGTCAAGTAAAGATTATGAGTGCAATTGTACCAAAGGATTCAGGGAATTTTATTAGTTCAATTAAACTTGTCGCCCAATCGACGACAACAGATGTTTGGGACGATTTTTTGCAGTTGCAAATTTCTGATAATACTAAGCGGACTTATGCTTCGGCTTTGAATGATTTTTTTGTTCGACTTACGGGTGGTGGTGTTAATCCGCAGCAAATTCAGGAGTTTCTTAGCTTGTCTCAATTTGAAGCGGTGGGGGTGGTGTTGAAGTATAAGGGGTTGCTGCTGGATTTGGGTTTGGCACCTTCGACGATTAATACGCGGTTGTCGGCGGTGAAGTCTTTAACTAGTCATGCTAGGAAGTTGGGGCGGTGTGGTTTTAGCCTGGAAGATATTACTCACGTTCATGTGGAAAAATATCGGGATACTTCGGGGGTGGGGGTGGAGGCTTATCGTCAGATTTTGAATGAGGTGGATAGGGAGAGTTTAAAGGGGAAGCGGGATTATGCGATTCTGCGTCTACTTTGGGATAATGCTTTGCGGCGGGGGGAGTTGGTGGCGACGAATGTGGGGGATTTTAGAGAGGGGAAGTTGTGGATTATTGGGAAGGGGAAGACTCAGCAACAATCGATCGATCTGGCTCCGCGTACTTTAGCGGCGATTGAGGAGTGGTTGGCGGTGAGGGAGGGGAAAGCAAATGAACCGATCTTTATTGCGCTGGATGGGCGTTCTTATGGCAAACGTTTGGCTGGGCGATCTGTGGCGCGAATTGTGGATTGGGTGGCGACGGATGCGGGGATTACTAAACATTTATCGCCGCACCGGATTCGGCATAGTTCGATTACGACTTTTTTGGATGCGAGTGGGGGGGATGTACGCACGGCGCAGCGGTTGAGTCGTCATTCACGGTTGGATACGTTGATGATTTATGACGATAACCGGAAGGGTTTGCAGGGGAAGGCTTCTGGGGTGTTGGCGGATTTGGTTTAACTAATCTCAATCGAGCGAAATTAAATGGGTACTCTACTTACTTTGCAAAACTTTACACTGATGATAACTTTTGCGCGGATCTCGCCTTTACCCCGAAGTGACAACAAAGGGTTAGTTTGGCAAAGACATGAGAGCTTCAATAAGTGCTTCATGTAATGAGGCTGGCAGTTGCATCAATCCGTTATTACCGAATATCAAATAGTTCTCGTTCGGTTGATAGGAATTAGGAACGATCCGACCATCTTTAATTTCAAATGCTCCGAGAATATCTTCTGGAGATGTTTCTTCTTCTGCGCGATCGGCTACTCTTCGATCGATAATATAGATATAGCCTTGTTTCTGTTCGATTGCTGCTGCTTGAAGTTCGGGATCTGTTGGGGCTTCGCTTTCAACAACATTTTGCAATAAATCTATAAATATTCGATTGGGATGAAAATAATCTAAGGATAATTGTTCGCCTGTGATAAATCCAAGAATAGCTTCACTTTGGAGAGTACCAATTTTTTCTACTTGTTTTGGGGATAAAAGTGACAATGCTCTTAGTTTGTCTAGCTCGTCATTATTATTTTCAGTAGTTTGAGGTATGTTATGGATGAAATCTGGTAAATCAGAATAGTTAATATCAAATAGCCACATGTATGGTAAGTCTCCTACTTTAATTAATTTGAAATATAATTAGGAATCAAAGCAAATTTTATTTGTAAGCTAAAGTTTTTTAGAATACAGGATGAATAAATTTAATTTTAGGCTGCTCATAATGCCAAAATTAAACAAACTTTCGATTTAGTTTGTCATTACGCTTAGAAGGTGTTTGAAAAGTTTTTCTTCATGTCAGAGGGTTCAATCAATGCTTTTGTTATTGGTTAATAATGCTGTTGTCTCTTGCTAGTAAAAACTTAGGCAACTACTCTCGCAAGAAATCTAATGAATCTGAGACGTAAATACCATTTTCAACATAAATTTTATATCCATCACTAAAGACAACTGCTGGACGATCCAGCGCGTGTAGAATGAAATCATCTTTGAATATTAATTCAGTGGGTCGATCGCTCACGAAACATATATCTAGGAAAGGTGAAATAAAACCACAGTATGTTATCAAAAGTTGAAAAGCCTCCCATTTTTGCTGAAAATCAAGACATTCCGGTGCAAAATAGCAGCCAAAAACCGAGCAAGCATGATCGAAAAGCATTGCTTCATAAGCCCAAAACTGAACTGACACGGCGGGCAAAATTTGCTTTGAATCTGAATAAGAACCATCTGAATTCTTTTGGGTATGAATATGTGGCTGAAAACTGATGTATTCACCTCTGAGATTTTCTATCATTCTAATCTTGAAGGTTCTTCTTAAAAACATATAAATATCAGGAGATAATTGTCCTGTATATTTATCTCTTTGTTTTCCCATCTCAACAGCAGCAGGAGGACTGTCTGCAAAAATTATTTTTGGAACATTCCCTAAGCCTAAAGAAAGATAAACAGTATTAATCGCATCAGTTGCTTGCTGGTAATCTATTCTTTCAGTACATCTAGCTACGGTCAACCATTTTTTTTCAATAGTGAGTGAAAGCTCTTTTTGGTCTAGAGTCAATCGATCCCACATCTGTTTCATCTTAATGACATGTGCAAGCTTTTTTTGTTTTGGAGTCAATCGATCCCACATCTGTGAGTATGACATTTTGTCAGTTCCTTCAAAATTAGTATTCTTTTTATTTAGAAAAATTAATGTGGAAATGGATTAGAACGACTTAGAACGTATTTAGGAGGAACGCCTGGAAGTATATTATCAACGCCTTGTACTTTTTTGTAGCTAGTAATGTATGCGCGAGCGAATCCTCCTTCAAAACTAATTTCTTTTCTTTTCGGTGTACCGTTTCCTATTTCTTTGTAAGCATCACGACCATTAGGTGGTCTACAAACTTTGTATACATATCCATATTTACCATTTGCCTCATTATATAATGCAGCATGTTGTTCGTTATTACTAGTTGAAACCCATTGAGATTCCGTGTCTATATTTATAAATCTATTAAATGAACCATCTGGATTCTTCCTTATTTGAGTAACATGCTCTTCTAAGGTTATAGTACCATTCGGGTTCCGAGGCCAAAAACCGCCCGCTTCCCTTATCCGATCGGGCGATCTATTGTCTCCTCTGTACACAAAACTCTTACATTTCTTTCTTCGCTCTTCTTCTTCCTTTTTTTGTATTTCTTCGGAACAATTAGGATCGGGTACGGGTACAGGTTTTGGCTGTTTGTTAGGATCTTTATTTTTATCCGCCTCTGTAATAGCATCTTCCTCAGCTTGTTGACTAGTAATTGGATCTGTTAGATTTAAAATATAACCACCAGTACCAATAGCTGGGCCGTACTTGCGAATTGCACCAAAAAGTCCAGCCGCTCCTTCTAATAGTCCACCTAAGCCCAATCCACCAGAAGGAACTGTAATAGCCTCTAACCCACTAGGATCCGTAAAATTAGTCGGACTATTCCCAACATACCGAGTTAAATTACCATCCCCAGCCCCAAAGCCTAACGGATCCTCACCAATAAACCGTCCATTACCACTATCATAATACCGCGCCCGATAATAATCTAGCCCAGTCTCCCCATCATACTCCCGTCCAGTAAACCCATACCGGAAC
>JANMEL010000077.1:0-4171 GCA_031376885.1 Chamaesiphon sp. OTE_70b_metabat_96 | reverse complement strand
TAGGGGATAGGGGATAGGGGATAGGGGATAGGGGATAGGGGATAGGGGATAGGGGATAGGGGATAGGGGATAGGGGATAGGGGATAGGTTTGGTTTCGCGGGCTTCAACCCAACCTACGAGTTATTAAATCCTTATTCCTGAGCGTAAATGTGTCGATCGATGGATAATTATAATGAGTCTATTCCCCAACAATAACGATCCTTCCTCGTTTCAACCTGTGCTCTTCTAAGAAAAGGTAATTATTAATTATTAATTATTAATTATCAATTATCAATTATCAATTATCAATTATGAAACTAGCATTTATCATCGACCCGATCGTCAAACTAGATCCTACCCACGATAGTAGTGTAGCCATGATGGAAGCTGCCGACAGGTTGGGGCATGAAGTCTGGATTACTCAAGCGGAGAAATTGAGCGTAGTCGGTGGCAAAGCGTGGGGATTTCTGACACCCATTAAGCTGACCCCCGTAGAACTCCACGATGGCCGCTGGGTGGCGCAGGAAGACTGGTATCAGCTCGGTGATGATGTCTGGCGACCGTTGGAAGAAATGGATGCCGTCATGATGCGGACAGATCCACCTGTAGATGTGCCCTATCTGTACACGACCTATATTCTTGACTGCATCGATCCTACCAAAACTTTGGTCGTCAATAGTCCCGCTGGTTTGCGAAATGCCAATGAGAAGATGTTCGCGCTCCAATTTTCCCAATGGATGACAGAGACGATCGTCTCTCGCGATAAAGGGGTCATTCGTCAGTTTGTCGAAACTCACGGCGCAGCAGTACTAAAACCTTTGGGGGGTAAAGCTGGAGAAGGGATTCTGTTTCTCGAACCTGGCGATCGCAATTTCAATTCTCTGATCGAAGTTAGCACTCAATGGGGTCGAGTACCCCTAATGATCCAGAAATTTCTCACCGCCGCCAAAGATGGTGATAAACGCATCATCGTACTTGACGGAAAACCTTTGGGTGCGGTAAATCGGATCCCGACTGGAACAGAGTTTCGCGGCAATATGGCTGTTGGTGGACGAGCCGCTCAAGTAGATATTACCGATCGAGAATACCAGATGTGCGCGGATATGGGTGCAAAACTGCGATCGCAAGGTTTATACTTTGTCGGCATCGATACGATCGGCGGCTATCTCACTGAAGTTAATGTTACCAGCCCCACAGGGATTCGGGAGATCGACAGGCTCGATCGTGTTTGTCTGGGCGAACGAGTTGTTGAGTGGCTATTAGACAATAAAATGAGTAATAAGTCTAATGTAAATGTGGGCGATCGCCAGTGAGATTGAAGATAATTTAGCTGCATATGAGGTAGACTTGAGAACGTCGCTTCAGGAGGTGAGAAATCTCGCTCTAATTGTCGATCGGATCGGCCCAAAAGGTGAGAGTACTCGATTTCGTGGCTTTAAAGTGGGTGCAATCTCTATAATTTAAGACGGTTCGTTATGAAGCTAAAAAAGGCTTCAGTTAAAGATCATAGATATGAATTTAAGATCATCATTCTCTTAATCCAATGACAGAAAATAAATTTCCCTAGTCACAATTTATGAGAAGATAAGTTTGGAAAATTTCAAAATCTATCGATGAACCTTTTAAAAAATAGTATTTCAATCCTCTTTGCTGCGGCTACAGTGGTCTCTGGTATTGTTGTTGTCGTCGAGCCATCCATTTCTGACTCTAGTGCGCCTTCAACTTTGAGAGGAATGGTTGTCAACAGATCGATCTCCGAAAGTGAGGTGTTGGCTGCTCAAAAAGCTTGGGGAGAAGCATTGGTGGCTATTTCCACAACATATGAAACTAAGGGGATCCAAACGGCAAAAGCCTTGGCTGGCAACGTGATTGACGCAGCTTATGGGTACCAATTTGGCCCTGTTCTTTTTAAGCCAACACTTACAGTTGCTCCGCAGACTTTCCGTACTACCCGTGCTGGAGCATTGGCTTACTTTGTTGGGGGGGATCCCGCCTTCCCAATGGATAAAGGTTTTGCGTTGAATGGCTGGCGGAAAGTAGAGATTAAGAATTCGGCGGTGTTTATTTCTGGCAATACTGCTACTACTATGGGTAATGTGATGATTACCAATAAACAGGGTAAGGTTACTACAGTAGATAAGACTTGGCAGTTCATCAAAGATGATAACGGCAAGCTACGGATCGTGCTCCACCACTCCTCTTTGCCTTATACAGGGAAATAACTAGATCGTCTTGCAGTCTCTGAAATGCTACCGATCCGATTCAGGTGTTGGTGGGGTAGGTTGGGTTGCGATCGAGCTTAACCCAACCTGCGATTTTTGGACGTTTCAGGAGTTTTGCACCTTACGATCGGCCCCTATTGCCTAATTTATAAACCTTCATTACAAAACTTACCATCATCTAGATAAGATCTGTTAACCTATTCCATAGGCATTGATTATCAACCTTAATTTTTTTAGATATCGGTAATGAAGAACAATTTCGCCCACACTGCCCTAGAATCTCAGCTAGTAGCAGGCGAGGAAATGAGTGACTATGTAGCCCATCTACAAATGCACATGGCTCTTCAAGCTCGCAATCTTGTTCCTACTCTAACTAATGCGATTGATAGTCGCGAGTTATTTTTACATCAGACTCAGGCACATTGTGAAAAATTGGCATCCCGTCAAACCTGTTTGGGATAGATCGAGCGGCATCAAAGCTTTCGCGCCGCAGGAAGCACATGCTAAGATAGACACCGAATTGGGACTTCGATCGATCGAGTATGGGTGAGATAGAGCAGCCAATACCTCATCAGAAAATTGGGTAGAAACCCCGTCGTTCACGACGGCTTTACAGGAGCGGGTTTTAACCCTGCTGGTCGGGTGACCCGCCCAGTTGCCAGTATGCGCTGTGACTAAGCACTAGCAATCTCACAGCAAACATGCTAGGATGTGAACATGGAAAAAGCCTATCGCTACCGTTTCTATCCCACGACCGAGCAAGAAAGTCTCTTGCGGCGGACAATGGGTTGTGCGCGGCTAGTGTATAACAAGGCTCTAGCCGCTCGAACTGAAGCTTGGTATGAGCATCAAGAACGAGTTGGCTATAGTCAAACCTCCTCCATGTTGACAAGTTGGAAACAGCAAGAAGATCTTGACTTTCTGAATGATGTTAGCTGTGTACCATTGCAGCAGGGGCTTAGACACCTCCAAACAGCGTTTACTAACTTCTTTGCTGGTCGGGCGAAATATCCCAACTTTAAGAAGAAACACAATGGCGGTAGTGCTGAATTTACTAAGTCGGCTTTCCGGTGGAGAGACGGTCAAGTATTTTTGGCTAAATGCACTGAGGCGTTGCCCATTCGCTGGAGTCGAGAGATTCCCGATGGCTGCAACCCCTCGACTATTACTGTCAAATTGACATCTGCTGGTCGCTGGTTTGTGTCTCTGTTGGTGGATGACCATACCGTTAAACCACTCCCCAAGACCGACAAATCTATCGGCTTGGATGTGGGGATAACTAGTTTGATTGCCACTAGTAACGGCGATAAGATTGCTAATCCCAAGCACTTTAAACAACTTAGGAAGAAGCTCAAACAGGTACAAAAAGCTCTCTCTCGCAAGCAAAAAGGGAGTAACAACCGACATAAGGCACGGTTGCAGGTGGCTAAAGTCCACGCGCAAATTACCGATGCCCGTAAAGATTTTTTGCATAAGCTGACGACTCAACTGGTACGTGAAAACCAAACGATTGTAGTTGAGGATCTGGCTATCAAAAACATGGTGAAAAACCATAAGCTTGCTCTTTCTATCAGCGATGCTAGCTGGGGCGAATTGATTCGCCAACTTGCTTACAAATGCGAGTGGTATGGGCGAGAACTGATTAAAATTGACCGCTGGTTTCCCAGCTCTAAAAGGTGTGGGAACTGTGGACATATTGTAGATAAACTGCCTTTGAATATTAGGGAGTGGGAATGTCCTAAATGTGGGGTTAACCATGACCGAGATATCAACGCAGCGAATAATATTTTGGCGGCAGGGCTTGCCGTTTCAGTCTGTGGAGCGAACATAAGACCGGAGAGAGAATCCTCTCAAGGGCAGTTGCGTGAAACCCGTAAGGCTTGCCTTGAGCGTAGCCGAAAGGGAAAGAAGCAGAAAACCTAGTGGCGACGCTAGGGAATCATTGCCCTTTAGGGCGGTGAGTAGTCAA
>JANMEL010000063.1:0-5170 GCA_031376885.1 Chamaesiphon sp. OTE_70b_metabat_96 | reverse complement strand
CCCCACAACCCCCACACCCCCCCCCCCCCACACACCCCCCACACCCCACACAATGCAAAACGGACCAAAGCACCAACAATGACCGTTCGATTACTGCGGGAAGGGATTGTGGAATCCGTCCATGAAGTTCATGCTGCCGTCTGCGATAGCCGTGGGCGTGTCCTTTCCGTGGCTGGGGATGCCGAGCACCCAACATTCATTCGATCGGCCCTCAAGCCCTTCCAAGCCCTAGCTGTAACTACGGGTGGCATCTTAGAACGCTTTGGATTGAGCGATCGAGATTTGGCGATCGTCTGTAGTTCCCACGCTGGCGAAATTTTTCACACTCGCCAAGTATTCAATATCCTCTGGCAAGCCGATGTAGAAACCGAATCACTTCAATGTCCGATTCCCCAAGGCAAAACCAGTCCACTAGAACACAATTGTTCTGGTAAACATGCTGGAATGTTGGCTGTTTGTCGCGCTCACGGATGGCCGATCTCCAACTATTTAGAGCGTCAACATCCCCTCCAAAAACTTATTTTGACTAAATTTTCTGAACTACTGAAAATGCCGCCAGATGAGTTTATTGGTGTCCATGATGATTGTGGTGCGCCTGTATATCTGATGCCCATCTCCCAAATGGCAACACTTTACGCTCATCTCTCATCTGGTGACAGCTTGGATCTAGAGCGGATCGTACGTGCGATGACTCATCATCCCGAATTAATTGCTGGCACTGATAAGTTTGACACTCAATTGATGCAACTCACCACGGGGGAAATAGTTAGTAAGTCTGGAGCTGAAGGAATTCAGTGTTTGGGTAGAGTTGGGGAAGGGATGGCGTTGACAATCAAAGCGATCGATGGCTCCAAACGGGCTAAATATGCTGTGGCGATCTATCTACTTCAACAAATGGGCTGGATTACTCCCGCTGTCGCTGAAATTCTTACCGATCGATTTGTGTCGATTGGTACCTATACTCGATTGGAAGTCACTGGCGAGTTAGCAATGGTTTAGGGGATAGGGGATAGGGGATAGGTTCCGCCTATTCAATTAAACTTAAACCTACATCAACCAGATGTGTGGCTCGATCGCGGATAGTATCCCAATCGGATCGAGCGATTTCAGCGGAGGGAAATAAGCCTCCCGCTAATCCGACGGCGACAGCACCAGCGGCTAAAAAATCGCGAGCATTAGTTACAGTTACGCCGCCAGTGGGAATGAGGGGAATGTGACCGATCGGCCCTTGTAATACTTCAAGATAGCTGACTCCACCGACGGCTTGAATCGGGAAGACTTTAATTGCTGTTGCGCCAGCGTGCCATGCTGTGAGAATTTCAGTCGGAGATAGTGCGCCGGAGACGATCGGGATTCCGGCTTTGGTGGCTGCGACGATAATATCTCGATCGACATGAGGCGTAAACATATATTCCGCCCCGCAGGAAATCGCGTTGCGAACATCGGCTAAACTTAATACTGTCCCCACGCCGATCGAACATTGTGGTAATTCGGCTCTAAGTTCGGCGATCGATTCCCACGGGCGATCGCTATTGGTGGTAATCTCAATTAATTTAATCCCTCCATCAGCTACCGCTTGCGCCATCTTGCGCCCAATTCGCCAATCTATCGCCCGAATCACGGCGATAATCTGATGCGATCGCACAAATTCTAACCAATTTCCCTGACTGTCACTCTCACTCATTTACTCAAAATCATCCAATATCTGTCGCTCTAACCTCATTACTATAATCTTGCACTGCTTGAGTAATGAGCGATCTCAAATCGATATAAGATTTAGCAAAAGGTGGTTGACGCTCGGTAAGCCCTAATAAGTCTGCGGTAACTAAAATCTGTCCATCACAGTCTTTCCCCGCACCAATGCCGATGGTGGGAATCATTAGTTTCTGGCTGATTAACTGGGCTAAATCGGCGGGAATGTGTTCGAGGACGATCGCGAATGCTCCTGCGGCTTCTAGGGCGATCGCTTCTGATACAATTCGATCGCGATCGACTGTGGCTTGTCCTTGTTGACGATAGCCCAATTGATGTACCGACTGAGGTGTCAACCCAATATGTGCCATAACTGGAATGCCGATTTCTACCAATCTCCCCACAGTCTGCACCATTCGATCGTTACCGCCTTCTAGCTTTACCGCCTGTGCGCCTGTCTCCTTGATGATTTTGCCTGCTGAGGCGATCGCGACCTCTACACTAGTTTGATAGCTGAGAAAGGGCAAATCGACCACGATTAGCGCGTTTTTGACACCACGTTTGACAGCTTTGGCATGATGGACAATCTCGTCGAGAGTGAGGGGTAAAGTATTTTCGTAGCCCAAAGTCACCATCGCTAGGGAATCACCCACTAGGAGTATATCGATACATCCGGCTCGATCGAGAATTTGGGCGATCGCAAAATCCCATGCGGTGAGCGCGACTAATTTTTTTGCGTCAGGTTTGAATTGCAATAACTGGCGAATGTTGGGCATATTTTCGGTAATCTGACTTTTTGGGCTGTCGATCGTTAGACTTTAGCTACGGCATCAGGTAGATTATTAGTAACTTAATTCAAAGTTAGTTCGGTGATTCGATCGTAGCTTGGCGATTCTCTTTCTGGTGAGGCTACGCCAACAAGTTGTTTGTACGTCAAGTATAGCAGAATCTATTAATACACTACAAATTTCAGTCCGCGTAGGCGGACTTTGCAGCACTAGCAGCGATTTCAATCGCTGTGTTGTATTAACCGCTATACACTGAATAGACCGAATCTAACGGCTAGCCAATATCGATCTGCCTATTTGTCGAAATAGTAGATTAGCCGCATAACCTTGAGTCGATTGTCCAATAGACAATTAAGAAATTGGCACTAAGATCGAAAGGCACACAGATCCGATCGAATACAATATTGCTATATAAAATCACCAATGAGCGAAATGAGCTATGTGACTGGATTGAATGGATAGCCAAGATGAAGACAAAGATCTCTGAGTCTCAACAATCGTTCAAGCTGAGGAGCAAGAGAATACTACGATATGAATAAAGGAATCGAACAAATCATCACTCAATGGGAGCAGCGCATCGCGACAGAGTGTAGCGGGCAAAATGCACCTACTCAGACGAGTATTCTAAATTGGCTCATGGGCGAAAATCCTCAGCGGCTCGCAGATCTAGAGCCAGATCGGTTACAGATCGCCGCAGGAGCGATGGATTATCGGCTGAGGATACTAATCCAAAGATACCTGGGATTGCCGCCAGAGCGAGCGTACAAGAACCTGATGCAACGCTTGGGGGGATTGGCAATCCTGCGGGAAAAAATCCGCGCCTGGTTGAGTCTGAGTACCGATCGACAACGAACTGTGGTGGATGTCTTGCAGGAAGTGATCCAGGAGATGCTCCAGAGTGATAAGTATATTCAACAACAGATCGCTTGGATCGGTCAATGTACGCGCAATCCGCGCCTGCGAGATACTTTATTATTTGCCAGTATAGAGGAATATTGTCTGCGACCGATCCGCGACAGACCTTTGCTTGCTTATCGATTTGTGAATTATCTCCGCCGCTCTCAAAAAGGTGGCATTACTAATGTACCTCAAGCCGATCTTGTCAAGCTAGTATCTGATGAAGTTGTCGGCGATGATGACTCTACTCTGAGTTTACTGGACAGGCAGGCTCAGGATGACTATCAGCAGCAACAAGAATGGGCAGATACTCAGCTCACACGCGATCGAGTCAAACTTAGATTACATCAATATCTAGTCGGCAAGCTCGGCGAGGTGGCTGGAAATTGGCTAGATCTCTATCTTCAGGGTAAAACTCCGGAATCGATCGCCATCGCCTTGAAGATGGATATCAAGCAGGTATATCGGCTCCGAGAAAAGATCGTCTATCATAGCCTCAAAGTCTTTGCGATCGGCTCTGAGTCTGAACTTGTTTCCCAATGGTTGCATATCTCGCTCCAAGAACACAACTTGGGGTTGACTCTCCACCAGTGGGAGCATTTTTGTGAGGGTTTGCAACCAAAACAACGCGAAATTTTGCTCAGTCTAAAAGCCGGAATTTCGATCGCTGAAATTGCCAAATCTCTCAAAATTAAAACCAATCAAGTCACAGGTGAATGGAGTCAACTGTATTTAGCCGCCCAGGAGATTAGAAATGAAACTAACTTACCAAATAGCCATGCCTCAGCCTCAGAAACATCTGTTCGAGGTGGCACTAACCGTAAGTGAGTGGGAGGGTGATTTGGATCTCAAGATGCCTGTATGGACTCCAGGCTCTTATTTGGTGAGAGAATATGCTAAACAACTTCAGGATTTTTCGGCTACAGCAGATAACCAACAATTAGCATTTACCAAAGTTGCCAAACATCATTGGCAAATCCACACAGCCGATCGTCAGGAAATAGTAATTCGATATCGGATGTTTGCAAATGAATTGACTGTGCGTACGAATCATTTGGATCGCACTCATGGTTATTTTAATCCTGCTGCATTATGTTTTTATGTGCCGGATTATGAACATTGCCCGATCGATATTACGATCGTTCCCGCCGATCCTACCTGGATTGTGACTACTCCGCTCCCAGAAATTAGTCCCCAAACTTGGAGGGCAAAAGATTTTGATACTTTAGTTGATAGTCCATTTGAGATCGGCTCTCAACAGGTAACTGATTTTACGGTATTAGACAAGGCGCATCAATTGGTAGTTTGGGGTGAAGGTAATTTGGATATTGGCAGATCGATCGCCGATATCACTAATATTATCGAGGTTGAAGCGGCAATTTTCGGTAGCTTGCCATACGAAAAGTACATTTTCTTGCTCCATCTCTCGCCTGCTGGTGGGGGTGGATTGGAGCACAAATCCTGTTGTTCTCTTTTGTATCCGCGCTTCAATTTTCATTCCCGTGACAAATACAATCGCTTCATGCAGTTAGTCGCCCATGAATTTTTTCATCTGTGGAATGTCAAGCGAATTCGTCCGGCGGCGCTCGAAAAATTTGATTACGATCGGGAAAACTATACGCCGTCACTGTGGTTTAGTGAGGGGACGACTAGTTATTACGATTTAGTAATTCCTCGACGCGCGGGAATTTATGACGATCGGGAATTTTTAGTCGAACTGAGTAAGGAAATTACCCGCTTTTTGACAACGCCAGGGCGATTGATACAGCCATTAAGCGAGTCGAGTTTCGACG
>JANMEL010000318.1:0-10179 GCA_031376885.1 Chamaesiphon sp. OTE_70b_metabat_96 | reverse complement strand
CAATTGACTGTCGCTCAAATCCAGGAAATTTTGGTATTAAATAGTGTAATAATCCAAGAATATCAAGCACAGTTAAAAGTTAATGAGCGATTTTTCAGTGGAAAGTCTACATCAACAAAAAGCAATGGAATTAGCCGAAATAAATCGACAATTGGAGAGTTCCAATTTGCGAGATCGGATGGTTGCATTGGCGGCACTTCGCGACTTCCCAGCAGATCTTGCGTTACCATCGATCGAGAAAGTACTCAATGATGAGAGTCTTCAATTGCGATCGATGGCAATATTTGCACTAGGTGTCAAAGTCACCCCAAAATCTTACTCGATTTTAATCGACATTCTCGCGAACGACCCTGACTATGGGATTCGTGCGGATGCAGCAGGTGCATTAGGCTACCTAGAAGACATTCGTGCTTTTGAAGGTTTGGTTAGAGCATTTTATGAAGATACCGACTGGTTAGTGCGTTTTAGTGCGGCTGTCGCCTTGGGAAACCTCAAAGATCCTCGTGCTACTGATGTTCTAATCCAAGCTCTAGATTCCCCCGAAGTCGTTGTCCAACAGGCTGCAATTGCTGCATTAGGTGAAATTAAAGCCATCAGTGCGATCGATAAACTACTCGTCTTTGTAGAAGCCGAAGACTGGTTAGTCCGTCAAAGATTAGCAGAAGCATTAGGCCAACTACCTACGCCCAAAAGTATTGCCGCTCTTAAATATCTTACCAAAGACAGTCATCCTCATGTCTCAGCCGCCGCCACTATTTGTCTCCAAAGGCTAGAGAGCTAGACACGAGGGAGGTTATCGGGAGATTGGGTAAAAACCCCGTCGTTCAAGGGCGGCTTTGCAGGCGCAAACGCAGTTAAGCTGTATGCGCTGAAGAATAGTACTTGCATTTTAACCTGCTTTAAGCTATGGTTTCAGCATAAGTAGTTAAAACCAATGTTAGTTTTTGAGTTTAGAGCCTACGCCAAATCAGCCCAGTTTGTCGCCATTGACGAAGCAATTCGTGCTACCCAGTTCATTCGGAATAAGTGCGTCCGCTATTGGATGGAAAATCCGAAAGTCTCTAAGTACGATTTGAATAAGCAATGCGCCATTCTTGCGGCTGAATTTCCGTTCGCCAACAACTTAAATTCCATGGCTCGTCAGTCTGCGGCTGAACGTGCATGGGCTGCCATATCTCGGTTTTATGATAACTGCAAGCAGCGGCTCGTGCCCGTCGGGGAACCCGACGCGAAAAGCGGATGCGCTCCGGTTGGGTCTCCCGACCATGGAAGCGCACCAAGCCGCCAGACAAGACAGAAAGTATCGGGACTCAAGGGTTTTCCAAGCTTTCAAAAAGATAACCGCTCAGTTGAATATAAAACGACTGGTTGGAAACTCGCATTCGATCGTAAATCAATCGCAATCACCGATAAAATTGGGATCGGCAAATTGAAGTTAAAAGGTACTCGTGACCTAAATTTCTATCAACCCGACCAAATTAAGCGTGTGAGACTGGTTAAGCGGGCAGATGGCTACTATGTCCAATTCTGCATTTCAGTGGACAGAGAAGAGGTGATTTCACCTGCCAAAAGTACAATTGGGTTAGATATGGGATTAAACCATTTCTATACTGATTCTAATGGTGAACAAGTCGAAAACCCTCGCTTCTATCGCCAAGCTGAAAAAAACATGAAGCGGTCGCAACGACTAGTTTCTCGCAAGGTCAAAGGATCTAGTAATCGCAGAAAAGCTAGAGTTAAATTAGCTAGAGTTCACCTCAAAATAAGTAGACAACGTAAAGACCACGCTATCAAATTGGCGCGGTGCGTAATCCAATCTAACGATTTGGTTGCCTATGAAGATTTGAGAGTGAAGAATATGGTGATAAACCACTGTCTAGCTAAGTCAATTAGCGATGCAGGTTGGTATCAATTTAGGGTTTGGCTGGAGTATTTTGGCAAGGTATTCGGGAGAGCTACGGTAGCTGTAAATCCTGCTTACACAAGCCAAGAATGCTCTAGCTGTGGCGTAATTGTTAAGAAGTCTCTATCGACTAGGACTCACGTATGTCAGTGCGGATGTGTTTTAGATAGAGATGAAAACGCTGCTATCAATATCCTAAATAAAGGACTGTCTACGGTAGGGCATACCGGAAGATCTGCACTCGATTGCTGGGCGGGTCACCCAACTGGTCGGGTCACCCGCCCAGTGCCCAGTGCAGACAACGCTCAGGGAGATTCGTCCTCTACTATTGCTGGTGCAAACCTGTGATGGCAAGATGGGTCGCCGAACTGAGAATCCTCGTGCGTTCACGCCGAGGAGTGTCAAACTGTTTATTGGTTTCAACATAGGCTAAAAATAGATCGTGAACGTCAAAGAATTTTTTGAGTTGAGTGCGGGCAAATGGTTTTCTCAAAAGACTAGCCACCATCTAACTTTAAAACAGTCAGAGCAGGGGAAATCCGATCTTGCGATCGACATTTTACCCAACCAAGATCCCCAAGTCATTGAATTGTGCCAACAAGCTGGCATCGATCCTAGTTTGACTTGGGGTGGTGCCAAGTATACATGGAAAGGTACGAGCCATTGGGATAACCAACAACAAAGTCCCACAAATCAACAAGGTTCAACGGTCGTCCTATCGATTCCCGACGAACCTGAAGCCAATTCTGGTAGACTATTTCAAGCTGTCAATGATGGTGATAGTTCTCCCGTTATTGCTAAATATACCCTCGGCGATGATGATGCACTCACTCTGTCGATCGATCTTAATGGTACCCACTCCGAAGAGCGAATTTGGTTCGAGAGTCCCAATGTCCGAGTTCGCACTACGATCGTCACCAGACCAAATGGCGACAATATCGCCACCTTCTACTCAGAAATTCGTCGCATTGAGGGATGAGGGGTGAGGGGTCAGGGGTCAGGCATAATAATATAGCAACCGCCAAGGCGGTTAGGAGAGATGTAAACGCTCAAACCATTAGTGAGCCAGCTCTTCCAACCTGACCCCTGTCCCCTCACCTCTGACTGACCCCTCACTGACCCCTCATCCCTCACAAAGCTTGCCAAAATCTTGTGGCAGTGTAAGAATGCGGTTGGTCTATTATTTGAAGTAAATTTTAAAAATACGTGCAATCTAATCTAGTCGATCTCAATGACCGCAATGGTTCTATCCTTGACAGGGAGACTCTCCCCTTTACGCTCCAAGATGTCCGTGAAGCGATACCCAAACATTGCTTCGAGTCGAATGTCTGGAAATCCTTGTCTTATTTCGCTCGTGACATTGCCATTGTCGTTGGATTGTATGCACTCGCCTATAAGTTAGATTCTTGGTACTTTTATCCGATTTTCTGGTTGATGCAAGGTACGATGTTCTGGGCATTCTTCGTCGTCGGGCACGATTGTGGACATGGTTCTTTTTCCAAGTACAAATGGCTCAATAATCTCGTCGGGCATCTTTCCCACGCTCCAATTTTGGTACCTTATCACGGCTGGCGCATCAGTCATCGGACACATCACCAAAATACTGGGCACATTGAAAACGACGAAAGTTGGTATCCTGTGTCTGAAGGTAAATATGACGAGATGAAAGGGTGGGAAAAATTCCTCCGCTTTGATATTACCTTATTGCTTGCCTATCCCTTGTACTTATTTCGTCGTTCGCCCGAACGTCCAGGTGGTTCTCACTTCCATCCTGGGAGTCCCCTATTTCGCCCATCTGAAAAATGGGATGTGATTACCAGCACCATTTCTTGTGCTTTAGTAATAGCTTTGGTTGCTGCGGGTGCTTATACTTGGGGTTGGCTATGGGCGGTGAAATTTTATGTGATGCCTTATTTGGTTTTCGTTGTCTGGTTGGATTTGGTCACATTCCTACACCACACCGATGACGAGATTCCTTGGTATCGCGGCGAAGATTGGTACTTCCTCAAGGGTGCTGTTTCGACGATCGATCATGATTATGGATTTATCAATGACATTCACCATAATATCGGTACCCATGTCGCCCATCACATCTTCTTAACAATCCCTCATTATCACCTTAAAGAGGCTACAGAGGCGATCGTTCCAGTTTTGGGGACTCACTATCATAAATCCGACCGTTCGCTCTGGGCAGCCTTCTGGGATGCTAAGAAGAACTGTCATTATGTCTCGAATACTGGTAGTAAGATTTATTATCAATCCAAACCTTAGAGTGCTGGAACCCTGACTGATTCAGCTAAGTTGGGGGATGTCACAAAAAAAAAGGAGAGAATCATGATTCTCTCCTTTCTTGTCTCGGCCGTTGCCGTTGTTGTCTTTGCTTTGCTCTTTTAGTTTGTTTCGGAGCATTTGGTTTCGTTTTTTGATTTGACGTTGACGCGCCGCGCCGCCTTTGCCCTTATCGTTTCGCCCTTCTTTACGGGGGGATTCCCACCGTTTTAACCGCTGTATCATATATTTCTGACAGTTTGGGTACTATAAATATATGATATCAAGTTATGCGGTCGATCGCAAGTACTCCATAGCGGCCACATATTCTCGATTGACTCTAGGATTGCGCCTGAGATCGACGATTCTGTACAAAATCACCGATCGCCGTAGTCAGTAGATGAGACAATAAACCTATGGGGCCAAAAAATAGCCCCAGAATCAGGGAGTGAATTGTAAATGTCCCAGTGCGTTGACCTTCTAGATAGATATATCGCCCGACAAATAAGTCCATCACCAAAAAATGCACCCAACCAACAGCGGCGGCTCCTTCATCAGCAAAAAAGCGAGCAATGTCGGCTAGTTTGGGATTTGACAGAGCTGCTGCTGATTCGGGGTTGACAGCCACCACTAGCAGGTAGATATACAATCCGGCGAGGGCGATGAATGGTAGTGGGGATGAAATTACTCTACGGGTAATGTCCCATTTCGGCAGGAAAATTATTAAGATCCAAAATGGGAGGACAAATAAATTGGCACCATCAAATAGTTGACTCAGCATTGGGTAATCGGCAAATTAATTAATGGTCGATCGCGGTATCTACCTTCTATTATCTCACAAACGATCGTGTCAAACTCCAACTTTTCTCATCGTATTTTTATTCAGTTACTGAGCAGTTCGATCGCGGGTGGATTTAGGAGTGGCTATGTCAACCTAAATATTCTAGTTTGTCTGATTAGTCTTCTGGTGAATTTGAGTTGGGGATTAACTGCATTAGCCAAGCCAAAAGCCGATCCTACTCTACCAGAGATTTGTCAGGTAGATCTCAATTTATTAAAGTTTAATGCTGATAATATTCCACCTAATATCGTGACTGCGGATACGGCTTCTGCCGGAATGATGACTTTGCCTAGTTTGTGGTGGACAAGAGATCAGACAAATTCGAGAGTAGTCTCAAATTGGATTGCCGATCGCACTCAGAAGCAGATATATTTATTAATTAATGCTCAGTATTGGAATGTTTTAGATTATATCGATCGATATGCTTTGATCGACAAGTTCGGTCGAGTTTCTCGCGACTATGGTTATAATTTGAGACTTTGTACAGAGCGGAAAATTGTCCTCGCTGAGTATCAATGCGATGAGATTGCTAGTCTCACCAATTGTTATGTTTTATTAAATGCGGCTGGGCAAGCTGCGGCAAGAATTCAGAATTAAGTAGAGGCGCGAGAACAGTACCCGCCCCAAATCTTGTTCGCGATCTAAACTTAATTGAACAAGGTGCGATCGAAGTTTTTTCGACAATGAATCAAATCTCAGCTTGGTTAAAGAATAGCGATCGCGTTGACAGTTTGTGTGTACGATAAAGCAATTCGATAATTTTTTGAGCCGATCGAGCTAGCACTGCACTGATACCTGACTTCTGACCCCTCACCCCTGCTGCATGATGCCACATTCATCCAATTGATGTCAAATCTTATAAAATATGGTTAAATTATGCTGTGTCTAAAAATTAGTTAATTCAATTTGAGGAAATAACAAATGCTAAAACTCATCAACCGTTTTTCGGGAACGTTAGTTGGTTCAATAGTGGCTTTTGTGGGCATTGCCAATTTTATTCCGGCGAGTATCGCACCGATAGGCTCCGCCACAGCAACTGCGCCATCACCACCAGAACTCGTCAAAGAAAAATCAAAAGGAAAAACCGCCTACATTTTGTACGTGACCAATAGCGATAAAGTCTTGGTACGCTGTTACCCTGGTTTGAAACCCAAAATAGCTGTAAAATCTCAACCACAGGGTACCAAAGAAGGAACCTTAACCTGCGGAAATTAAACACTCAAATCGCTCTAAGTGGGGGCAAGTGCCCATAATGATGACCTCCACTAAATCTGCTTGAATGAAAGACATCTAAATCAAACGCTCGCGATACAATAGGATGAGGATATCGCTCTACATTAACTTTTTATAGCCAGATGACCGCAGCTACCCCGACTAAAATCCAGTATGAAGCCGTAATTGGGTTAGAAACCCACTGTCAACTGAGCACTGCTACAAAGATTTTTTGTACCTGTTCGACTGAGTTTGATTCGCCACCCAATCATAATATTTGTCCTGTCTGTACCGCAATGCCTGGAGTATTGCCAGTGCTGAATGAGAGAGTGCTGGAATATGCTGTCAAAACTGGGTTGGCTCTCAACTGTGAGATTGCACCGATTAGTAAATTCGATCGGAAGCAATATTTCTATCCTGACTTACCCAAAAATTATCAAATCACCCAATCAGATCTACCCATCGCCGAGCATGGCTGGCTGGAAATCGAACTCTTAGATGATGCTGGTAATCCCACTCGCAAACGGATCGGCATTACCCGTCTACATATGGAAGAAGACGCGGGTAAATTGGTGCATTCTGGCAGCGATAGATTATCCGGTTCCAACTACTCTCTGGTAGATTACAATCGCACTGGCGTACCTCTAGTCGAAATCGTTTCCGAACCCGATATTCGCACCGGATTGGAGGCGGCTGAATACGCCCAAGGAATTCGCCGGATCGTGCGCTATTTGGGCGTAGGCGATGGCAATATGCAAGAAGGCTCCCTGCGCTGCGATGTGAACATTTCTGTGCGCCCTGTGGGGCGTGAGGCGTTTGGTACTAAAGTAGAGATCAAGAATATGAACTCTTTTAGTGGCATTCAACGGGCGATCGATTATGAGATCGAACGTCAAATTGCGGCGATTACGAATGGCGAACCTATTCTCCAAGAGACTCGACTATGGGAAGAGGGTACTCAACGCACGATTAGTATGCGGATGAAAGAAGGTTCGAGTGACTATCGTTATTTTCCTGAGCCAGATTTGACGGCGATCGTTTTGGCGGATACTCAAAAGGCGCAATGGTTGTCTGAGTTACCCGAATTACCCGCAGCCAAACGCCATCGGTATCAAAGCGAACTCGGTTTATCGCCCTATGATACGCGAGTCTTGACGGACGATCGCAGTGTAGCCGAATATCTAGACGCGGCGATCGTCGCGGGTGCGGATATCAAGCAAGCCGCTAACTGGGTGATGGGCGATATCACCGCATTTTTAAAAACCCAAAAGGTGAACATTCAGGATCTTCCACTTACGCCAACAATTTTGGCTGAGTTGATTTCCCTGATCGATAAAGGCACTATTAACGGTAAGATTGCCAAAGAGATTCTACCAGAACTATTAGCATCCGGCGGTTCAGTTCAAGCATTAGTCGAAAGCAAAGGTTTGACCTCTATTTCCAATCCTGAAGAGTTGGCAAAAATCATCGATGAAATTATTGCCGCCAATCCCAAAGAATTGGAACAATACAAAGCAGGTAAGACTAAATTACTCGGTTTCTTTATCGGTCAAATTATGAAGCAAACTGGCGGACGTGCTGAACCGAAATTAAGCAACCAAATCTTAGCTCAAAAACTCAACGGTTAAATTAATAGGATATATAGCGATCCAGCAGTGTCGGTGTTAGCCTTGCATCCAGGCTAACACCGATAATGAAAGCCTTGGAGGGTGACAACGTTGATGACGATCGCAATATTGAATTCGCTACAGATTCTAAATAAACATTTGGATTTACCTGATTAATCGCTCCCTCAAATCCTCAATCGTTTTCACCTCCTCCCAGTTTACATCCACCGCCAAACCAATCAAATGTTGGGGGTAAACTCCTTGGAGAGTCACCCTTGAAAAATGAAACCTCTTCCCTTGCCCCCTCACCCCCTCACCCCTCAACTGTGAATGCTGCTCAACAGGCTACCGATATTATCCTCGCCAGTAAAATTGCTTCGATTGTTAGTCTCTTTTGCCGTGAATTTCCTGATGCCAAAGTAGATCTAAAACCGTGGGCTAAAGATCTAAATACACAACAATTAGTCGATCCAGATTCGATCGATCTGAGCTTCCATTTTCCCGGATGGAGTCGGCGATGGCAGAGTCGAAGTATTTTAGTTCAGATTCGATTTTATGAGGACAAACTTGAGTGTACTCGGCATATTATTGGATTGGAGATTGCTGGATTCAATAGTTGGGGTAAGCAGTGGCAATTATCAACTATCAATCAGTGGCAATTTGAAGGCGATCTTCAGCCTAGTAGTGAAATAGCCGATCGCTTAAAAGAGTTTTGTCGGCAAATATTTGAGCTATTCGATTGTGGCTAGATCCGATCTGCCCATCTCAGTTTAGCCGATCGAGCGCGAGGATTGCTCGCCAATTCTAATTCGGTAGCGATAATCGGTTTTTTTGTCAGCACTTTCAAACTGGCATTTTCTCGCAGTGAATGTTTTACCATTCGATCTTCCAAACTGTGAAAACTAATAATCCCAATTCTTCCGGCTGGTTTGAGCCAAGTTGGTGCGACGGCGAGGAATGTTTCTAGAGAACTTAATTCTTGATTTACCGCAATCCTGAGAGCTTGAAATGTGCGCGTAGCGGGGTGAATTCGCCCGTAGCGATAAGCTTTGGGTACTGCACCGCCGATCGTATATGCTAGCTCTGTCGTCGTTGTAAATGGACGTTGAGCGACGATATCTCGCGCAATTTGACGAGATAATCTCTCTTCGCCATAGGTAAAGATAATTCGCGCCAATTCGACTTCACTACTATGGTTGACGATTTCAGCCGCCGAAATAGTTTGACTTCGATCCATCCGCATATCTAACGGTGCTTCATGTCGAAAACTAAAACCCCGTTCGGGCAAGTCTAATTGTACCGAACTTACGCCCAAATCGGCAATTACCCCATCAAATAATTGCACGGGCTGATAATCTGCATAATTTCCATGCCAAAATTGCACTCTGTCGCCATAGGTTGCCAGTCTTGCTCTAGCGGCATCTAATGCTTGTGTATCTCGATCGAGTGCAACTAATTTAATATCCGGTGCAGCCTCTAAAATCAGTTCGCTATGTCCACCACCACCAGTAGTTGCATCAATATACCAACCACCCGCCACTATATTCAACCCAGTAATTATTTCTTGGCTCAAAACTGGGATATGGAAGAATGTGGGGGACATTAGGGGGTGGGGGAGTATAGTGGTAGCTTGTCGCGAATCTGGGCTAGAGTGGGCAAGACTGCATCTTTATCGGAAATAATGGCTTTGCCCTGTAAGTGCCAATCTATATCTATTTCTGGGTCATTCCACCTTAACCCAATCTCATCGCCAGGATGATAAAAGTCGGTGCATTTGTACATAAATTCGGCATCTTCGCTCATCACGGAGAAACCATGAGCAAAATTTGGCGGAATATAGAGTTGCTTCTTATTCTCCGCCGATAACATCACCCCAAACCACTTACCGAAGGTGGGGGAACCTGTGCGGATATCTACCGCCACGTCGAATACTTCTCCGACTACTACTCTCACCAATTTTCCTTGAGGATGATGATGTTGGAAGTGCAAGCCGCGCACGACATTTTTGATGGAGTAGGAGTGATTATCCTGCACAAATTTTGCGGTCAAACCCGATCGAATGTATTTCTCCTCGTTGTAAGATTCAAGGAACCAACCACGACTGTCTGTGAATGTCTGTGGTTCAAATATCAGTAAGCCAGGAATTGGTGTCTGGGTAACTTGCATTGAGAGTTGGTAGTTGTTTCGATTGGATCGTTGACGATGCACATTTTCAAATCACGCAAAAAGAGGTCGAGCATTTTGCCCAACCTCTTTCTGGATAATTTCGGAATAGCCCCAAGGGAAATCGAATCCCTGTCGCCTCCGTGAAAGGGAGGTGTCCTAGGCCTCTAGACGATGGGGCCGCG
>JANMEL010000293.1:0-2283 GCA_031376885.1 Chamaesiphon sp. OTE_70b_metabat_96 | reverse complement strand
TCAACAACATCCGCATCTCACACACCAACAAATCTGCCGTAAGCCCACTCCACCGTCTCAAACCAGACCCTTTGAGGGGGGGTTTGGGGGGGGGACACTCCCCCACCCAATGGGGGGTCTGGGGGTCAGAACCCCCAGATCCGGGTTCTCGCATCACCAGCAACAATCGCAACCCACAAGTATTTACCATTTACCGCTTTTTCTGATTAAAGAGGTGAGAGGGTTTTATTACGCCCAAGCTCTAGAGATCTAATAATACTTCTACCCAGCCAGGTGGTTTGGGAATGGGATTGCCGAGACGCTCAAACATAAGCACCGCCACAAGATGGACGACGAAAACATAGACAATACTGCTCAATAAAATCAGCGCGATCGCCAGGATTTGGATTACAAATAAACTAGGTTCGGCAAGGATGCCCAATTGGACAAAAATCCATTCAGCAAGATCGCGAATTCTCGCCGTCGTATATACCCACAAATCATCGCCCAATAAAATCGATGTCAGCCAAAACCGAAAAAATACCCCAAAACAGTCCAACAGACTGCCCAAAACCATCGAAACGAACCAACCCACTCGCCGCCGCCAACAAGCACCTAATTGGACTCCCAAGATGCCATAGGGAATCATCCACAGTATACTTCGAGTCGGCCCCATGAGGACGCATAGCAATAAGGCCGATACGAGAGCTGTCATCCACCCAGCACGATTTCCCCAGCGTAAATAGATGAGCGCGATCGGAATCGGAAAAAAGATTCTAAAGATGGGGCCGAGGGGCACATAATAATTTAATAGGTAGAGCAGACTCGCAGTACTCGCGAGGAATGCTGTCTCTACCAAGATAATCGGTGGGTTGCTCGTTGGAGATGTCACCACCTCAATTTTTTCGGCTGGTGGGAGGGCTTTTTGCTGTGGTGGTAGTGTCAAGGGATAACCTCGATCGACTGTGCGATCGGCGAAATTAATGTATAATATTGGTCAGGCAGAACAGCTAGTTGCTTTTAATTGTAGATCGACTGATTACCAGTCTAGCTAGCGGATCTACCGATCGCTACAAATTAACGTAACTTCGATCTCGATCGATACTTGAGCAGAAATGCTATTAGCGAGAACTTACCCACAGCGATTAGCTCACAATCGACATCCGAAATAGATACTAATTAACCAGTCTGGCTCTTGTGCATTTGAGCGGCAAGTTTCATAATATAGGTAGTTGTGTCCCAATGCTTCGGTTTGGTGTCTAACTGTGCCCCATGCGATTCGCCACTAGAATAAACGAATCGCAATCATTATGCGATCGAACGGAGCTAACAGCAATCCTAAATAATTTCAGATCCATCCTCACTACCAATATTGACTCATCAGAGCAGACGGTTCCCCCATCTGCGACTCCAGCCTGTGCAGAGTCGCCAATCACCGTGCGCGAAAGAGTAGAGATTCGGGCGGTGTATGAATCAGAAGTCGATCGGGTTGCAGATATTATCACCCATAGCTTTCATTTCGATCGCGGTTGGATGAGTTGGTTTACGCCACTATTTAAGCTCGGTATCGCCGAAGATTTGCGCCATCGTCTGCGATCGTCTCCACCCAATCCTAATCGCAACCAATTACCTCAACCAGTCTGCTCGGTCGCTATTTGCGTCCAACAATGCCAATCTGAGATAGTAGGCACCATCGAACTCAGTGCCCGAAATGCCAGCGATCGACTGCCCAAAAATCGGTACGCCTACATCTCCAACCTCGCTGTCAGCAAAGATTGGCGGCGCAAAGGTGTCGCCCAGCAACTCCTGATCGAATGCGAACACATCGCCCAGTGTTGGGGCTATACAGAACTATACCTTCATGTGATGGCAGACAACGAGCGCGGCAGAAATTTGTACCAAAAACTCGGTTACGAACTAATCAAAACAGATGTTGAGCGTTCTATTATACCCTGGTACCGCCCAGCACGGTTATTTCTCCGCAAACAAATCTAGCCCACACCAGCAATTCGGCAACGCCGCTACATATCTCGTCAACCATTCGTTGGCGTAGCCTCTCCTTTGGAGAATCGCTGTTATAGTATAGGGTGAAGCAAATCTCCATCTACCAGGGGTCAGGTGTGGGCGATCGGGGGTCAGATGTGAGAAGCAGATGCCAAGCATGGTTTGAGCATTTAATTTACGTCTTAACTGCCGTAACGACTGCCGTATATTGATAGTGAGGAGGGCTTTGTTTGAATGAATCTCTGGTAAAAGCGGTATCGATTTCATAAACAAAGCCATCTACAAATCCCTCCCCCTCCT
>JANMEL010000275.1:0-19965 GCA_031376885.1 Chamaesiphon sp. OTE_70b_metabat_96 | reverse complement strand
GTCTACGCTAATCACTAATATTTTAGTACTGGTGCAAGATGTGAGTTGAGATTACCATGTTTGTTCGGAGCGAGTACGATCGGGTGGATTCAGATCCAATTCTATGGCTAATCGAGCTAATAATTCTTGCCAGCGTTTGGAAATTGCGCTTTGACTCACACCCAAATCATGAGCTATTTCGGCTTGTTTGCGCTCATTGACTTTGCTCAACCAGAGGCGATAATAAGACCTGTCGGGATAAAGCCTGTCGAGATCGACAATTGCTTTTCTGACGCGAAACACCAAATCAGCCTCTTCTAGTGCAGCAAAGGAATTGAAATCATCGGCGATCGTCTCCAGCACAGTGAGACGATCTGATAATACTCGATCGGTGCTATCCCACCCCCGACATCTAGATCTACGAACTAGATCGATAATCTCAAATCGAGCCACAGTAGCCGCCCATCGATCGAAATCATGTTCTGCACCATGAGTAAATTTACCAGCCCGAATCGCGGCGATTAACTTGAGTTGAGCTGATTGGAGCGCGTCTTCCCAATCCACCTGACTACCTCGTGTTTGCTTCCGCGCAATTTGAGCGATTCGAGCTAGGTGGGCGGGATCTGTCAATCGATACTCATAACTCGTAGCTCTGAGCGACAATTTTAGCTCATTTGTGGACGCGCCGAGGGCGATCGGTGACTGTTGGTGACGCTCCAATGTGGTGAATGACTGCACTCCCATCAAGTTTTGCTCCTAGATTCGGATCTAACGTTTTACTGTTTAGCTAAATTCAAGCTACAAATCACTGAAACCATTTTCTGTGAATTTAGATCGGTAAAAAATAAAAGGCTGCGGCTAAAATTAGATAGGTTGCCAGTAATAGTGCGCCTTCGAGCCAATTCGATCGACCATCAAGACTAATCAAATTAGCAACAATTACCGCCACCGCCACCGCGACAACCTCAAAAGCATTAAAACTCAGATCCATCGGTTGACCGATCGCAAATCCAACTAATACTAACACTGGAGCCATCAGTAGCGCGACGAGCAAACTAGAACCCATTACCACCGAGACAGACAAATCCATGTTATTCTTCATCGCTACCCCTACCGCCGTCACATATTCCGCCGCACCACCAACTAGTGGCAGCAAAATCGCCCCAGTAAATAGGGGTGTCAAACCCAAACCTTTGGTAGCTTCTTCTACCACCCCGACAAACATCTCCGACTCATAAGCAACTGCTAGAGTAGAGGCGATCAAAATAAATGACCATAGCGGCAAACTTGGCTGATGTTCGCTGCTGTGAGCCTCCAAATCTGCCACACTCACCTCATACAAATAACTATGGGTTTTGAGCGAAAAAAGTAGCGTCATCAGATAGACAACGATCAAAATTATCGATACCGCGATCGATAGTTCCTCCACTGCAAATGAAGCAACTTTACCCGCCGAATAGTATGCCATCGTCGGTAGTAACATCGCGATCGCGGCCAAAGCCATTGACGTACCACTCACCCGTGCCACAATCGGTTTGAACTCCTGTTCTTTGTATCGCAACCCACCCAAAAACATCGACAAACCCATCGCCAGCAACAAGTTACTAATAATCGTCCCCGTAATACTGGCTTTGACAACATCGATCAATCCAGCTCTAAGGGCAACCAAACTAATAATCAATTCCGTCGCATTCCCAAATACCGCATTCAGCAGCCCTCCAGCCGCTGGGCCGATCGTTAGGGCTAATTCCTCCGTTGCCGTACTCAACCAGATGGCTAGGGGCAAAATGGCCAAGGCTGAGGTGATAAATACAGCCAGATCCCCCCAGTGGAGATATTTAGCCGCAATGGAGATCGGGACGAAAATTAGTAATCCAAATGAGAGAGTTTTTTTGATCGGCATATCTTAACTCACAGCTACAGCAATTTGAACATTACCATCAACAACTCGAACGAGATATGTAGAGAGCTTTACGGTTGGATCGTCTAGACATTCCCCTGTTAGTAAGCTAAAGTTTTGCTTGTAGATAGGTGATGCGACTTTGGGGATGCCATTTTTGTCGCCGACAATTCCACGAGATAAAACGTATGCTTTGCTAAACGGATCGTAATTATCGATCGCATAAACTTCTATCCCTTCACCTACTCGAAAAACAGCAATTTGTCTACCATGAACCAAAGCACAAACACCCGTATTCGGAAAGATTCGCTCTAAAAGACAAATAGTTTCCCACTGTTGATTTACTGTTGCAGTTGACATAATATATTATTTTTATCTATAAAGTTGACATGATGATCGGCTAGACTACTTTTAGCAATCTTCCAACCAAGCGAGCATTTCACTAGGATTTTGCCACTCAAATATTTTTGCAGTAAACTCATCGAGTTGTTGTTCGTTCAATTCTTGGAGACGATCGTTGAGCTTGGCTGTCATCGCATCGACTCCAAACTTCGCCCGCACTATTGTATGTACTGACTTAATCATTCCTTCAAGCTTACCTTCAAGCTTACCTTCAAGCTTACCTTCAAGCTTACCTTCAAGCTTGCCTTCAAGCTTGCCTTCAAGCTTGCGGTTCGCCAGATGGCTTAAATTCCGCTCGAATCTACCCATAACTATAGCTGTCCTTTTTGTGAAGAGATTTGAACTGTTCTAGTTTCCCGCCAATTCTTTTACCGTCAACTCGAATCTCCAATCTAATTGCAGACTGGACGACTACTCGACCAGTTACGCCCATACCTGTAGCAATATCTCCAGTTTGCCAACCATGCTTATAGGCGGTACGAGGTTTGGAGCATGGGAACCCGAACTTATTCATGCGGCAAAGTCTGGGAGTGCCTTTCCCTGTAGCTTTCACGCTCAATATTTTGGTAATTAGAACGGAAAGCGTGTCAACTACACCTACGCAAGCCGCATCCAGCCAGTGAGTCTTTGGCAAGCCCAACCTGGATCGATTGAACTTAGTTTCTCCGCCCGACCCTGTTGATACATGTAACCCAGTAAACTTTAATCTGTCGAGTAATGCTAAACGGGTTGAATTAACCGTTGCTGCATCTTTGAGGCTAGCCCTTAATTGGGATTGGATTTTCTTGAGCAATTCGGGTTTACTTGCTAGGAAAATCTTAATGTCTAAAGTTCCTTTCTTTTGATTACACTTTTCACAAGCCAAGACAAGGTTGGAGATACGATCTGAGCCGCCACTCGCTTTTGGTTTGACGTGTTCAACTTGTAAGGGAACGTTTTCAATTGAGCAGTAAGTACATTTTCTATCCCATTTATTTAGTAAATACTCGCGGACAGAATAGCCAAGTAAAGTACCTTGTTGATACTCGATGCCTGATATTTCAGGATTCTCCAACTGTTGCAAGTCAAACCGAACTAACTCTTGTCGAATCTCTGCAACAGGAGAGAATTTGATTAGACGTTTGACCCAAGTTTCAATAGTTAAAACTCGGTGCATTAGGCTTGGAGCCAACCAGCCTTTTGGTCGTTGGCGATTGAGAAACCGTGCTTGGCGATAGCGAGTGTGGCGGGCGCGTCTACCGTGACGTATTGCTTTCCTAGTACTAAGCGCGTCTGAAATTGCTAGTCCGCGATGTTGGAGTTCCATGCCCCAGATTACTTCATCTCGATTATTAACGAGTGAAATACCTGTGAATTTGGAACCTGGATCGACACGGAGCGACAAGGGATAGGTGATAATTTTATCTACTACCCGCTTCATGATTAAAGTAAAAGGAAACATCCGAAAAACGGCTGCTTTACCCTTCTCCATTAACTCACGAGCGTGAGCTGGATGAATTGGATTCATTGGTATTCGATCGCCACTAAGTAAAAAGACAAAATTGGACATTGTTGTTAGGTAATCGGTTTGATTAGTACTAAGTTACGTTTGCTTCGAGAATGTTAATTAAGCTTTTTAGGCTAAAGACACTTACTCTATAAACCATTTGAGTATTCCTTAATCTTTAGCAACAGAGCGACAGGCTAGCTAACCTGAAGGTGTTATGACCAAATTAACGTAGGTAGAACCTATCTCTGGTGAGTGAATCAATCTGTATAAACAGATTTGAGTAGGTTTGATTCACCCCTATAGCTTGATTTTTCTTGAGCCATTTTTGATAAGCAAACTCAACGTCTTGTAGATAAGTCATAAAACTTAAATCCTCCTGTGTTAATTCCTGTTGAAATTCTTCCAGATAGATACAGTGCCTTACTGATACTTCTATGATATCATTTCTCAATTCTAGATTTGGGTCTAGTTTGATGATATCAGCAAAGGCGAGTTTAGCACTTTCGGCTTTGCCTAACATTTTCAGCAACATCGTGTCTGAATTGTAGGGTAGAGACTCAATATCGACTATCCCCATCGACAAACCAGGTGCGGCTAACCGATATACATGCGCTCCAAATTCTGGAGCTGGAATTGCATTCCATCTTCTCAGTGAATTTTCACTACATTTAGCGGTAAAAATCCACGTAAAAGGACGATCTAGATGCAATGGATTGGGACTCATGACTGAATCTTTTGTTACTCTTGTCTTTCGGGATCGATCGGCTGTATTTTTATTTAATTCCCAATAAATCGCACTGCGTAAGTTGCATGAGTCTATATCTTCTAGCTCTAGGTATCCACTATAATGTTCTATAATAATGGTTGGGTGAATTGCCACTAATCTACCAAGTAAGCCTAATGATTCATCTATTTCTATTTGTCCATCACGTTTAATCGCTGTACAGAGAACATCTATCGCTAGTTCTTCGCCTAATTGAACTGACACACTTGTTTGACTCTCAAACAAATTTTTCAAAACAACAGGTACAAATTGCTTGATAAATTGGTCGTGTGGTTCGTTAGTTTTTCGCTTTGAATCGGTCATATAGCAGGGGTCAGGGGTGAGGGGTCAGCGAAAAGTGCGGTCTTGGGGTCTCCCCAAGTAGAGCACCTTTTCAAGACAGGGGTCAGTTTGCGAAAGCTGATGCACTAATGGTTTAAGCAATTGGATCTGTCTCGACCGCCTTGGTGTCGCGCTTTTTGTTCGCCCTGGGGACTGCTATATTTGATGCTGCGTAAGTTGTTTACCCCACCCCAGCCCTCCCCTTGCCAAGGGGAGGGAGCAAGAGAAAAGTCTAAACTTTCACCTCTAATAACGATCGTTCTTGTTCAAAAGCGGGACGTTTTTGGCCGCGTTCTTCAACTAGTACGATACTTGGATCTGGTGCATCGGTATTGACAAAATGTTGGAACCGTTGCAGTTTGATGGGATCTTTTAATGTTGCTTCCCATTCACAGGCATAAGTAGCTACTTGATGAGCCATTTCTGCTTCCAATTCGGCGGCGATACCGAGGGAATCATTGATGATTACTTGTTGGAGATATTCGATGCCACCTTCGAGTTTGTTGAACCAAGTTGCGGTACGTTCCAATCGATTGGCGGTGCGAATGTAGAACATCAAAAACCGATCGACATAGCGAATCAAGGTTTCTTTATCTAAGTCGGCGGCGAGTAGTTGAGCATGTTGGGGTTTCATCCCGCCGTTACCGCAGACGTATAGATTCCAACCTTTTTCGGTGGCGATGATGCCAAAGTCTTTGCCTTGAGCTTCCGCACATTCGCGGGTACAGCCAGAGACGGCTGATTTGAATTTGTGAGGAGCGCGTAAACCGCGATAGCGTAATTCTACCTCGATCGCCAAGGCTACAGAATCTTGGACACCAAATCGACACCAGGTACTACCAACACAGGATTTAACCGTGCGGAGAGCTTTACCATAGGCGTGCCCAGATTCAAAGCCAGCAGCCACTAGACGCTGCCAAATGTGGGGAAGCTGATCTACCCTTGCGCCGAGTAAATCGATGCGCTGTGCGCCCGTTATCTTGGTGTAGAGTCCAAATTCTTTGGCGACTTGCCCGATGACGATGAGTTTGTCGGGGGTGATTTCGCCGCCGGGGATGCGGGGGATGACTGAGTAGGTGCCGTCGCGTTGGATATTGGCGAGGAAGGCATCGTTGGTATCTTGCAAGCCGACGTGAGGTGCGTCGAGGATTTGCTCATTCCAGGCGGAGGCGAGGATGGATGCAACGGCTGGTTTGCAGATTTCACAACCGCGTCCGGTACCGTGGCGATCGAGTAAACTAGCAAAGGTGTGGATTTCTTGCGATCGAATCAGGCTATATAGTTCCTGACGGGAGAAGGCGAAGTGTTCGCACAGGTTATTATTTACGGCGATTCCGGCTTTCTTGAGTTCGGATTTGAGTAAGTCGGTGACGAGGGGAACGCAGCCGCCGCAACCAGTACCCGCGTTGGTACATTTTTTGACACTCCCGATATCGCGAAGTTCTTGCTCTTGGATAGCGGTACAGATTTGCCCTTTGGTGACGTTATTGCAGGAGCAAATTTGAGCGGTGTCGGGAAACTGTTCGACTCCCATTGCCATGCTCGCACCACTGCGGGGAGGCAAAATCAGATCCTCTGGGTGGGGTGGTAATACCATTTTGTTCTGCATGAGTTGCAGCAAGGTACCGTAAGCCGAAGCATCGCCGACGAGGATACCACCTAATAAGTGGGAACCAGTTTCGGTGAGTACGAGCTTTTTGTAAGTCCCTGTTACTGCATCAGTCATGGCGATTACTTTCGCGCCAGGGGTGGTGCCAAATGCGTCACCAAAGCTGGCTACATCGATGCCCAATAGCTTCAATTTGGTGGACATGTCTGCACCAGTGAAACTATTATTTTCGATGCCACAGAGCTTGTCTGCGGCTACTTCTGCCATCCGATAGCCTGGTGCGACTAGACCATAAATGCGGTTATCATATAGAGCACATTCACCGATCGCATAGACATCAGGATCGGATGTTTGACAATAGTCATCGATAACGATACCACCGCGATCGCCAATTTTCAAGCCACATTGACGGGCTAACTCATCCTGGGGGCGGATTCCAGCGGAGAAGACGATTAGATCTGTCTGCAATTCCGAACCATCAGCGAACACCATTTTGTGAACGCGCCCATGTTCGTCACCGACAATTTCCGTGGTAGATTTGCTCGTATGTACGCCGATACCCAAATCTTCAATTTTTTGGCGCAATACGGCACCACCAGACTCATCTACCTGTACTGGCATCAGTCGAGGCATGAATTCCACGACATGGGTTTCCAAGCCCAAATTCTGCACCGCATTGGCACATTCCAAACCTAATAATCCACCGCCGACAACTACGCCAACTTTACAATTCTTGGCATACTCTTGTGTCGCTTCCAGATCGCAAATCGTCCGATACACAAAGGTTCCAGCTAATTCTTTCCCTTTAATCGGCGGTACGAATGGATAGGAGCCAGTCGCGAGTACCAATTTGTCATAATTAACCGTCACACCCTTGGCGGAAGTAACCGTCTTATTTGCCAGATCGATCGAAACTACTTTATCCCCAACGTACATCTGTACATTGTTCTCTTCATAAAATCCAGGTGTCACCAAAGATAGATCTTCAGCCGTCTTACCCGCAAAGAAACCACTGAGATTTACGCGATCGTAAGCTACCCGTGGCTCCTCACAGAAGGAGACTAGCTCCCAATCTGCACCTTTCGCCGTCATGTGTTCCAGAAACCTATGACCGACCATTCCATTGCCGATCGCCACTAATCTAGCCATACTACCACTCAATGCTCGCCGCTAAAATGAACTCAATCTAATCTTCACACTAGGCATATCTTGCAACTCTGTTTGTAGTTACCGATACACAAGCCCTGTTTTTCTTCTGCTCATTATACTCGCTGAGAGCATAAAGGGGTTTGAGTATGTTAGGATATTACTATCCCACCAATTAGTAGGATTTGGCGATGAGCGCAAAAGTCAGCATTACATTAGATGAAGAAATTTTGGACTTTGTGGATAGATCTAGCCAAAATCGCAGCCAATTTATCAATCAAATACTCTCCAAAGAAAAAAAGAGACAATTTCTGAAAGACTTGGAGGATGCTTACATAGAACTAGCAAACGACCCTGAATATCAAGCTGAAATTGAGTTGTGGGATGTGACAGTGGGAGATGGTATCGATGCCTAGTGGCGATCTGCGATATCGAAGAGGAGAGATCTGGTGGGTACACTTAGATCCGACAGTAGGCAATGAAACATCGAAAAAACGACCCTGTGTAATTCTTCAGAATGATGTAGGTAATGCGAGATCTGACACAACGATGATAGCTCCATTATTGAAAGGCTCAAAAACTTACCCCTTTGTAGTGAATATCGAAGCGACAGTAGATAATGGACTCGACGAAAATAGAGGAATTCACCTCGAACAAATGAGAGTTGTTGACAGTCGGAGAATCGATAATAAGCTGGGTACCTTGGAGCATAAATATTGGAGTGAAATAGAGAAGGCTGTTTGCGTCGTTTTGGGTTTTGATAAAATTTTTGAACCAGACATCGAGAACTAAACCGCCAACCGTCGAAATTAATTATATCCTGACTGCTCGACAACCAATCTAACGCCAACAGCGCACGCCTCTAATCCCTGACCCCTGTCATATGCAAGAATAGAAGGATGGCTGTTCATTGCTTTAACCTATGATTGCTACAAGACGGGAATTTTCGATTTTGCTGGGAGCTGGTGCGATTAGTACTTTATTTGGGATCCTACCAAATCCTAGTCGGGCGACACCTGCGCCCCCGAATACCACAAATCGGGATGTGTTTGACTTGCCAGCACTGGCTTATGCTTACAATGCTTTAGAGCCGCATATCGATGCAACGACGATGAAATTGCATCATGACAAACATCATGCTGCTTATGTCAAAAATTTGAATGCGGCGGTGAATAAATATCCAGAACTCAAAACCAAAACTGTGGAACAATTGTTAGTTGGACTAACTAAATTGCCCAAGGATATTCAAACTACCGTCAGAAATAACGGCGGCGGACATCTCAATCATACTATGTATTGGCAAATTATGAGTCCTCAAGGTGGTGGGATGCCGACAGAAGCGATCGATACAGCAATTCAGACCAACTTTGGGACATTTGATACTTTCAAATCCAAATTTAATGATGCTGGAACCAAAGTATTCGGGAGTGGTTGGGTATGGCTCGTGAATGATAAAAATAAGCTCAGAATTGTTACCACCGCCAATCAAGATAATCCCATTACTCAAGGCTTGTATCCGATCTTTGGTAACGATATGTGGGAACATGCTTATTATCTAACATATCAAAATCGTCGTCCTGATTATCTATCTGCTTGGTGGAATGTAATTAATTGGACAGAAGTAAATCGGCGATTTGCAAAATCTCTGAAAGCTTAGAAAGTTTCAGCCTGATTTATTTGGGCTATGAGTTTTAACGCGTTGACGTTGGCGTAGGAGCGTCACTTGGAGTTATTATTGCATACCGCGAAAAACAAAAAGTGCGGTACTTGTTACGATCGACATCATATTACCCTAATCCCTCAACTATGAAAATTGCCGTGATAGACTATGATATGGGAAACCTGCACTCTGTTTGCAAGGGTTTACAAGAAGCTGGTGCAGAACCAATAGTTACTGATGTACCTGCTGAATTAATGGCTGCTGATGCAGTTGTGCTGCCAGGGGTAGGTTCTTTCGATCCGGCGGTGAGACAAATTCGCCATCGAGATTTGGAGCAGCCAATCAAAGATATTATTGCCAGTGGTAAGCCGTTTCTGGGGATCTGTTTGGGGTTACAAATTTTATTCGATCGATCTGATGAAGGCATCGAACCTGGCTTGGGAATCATTCCTGGGGAAGTGCGAAAGTTCCAGCCAGAAGCCAATTTAACCATCCCTCAAATGGGTTGGAATCAATTGGAGCTAACTCAAGCTCAATGTTCGTTGTGGGGGCAGATAGAACCCAATCCGTGGGTATATTTTGTCCATTCATACTATGTCGATCCGACTTCTGCCGCAGTGCGATCGGCTACGGTCACTCATGGTACTCAAACTGTAACCGCCGCGATCGCCCAAGACAATCTCTTGGCGGTACAATTTCACCCCGAAAAATCTGCCACAACGGGTCTAAAAATTCTCGCCAATTTTGTTCAAACCGTGCTGAACCCTGACTCCTGAACCCTGAACCCTGAACCCTGACTCCTGACCCCTGACCCCTGACCCCTGCATATGCACTGGCTGATGAAATCCGAACCTGATGTCTATGGAATTGCTGATTTGGAACGCGATCGAACAACGATTTGGGATGGAGTGAGGAATTATCAAGCGCGAAATTTCCTCAAGTCGATGGAAGTGGGGGATTTGGCATTTTTTTATCACTCTAATACCAATCCGCCTGGAATTGTGGGGCTGATGAAAGTTGTTGCGGCGCAAGTAGTCGATCCATCTCAATTCGATCTTGCGGGTGAATATTACGATCCTAAATCTACTTTGGATGCTCCTCGGTGGCATACTGTCGAGGTGGAATTTGTGAGAACGTTCGATCGCCAGATTACTCTAGCAACGCTACGGGAGCAGTTTACACCCGAAGAATTACTAGTGGTGAAACAGGGGAATCGATTATCTGTAATGCCGATCGACGATCGCATCGCCGCCCAAATTTTAGCACTCAGCCATAATTAAGAGCACTGTTCCCGCGCCCCTACAGGTTAATTGGGACATTAACGCCTGATTTTTTATAGTTGACATAAAAACGTCCTTTTTTGGGCGGACAACTGACCAACTTACATAGCTCACGGGCGAACTTTGTTTCCATCGATCGAGCGGACTTTTCTAACGGATTATTTTCGTAAGTTTCTCCACCCCGATAATAACCCTGAAAGTATTCAAAGCCAAACTTCCCAATCCCGCCAGCTCGATCGCACTGTTGAGAGTGGGTAAGTTCGTGGGCGAGTAATGTCAATTGTGCCGTATCCCCAGGCTTGTATTTGTCTCGAAGATAAATCCGATCGCAATAGGTTTGCGCCGTCGAATCAATTTCCCCGATGTGAGTTTCCTGCCCATCTTGCTCCCATCGATCGAGTAACTTTGCCTGATATACCACAGTTGCTCGATCGACCAAATCGCCAAACAGCGGGCGCAAATAGCCCTTCTGAGCCTTGGTTAGCTCCATTCTGCCCCCAGCATTCCGAATCCCCACTATTTGGGCGGCGATCGGCAAAGCAGTCGCGCCAGTTTCCCCCCATGCTCGATCTCGTGTCGGCTGAGAAAGTTCTTGAAGTTGAGGCACACGAGCTAAATTAAAATGACGATCGATCGATCGCGCCGATATTAGTCCAATCCCCACAGCGACTACTACAATTAGCAAACAAAAGTGATAGAACTTGTTGAGCTTCAAGATCTTTATTCCCAATTAAATAGAGACAATGTTGTTGCTGGGTGCGGCGACTGCCTCCCTCAGACTCAATCATAACCAATCTAGGATAATTGCTCCGATCGTCGGCGCGACCGAAATTTGGGCAAATACTTTTCATGTTGCCCCTAAGTGGCTAAAATTAAGGTATTGAATTTCCGATCCGATCGCCGGATAAAATATTTTATGACACCTTCATTAGCCAATTTTTTGTATAGCCTGCTCGCTGGTCTATTGGTTGTGGTCGTACCTGCTACCATCGGACTGATCTTCATCAGTCAAAAAGATAAAATCCAACGTTCTTAAATCGATCGACCGATATATAGCAGGGGTCAGAGGTGAGGGGACAGGGGCGTGCACTGAGCGTAGCCGAAGTGTCAGTTTGGAAGAGCTGGCGCACTAATGGTTTGTTGGCGTAGCCTCCGCCAGAGCGGAAGCGTCTACAGATGTCCTAACCGCCTTGGCGGTTGCTATAGATCGAACCTCAGTTGGGTTTTAGACCGATCGCATCACTGCGGTTGGATTTTACCCAATCTGGGGTTTTGTAATCTCCGCAAGTCTGGTCTTTCCACTGATGTACAATGGATGTCGATCGAGGCAAACTAGAGATAGTCAGCTCGTGACTATGCGATCGCAAAAACTGCGAACATCTTCTAGAGGAGACGCTACACCAACGAGACATCTAGCTAAATTAGCTGTGGTGGGATAAAATTTTGCCGATGTGCTGTGAATTGGGAGAACATTAATGGTTAATTTTGGGCTGAATCCAGCTAGTTTACTGGGGATTCTCTTGGCTGTCGCTGGAGCGGGGTTGTATTTCCTCCGCTCTATGCGTCCCGAATTGTCACGAGATCAAGACATTGCATTTAGTGCGATCGGGATTTTGTGTGGTTTTATTCTGATTTTCCAAGGCTGGCGACTGGATCCGATTCTACAATTCGGCCAGTTTTTGATCAGTGGTTCCGCGATCTTTTTCGCCTATGAGAATATCAAATTACGGGGAATTGCGACCGAGCAGGCCAAGGAAAACACCCGCATTGTCGATGACGAACGCCCTGTCAGTCGTCGTTATAAGGCCGAAATCGAAGATCGGGAGTACCTAGAAGATCGCCCACGGAATGGTCGGCGGATTAAAGGCGATCGCAATCGAAATGAGGACGATCGAGAAGAACGCCCCCGCCGTGTGACTAGAGAACTTCCCGAAGATCGATATGCTACCGAAGCACCTCCCCGCCGCCGTCGTGACTCATCAGAGCGGAGTGAAGGTAGTTCTCTCGCCCGTCGAGCTGCCGATAGTTGGGATGGTGAGGAACAATGGGATGAATCGAACCCTCGGAACTCCCGTCGCGCTCTCCCCGATGCAGATACGAATCCACCACCACAGCGTCGATCGGCTAGACGAGAACCTCGCGATGCGATGCCAGATCCGATCGATCGCCAACAACTAGATCGGCAAGACGATCGCCAAGGAGATCCAGGTTCCCGTCGTCGTCGAAATCGATCGACCCCAAACGACGAACAGCCGATCGCTAGTGCTGAAGGTAGCACAGCCAACTATGTAGCTTACGAGCCGATTGATGACCCCCAATCTGGTTTACCCCCATCTAGTGACGAACCGATTGTATTTCCCGATCGCTACTAAATTCTGACTGCTTTCCCGATCGAAACGCGCCCTCCAAATCGCTGTCTAAAGCCACTTGGAGGGCGCGTTTTGATGGTAGCCTATCTAAGTCCGAGCCAGGTGAATAAATCCTCGCCTGTGACGAATTCCAACAGCAATAACAGCACAAATCCGATCATCGCAAATCGACCATTAACTTGTTCGGCATAGATATTCCAGCCAAAGCTAGGTTCTGGCTCAGAAGTTGTACTTGGGGGTGTTTCGGTAGTCACAATCTATCTTCAGCTAATTTTACTGACGATCTTAACAGGTTCTAATAAATACTAGACGATCGAAGTTTACTAAATCTTTGTTGATTTTGGACAATTTAGAGATATATTTAGAAAGAGCTAATTTTAGCTCCAAGCAGAATTGACTAACCCTACAGATATCGAGATATTCGGTAAGCAAATGACGGAAACTTCACCCACCCCCCTTACAGGGAAAGCATTACTTCAAAAAGTAAAAGAACTCTCACACTTGCCCAGACGGGAAACCGCCAGACAGTGTGGTTATTCCAGCCTCACCAAAAGCAATCGAGTTCGTGTAAACTTGACTGATTTTTATGATGCAGTATTGTCCGCAAAAGGTATCCCCCTAGATCCAGAATCTGCCAAAGATGGTCGAGGTCGCGAGGCTACCTACAAAGTAACCGTTCACAAAAATCTCCAAATGGTGATCGGTTCGACTTATACGAAAGAAATGGGATTGAGTGAAGGAGACGAGTTTGAGATCAAGCTTGGCTACAAACATATTCACCTGATTCAAATGGATCGCGGTTAGTTCAAACAATAGACCACCTAATTACCACTGAGTCTAAATTATCTAGACTCAATCTACACGATCGACCTATTCTTGCTGGGATTAAAGCCATTCAGCAAGGATATCGATAGTGTAGATTTTTTTGTCGTTTTCGATCTCCTCTGCCCTAAAGCCTCACGTTCGAGATCGCTCTATAGCTAGTGATGAGATCGCTGCTACTGTGCCAATAATTGCTGAAAATAGTTACCAAGAGTTGATTTTTGAGGTCAATAATCTCCGTAAAATCACGGACACTAACAAAAAATATATTTCAGCCTCACGGATAAGTAGGGGATCTCACTGATGGAGATTACCCAGATCTAAGATTAGACTCGACACAAAGGGGCTAGTTATTCGAGCCATCGAATTTAGTCAATTTTCCAACCATACTCGATCGAAATATAACCCCACCCTATCTATTGTACACCGCGTCTCGCTTGGAGCATCGGCAGTTGTTGGGAGGTGGCAGATTTTGATGTTCGATTTTAGCGCGAGTTTGGCTAATTTCGCTCCTGTAGGATTACCTTCGGTAAATCGATCGCCATCAACTATCCAATTTTAATCTCAATTGATTATACCTTCGTTTGTCCTCTATTGGATCCCAACTCTCAACAAGTAAATTGCTATGACTACCATTGTAGAATACGAATGCAAGCGACACAGTTTAGAACTACTACGAGAATATCAACAAACTGGCAAAGCTGCATTGCGAAATCGAATCGTTGAACTCAACTTAGGATTAGTCAGGAAAGAAGCTCACTATTGGGTAAATCAATGCCAAGAAACTTATGACGATCTCGTCCAAGTTGGCAGCATTGGGTTGATTAATGCGATCGACAAGTTTGAAATGATTAAGGGATATGCCTTTAGCACATTTGCCATTCCCTATATCCGAGGCGAAATTCAGCACTATTTGCGAGATAAAAGTTCGATATTAAGAATGCCTCGTCGTTGGTTTGCGATCGTGCAGCAAGCGGGTACGATTACCAAGCACTGGCAAACAACACATCAACGCCAACCAACCGAAGACGAAATCGCCCAAACCTTGGGTATTCCTGTTTCACAGTGGCAAGAAATCAAATTAGCCTACCAAAACCGTCAACCAGTTAGCTTGGATTGTCCGTTAGGCAATGATGAAGAAGCCCACAGCCTAGCAGATATTTTACCCGATCGACACTATCAAAGCTTCCAACTCTCTCAAGAAGATCGGTTGCGAGTACAACAGGGTTTAGTCAAGCTCGAACAACATACCCGTCAAATCCTCGAATTTGTATTCTTGCACGATCTCACTCAGAAAGAAGTGGCAGAGCGACTAGACATCAGCGCGATTACTGTCTCTCGCCATGTCAAAAAAGGCTTGAATTTGCTCAAAGTCATGCTAGTAAATAACGATCGGTAGTGTGTGTTAGGTTTGTCAATGGTTTGGGAAGTATAAAAATAGACAATCTTATTCGATCGACAAACCTGTCGATCGAAGTCGAGGATCCAGTCAGGGCAATAACATACTAGCAATGGATTGATGAGATCGATCGGCTGCCTAACCTGGATCTGTGGCACCGTTATATTTGCATAGATAATAAATTAAAGTTGAGTATAAAAAAATGAGTAAGTCGTGGTTTTATCTGAGTATAATTAGCACTCTGGCAATCTTCATCTCTAGCTGTGGTAATGAAGGTGACAACAAAGCCGCTACCCCTACCCCCACTCCGAGTGTTGCCGCCAGCCCCAGTACTGCCCCTGTTGCCCCTAGCAGCACCGCTACCACCCCAGCCACAACCCAGGCCGTCACCCCTACTACCACCCCGCCTGGGACACCTGTAGCCGCCATCAAGCCGATTCCCGCCGACACCACCGCAGGTCTAATTCCACCGACAGATCCTGAAAATTGGTCGAGAACTGTTGCCAAAGGTCGCCCCGATCCTTTTGCTGTATTAGCATTGCAACCTGTGGTAATTCCGATCGATAATCCCCGTGGGCAAGCTCCCTCTACAGCAGCAGCTACCATCGTCAAAAAATCCAACTCGATTCCGCAAAGCGGAGGCTCCGCCAACGCATCAATCTCCAGCAAAACAAATACCAGTACTGCTACGATTAAACCTAAAGTTAATATTTCGACAAAGTTAGCCAAAGTTTCCACTATCTTAAATAAATCAAAAATCCTTGGCAAGGGTGTTAAGTCAAAAACTTCAGCATCAGGAGATGAGTCACCTGGAAGCGGAGAATTACGAGACTTTCCGTTGCCAATCTCCGCGATTCCTAGATCTGGAATTAATAGATCTCTGCCGAAAATCGTTGTTGCAATTCCCCCGTCTAAATCTGGAGCCAAAAATCCAGTTCAAGTAGCTAAATCTACGCCAACTACTAGCTCCAGAAAAACTAGTGTAGTTGACTTGCCAACAAAAACCCAAGTTGCCGCTAATCCAAAACCAGTTTTAGACAAGCCATTGCAAGCTATGGCGATCGAAATATCTGGGATGATTGATGTTGCGGGGAAAACTCAAGTCATTATCAAGTTGCCAACAGAATCCTTTAGTCGTTATGTTGAAGTTGGCGAGCGGATTCTCAATGGCAAAGTTTTGGTGAAAAGAGTTGAAGGTCAAAATAGTTTGTCACCAACTGTTGTGCTAGAGGAAGTCGGAATGGAAGTCTCTCGTAAAATTGGGGATAAATCTACATCACCCACTCCAGAAGCTGCCCCAAAACCCCAGTTATTCTGAATAATAAGCCCGATTTAGATCGGGCTTATCATATCACTAACTTTATCAATTAACTACAGTGGATAAAAAATATCCTTAACTACCTTCCATTTTTTATCATTTCTTTTAAGAGTATGGGTAACGAAGATCTTTAACTACCTTCCATTTTTTATCATTTTTTTCAAGAGTAATTGTTGTCTTAGAATTGGTAATAGTTGTCCCATATTTTTCAATGCCGTTGACTGTATGTCTGTTATAGACCCATTGTCGTGGATTAGTTTTGATGACCTTATAACCATAACCTAGATGATCTAATTCAACTATTACTTCGGATTTTGTATCAGATAAATCTACAAGCTTTAAACTAGTAACTACCCAAAAGCCGATACTTCCTGAATCCAGTTTTCCTGATGGAGCAAAGCTTTCATTTCGCTTTTTATAATATTCAGAAATAGCTTTACTAATACCAGGTAGCTCTCGTGAGACTGTTGGATCCTGACGATCGATCTGAGCTTTTTTACCTTTAGCAATTAAGTTGCTGGTAAAGTGATGTAGCGAATTAGGTTTAGCGATCGGATGATTCGATTTACCCGCAGCATTAGCAATATTAACAATAGATAGTATGGATGCGATCGCAGTAACAAGAATAGCTGATTTCAGCATAGATGCTTAGAATATGAATAAACAATCAGAGCAATTGGATCGCTCTTATTCTCATATTACCCAGATCGTATATCTTAATTAACAGTAAATATCAGATCCCCGACTTCTCCAAGAAGTCGGAGATCTGAGGGAATCATAAAATCGATCGACCTAAATAAGATTGCAACACTTCTGGTACTTGAATCGTTCCATCTGGTTGTTGGTAATTTTCCAAAACTGCCGCCATAGTTCGCCCAACTGCCAAACCGGAACCATTGAGAGTATGTACAAATTGGGTACCCTTTTTGCCAGCTTCTTTAAACCGGATATCTGCGCGACGGGCTTGAAAATCTTTGAAATTGGAACAACTAGAAATCTCGCGATATTTGCCAGCCGATGGTAGCCAAACTTCCAAATCATAGCATTTTGCCGCACTAAAACCCAAATCGCCGCTACAGAGTTCTAAGACTCGATAGGGTAATTTTAGAGCTTGGAGGATAGCTTCAGCATTAGCTACGAGAGCTTGATGTTCTGCTTCGGAATTATCGGGATGAACAAATTTTACTAGTTCGATTTTGTTGAATTGGTGAAGTCGAATCAAACCTCTCGTATCTCGCCCATAACTTCCAGCTTCGCGACGAAAACAAGGCGTATAAGCGCAATAATGAATCGGTAATTGTTCGGTAGTGAGAATATCGCCGCGATGAAAATTGGTAACCGGAACTTCGGCGGTGGGTATCAACCACAAATCATCATCAGCACATTTAAAACTATCTTCGGCAAATTTGGGCAATTGCCCCGTAGCAGTAAGGGAAGCTGTATTAACTAAAATGGGCGGACTAACTTCAGTATAACCTGCCGCTATTTGTCGATCGAGCATGAACCCAATCAAAGCACGTTCCAATGCTGCACCCGCACCCAAAAGGGTCACAAATCGACTCTGAGCGATGTTAACACTGCGATCGAAGTTCAAGATACCCATCTGCTCCCCCACCTCCCAGTGGGGCAATATAGCGGGATTCGTAGGAATATATTCATCCCCCCACTTGCGGATTTCTACATTCTCCTCCTCACCTTTGCCGATCGGCGTACCATCGCTAGGCAAGTTGGGTAATTGTAAAATGAGAGTCTCAATCTGTGCCTTAATTACTTTCTCCGCTGGCTCCAATTCGCTCAACTGCGCCTTAACTGCATTCCCTTCATCTTTAAGGGTTTGAATTTCGGCACTATTTCCCGCTACCCCCGACTTAATTTTCTCGCCTACCAATTTGCCGATTTCATTACTTCGCGCCTGAAGTTGACTGCGACTAGATTCTAGCTCCCGCTGCTCTCTATCTAGAGCAACAATCGGCTGTAGATCGTAAATACCAGCTCCGCGTCGATCTAGTTTTGCCTGTACTATTTCTGGATTTTCTCGAATCTGTCTTATGTCCAGCACCGTTTTCTACTCTAGATTAGTTCACTACCAACCATCATAATTCCTCGACTGCCATCTCGATCGGCATGGAGCCAAACACCATCATCTCCCCCCTCCGCGCCCTTCGCGGCACCCACCAACCAACCCCACTCATAAAATTATCCCCTCCGCGTACGGTTATTGAGCGTAGCCGTTGGCATAGCCTCGCCCTTGGCGATAATATCGCGTTAAAAAACATCCAAAGTACCCACAAGGAGCCTACTTCGTGATTCGACTCAGCAGCCAGAGAGAAATCACCATCCCCGCAAAATGAGCAGTAATAGTATGAGTATTCGCCAGCACAATAAAAATATCCAACGGCTTGATTAGTTTACTCAAAGCATCAGCATTAAACAGCGAAAGAGATTGAGACAGAGATTTACCCAGTAGTGTACCAGCGATCGATTCCGCACCCATCACGCTAGAACCCATACCAATAGTACTGATCGTCAAACCCGTCTGAATTGCCTTAATAGTATCGGCTTTTTTGGGGCGGAGATCGGGATTTTGTAATTTCTTGCCGATCGATACATAGCGAAATGACCAGTATGTGCTAGCGTACAACGTAAATAATCCGCCGATCGCAAATAGTAGACTTCCGCCTGTACCTGGGCTGGTTGCATCTGCGCTAGCAATCGGAATCGCAAATAGAAAAATCAACGTCGAAACAACCGCCAATACTAGTTGGAGCCAAAATCCCGCCCAACCTACGCGCCGCAGTTGAGCGGACATTTTTCTAACAGTTTGAGGAGTATTATCATTGATTTCTAAATTTGACATAAATTTTCTTTAAGAATTGATAAGAAGATCGAATAATTATCCCAAGACGTAAATGTGGCCGATCGATCGCTGAGACGAGTGCATATAATTGGGATTACACAAGTTAGTTTTATGCTCGACGGATCTCCATCCTCAGTATAAACATAGAGATTGGCCTGACCCCTCACCCCTGACTTATGAATTTTGATGACATCTACGGTTTTTTTCGCAATCCACCACCACTCTATCTCAATCAAGAGTTAGCAGTTTGCTACATTCTCAATACTCTCCTCAAGGGTGATTCTTACGGTACCGAATTAATTGCTAAATTGGATCGAGAATCTTCAACTTACAGATTATCAGATACTGTCTTGTATAGTGCGATTAAATTCCTAGAATCAAATGAAACTATTGTCGGATATTGGAAAAAGGTTGAAGGCAGAGGTCGCCCGCGTCGAATGTATCGTCTCGAACCTGAGTGGATTATCAAAGCTTCCGAGTTAGCCTATTTCTGGGAGAGCTATTCTCACAATCATCCTACCACTGAAGTCAACGCTTCTTAGCAGATGGGAGCGGGCACAAGACCACACCCCAGATGGGAGCGGGCACAAGACCGCGCCCCAGATGGGGGCGGGCACAAGACCGCGCCCC
>JANMEL010000260.1:0-20368 GCA_031376885.1 Chamaesiphon sp. OTE_70b_metabat_96 | reverse complement strand
CGTGTGAAACGAGACAAAGGCAGGCGTGAAAGTTGGGAAAATCTAATCCCTCACCACCCTACTACCCTACTACCCTCCTACCCTACTACTCTCCCATCCTACTACCCTAAAAGAACTAATCTAGCTCCAAGTCTGCCCAGGATTTGGGATCTTCTAGGGGTTCTAGATGACCGATGGCATGAATGCCTGGTATGGCTTGAACGATTGCTTGTTCTACATCCTCGCACAAATCGTGTCCTTGTTGAACTGTCCAAGTTCCTGGTACGAGGATATGAAAATTTACGAAACTTCGGGAGCCAGAAACTCGTGTTCTGAGGGCGTGAAAGTGCATCCCTTGTTGCTCATAGATCCTAAATATATCAGTAATCCGATCGCGATCGGCGATCGGTAATGCCGTATCTAGCAAACCCGCGCCACTTTCTCGAAGCATCCGCACCCCCGATATCAGGATACTCACAGCCACAAGCAGGGCAATTAGGGGATCGAGAATCAGCCACCCTGTCAGTTTTACGAGGAAAATCCCTGCGACTACACCTACGGAAGTCCAAACATCTGTGAGTAAATGATGCCCGTCTGCACGGAGTGTAATCGATCGCAGTTTTCGCCCAGCACGTAATAATATCCAAGCGACACCGCCATTGATCAGGGTAGCAACTAGGGATAAATATAGCCCCAAATCTAGTTGTTGGAGAGGTTTAGATGAAAATAAATTCGACCAAGCGATCGCCGCAATGCCGATCGCGGCGATAATAATCAAAATGCTCTCCAATCCGCTCGAAAAATACTCCGCTTTATTATGCCCGAAAGGATGATCTTCATCAGCAGGGCTAGCTGCAAAAGATACCGCCCAAAATGCTACTAGTGCTGCTACAAGATTGATAATTGATTCCATCGCATCCGACAGCAACCCCACTGAGCCAGTCAAAAAATAAGCCCCAGTCTTCAAGCCGATCGTCAGCAGTGCCGCCGTAATTGATAAGATCGTATATGGTCTGGCAGTTTGAAAATTCATCATTATTTAGTGTGCCCTCGTTAAACTCCCTCACCGCCGACTTATTCCTTAGTTCCTGCTTTCACCAATTATATATAAAACTACCCGAAATCAACTAAATTTTAGCAATGATTTACGGTCAAAAAATAGTCGATCGTCGTAGATAGAGAGCAATAATTGAGAATGATTGTAATTACAGCAAACGATCGCCAAAATAGACCTATTTCACCTATTGACTCGAAATCACGATCGGCTAAAATAGGTCTATCTCAAAAATTTATATCATTAATCCCCGCTAGTTGAAGCACATCTTGCCCTTGGTAATAAGCAGTCCAAAACTTGTACTGTTGGCGTTGGCGCAGCCTCTGCCTGTGCCTACGGCAGGCTGTCGCCAACGCAGAAGCCTTGCCCTTGGCATTGCGAAGTCGAAGTATCCAAACTCTCCTGGTCAAATACTTATGAAATCAATTCTCGTTAGCTTTAGTCTTTGCCTACTGGTATTCGATCCTCTGCTCGTTCGATCGCAGCCAAGCACATCCGATCGTGCGGGATATACATGTAGGCAGATTCTCAATTTTGCAACCGATCGATGGGCAGATGTATATGGCAAAAAAACTAAAGATGGATCGGAGGTTTCCCAAGATGTGGCACATGAAACCTATGCCGAATGTCATAAGTTGCGTAACGATTTGGCTTTGAGAAAACTACCCAAACCAGTGGCTCGAAGGATTCAAAATTATCGTACCTATTTTCAAAAATTTAGAATCGCATCTTCTATGTTAGATATGGCTTATGCTGGTGGTGGTACGATGTATATTCATCAGGCGCGGCGGAATGCAGTTGTTGATGAAGAGTTGGTACAAAAAATGATTCAGGTCGCCCAATCCACCGATATCAAACCCAATCCATCAGTCAAAACTAAACTAGCTCAATTACGCACAAAACTATTATCTTTCAATCCAGCATCCCCCAAAAAGCGGCAGCAATTAGCAGAATTTAATACTCAAGCCGATGCAAAAGAACAGTATGGTGAGATGCTCCAAAATTTTGAAGCGATCGCCAAATTACTACCCACAGAACGCGCTAATATCAGTAACTTGATGTTGAAAAATATTCACGTTTTCAAACCAGATTATTAAACTTTCTTTGACAGAATCTGGACTCAAAAGTTAGTTTATGGAAAGAGGTTTTAAACCTCTTTCCATAAACACCCTCTTAGAGACTAGCTGCATGGATTAGTTCGACAATAATAACTATTTAAGGATATATTCCAATCCCCTATTCCCTATTCTCTAACCCCTATTCCCTATTCCCTAACCCCTATTCCCTATCTACTGAGTTGGTAATAAAATCTTGAAACTCGAACCAATCCCCATCTCGCTGGTGACAGAAATCGAACCGCCACAGCGGAGGAGAATATCTCTGACGATCGTCAATCCCAATCCGGCACTATTATTATGACTACGATCGGCTAAATTGCGGATTCGATAAAAGCGATCGAATATCTTGGGAATCTCAGCGGTAGAAATCCCAATGCCGTTGTCTTTAAATTCTAATTTAATTTGTTCGCCTTCCATCGCAGCACAAACGAATACTTCTCCACCTTGAGGAGTATATTTAATCCCATTGTGCAATAGTTCGATCGCCATTTGACGCAACCAAGTTTCGACACAGTAGATTGCGGGTAAATTGTCAGGAACTGTATAGCTTAGATTGATTCCCTTTTCTGCGGCTAAGGGTTGATGGGTGCTAACTACTCCAGGGATGATTTCAGACAAATAGACGGCTTCAAACTCTGCATCGGTGGCTGTACGTTCGAGAGCTATGAGTCTGAGCGATCCACAAACTAAGGAGTTTTGTCGATCGCATTCATCCCGAATTAGATCTAGATATTTTTGCCGTTGGCTTGGTTTAAATGCTGAAGATTCTAATAACTTTAGGGCTGTTTTAATATTGGTTATTGGCGTACGCAACTCTTGCATCAGATGAACGATCGGTTCATCTCTAAAGTCACCTAAACTTAGATCTGGAGTCGTAGTTTCCATCATAAATTTGGGATTGGGGATTGAGGTTGCAGGTATAGTCGTCGTCAAGTTGGTGACGCTAGATCCCCGACTTCTTCACGAAGTCGGAGATCTGATATTTGAGGAGCTGATATTTCTCAACAGTCAGGAGCTAAATACCTCACCATCAATTGTAACTAAGATCCAAACTTTGCGCTGAGTGCGATTCGGGATTGCTCGCGATCGTCAAAATGGATTTTCTCAGTTCCCAAAATTTGATAATCCTCATGCCCTTTGCCTGCAATCAAGACACCATCCCCAGTTTGGGCGATCGAAATTGCATGGGCGATCGCTGTGGCACGATCGGCAATTACTTCAACTCCATCCTTGCGACTAATTCCCGCTAATACATCCGCCAAAATTCGCTCGGGATCTTCCGTGCGGGGATTGTCTGATGTTACCACCACTCGATCGGCTAGATCGGCAGCAATTTTACCCATCAACGGGCGTTTGGTACGATCGCGATCGCCACCACAACCAAATACACAAATCACCTGACCTGTAATAAATGGCCGCGCAGCCGTGAGCAAACTCTCCAGACTATCGGGAGTATGAGCATAATCGACGATCGCCGTGATATCCTGCTGACTAGAAACTTGCACCCGCTCCATCCTGCCAGGTACACCAGGGAAACTGGCGATCGCCGCGACGATCGCCTCCAGAGCCATCCCTAAGTGTAAAGCAGTTCCAACCGCAGCCAAGAGATTTTCGAGGTTGTAGTCGCCAACTAGAGGGGAGCTGAAGGCAATTTCACCCTGGGGTGTATGCAGCCTCCCCTTGACTCCAGTTTGTTGATACTCCAGATCGCTCGTCCACAAATCGGCACTCGAATCGGTGGTACTATAGCTCCAGACTCGATTTTCCGCAATTTGACCGATCAATCTTTTCCCATACTCATCATCCAGATTGACGATCGCCCGCCCAGTCAGATATTCTGGGCTAAATAACAACGCCTTGGCCTGAAAATAATTTTCCATCGTGACGTGATAATCTAGGTGATCCTGAGTCAGATTGGTAAACACAGCCACCTCAAACGGACATCCCATCGCCCGCCCTTGATGGAGCGCGTGAGAACTTACTTCCATCAACGTCACCTCAGTACCCGCCGCCAGAGCCTGCGCCAGTTGTGGCTGCAATTCTACGGCTAAGGGAGTTGTATGAGTCGCCGTTTTTTGATAACCTTTCCAGCGAGTATAGAGAGTGCCGATCAAGGCTGTGGGAATATTTGCCCGCTCCAGTAAAAATTCGATGATGTGGGTAGTAGTAGTTTTACCATTAGTACCAGTCACGCCGACCATTTTCATCGATCGAGCCGGATAATGATAAAACGCCCCAGCCAGAGCCGCGCAAGCCGTTGTCATATCCGTCGTGGTAATAATCAGATCGCTAGCTGTAGGTGGATGCACATCTGCTGCTGCTGGAGAAATTACCCCACCAATGGCACCCGCAGCTATTGCACCCTGCCAAAATTCGCCACCATCAACTCTAGTACCTGGCATCCCAATAAACAAGTCTCCCGTCGTACAAGTATGGGAATTGGTTTTCAAGCCAGTCACTTCCAGCTCCAAATTTGGATGCTCGCTAGAATAGGCAATTTTACTCTCAGCCAAAAGTTCGCGTAGTTTCATAGGTTAGGGGATAGGGGATAGGGGATAGGGGATAGGGAATAGGGAATAGGGAATAGGGAATAGGGAATAGGGGTTAGGGGATAGGGGTTAGGGGTTAGGGGTTAGGGGTTAGGGGTTAGGGATACTGCGCCTATTTTAATCGGTGGCTAACTAAGGGATAGGGGATAGAAAATTTAGGTAATTGTCAAGTATTGCTTGAGAATTTGCTGTATTTGCATCGCGCTAGCACGAGGCGAGAAGCGCGGGATGGGTTGTTCTACGCCACCAACCTGCAAACATAATACCGGAATTTCGTATTGATATCGCTCCCACCAGTCAGGATTGGTGGTAATCTCCCGAATTTCTAGCTGGATATCCAACGCGATAATTTCTGCTAACTTTTCTTGCAAGCCTTCGCAGAGATGACAGCCGACTTTGCTATATAAAATTAAATTCATTTGATGGCTAGCTAATTGACAGACAAATTGTCTAGGAATTGTTGTAAATTCTTTGGCGTGGAACTCTCAGTAGCAGAATCACACAAACAGATCGATCTTAATCCATATCTGTCACGATCGCGATCGCTATCCCCCAATTAAGCCGATCTTATCAGCCATTTACGATCCCAACAGTTCCGATCTTTAGCGGAGTGACTTGAGTAAATCTACCCGTAGGATAGTAACTAACAGAACTGATGTTACGCTCAAATCGAAACAATATGCCACCTAAAACTGACTTAAAAGTAGACAGCCGGGTACGCGGATTAGATACAATTCGATTTTTTCTCGCTATTTGGGTAACGATCGCGCATTTTTGGATGCCATTAGGGATAGATGAAAGTAGCTTTATTGGTAAATTAACTGTTGGTATCTATACCAATTTAGTTAATGGCCCTGCTGCGGTAATTGTATTTTTTGTTATTTCTGGCTTTTGTATCCATTATCCATATCGACACCAGAAAGAATTATTCCTCCTTCCTTATTTTTCCAGCCGACATTTACGCATCTGGATCCCGATTTTCGTTGTGGTGCTGTGCGGAATGCCTTTGGGCGTAAAGTTTTCATTATTAGAACGATCGATCCTGTGGAGTTTGTTAGCCGAAGAGATTTATTATCTAATTTATCCACTACTTCTATCTTTGAGAAGAAAGATTGGTTGGAAGCGAATTTTGTTTTTTGCTTTTGTTGGCGCGAGTGCGATCGTCTGTGGCAATCCTACCATTATTGATTATCCATCATATGGGCCTTACTTGACTTGGTTATTGGGGTTACCTTGTTGGTTATTGGGTTGTTGTTTGGCCGAAAGATCGGATGCTTTGCGGGAAATAGCATCAATAGTTGATGTAAATATTTGGAAGTGGCGATTCGCGGCTTGGTTGCTAAGTTTTGTCTGTATTGTGATGAACTTTCATTCACCGATCAAACATGGGATTACCCTGACTCTATTTGCAATCTTCTCTTTTTACTGGCTCCAAAAAGAGATTATCCATTATCAGTCTTATCCTCCTCTACCGATATTCGAGAATGCCGGAAAATGGACTTATTCGATTTATTTGTTTCATTTACTCACGCCACCAATATACAAAGCCCTCAATCTCCCAGTATTCACACCAATAGTACAATGGTTTGTGCAGTTATTCTTTTCACTAACCCTTTGCTATATTTTCTATCTTCTAGTCGAAAGACCATCTCATGCTTTAGCTAGAAAAGTTGGCGAAATTCTATCACCCAAAACTGCTAAGTTAAAGGCGATCGAACCAAGTCGTTAAAATATATTGGAATCGATCGACAACTATAATCTTTAATACATAAATCCCCGATGCGAATTTTATTAGTACTCAATTCACCACCTTTACCTTTTGGTACTGCGGATGCCAGATGGTATTATGTATTGCTCAAGGAATTAGTAGCTAGAGGTCATCAAGTTACTGCCTTTGCAGTTTGTAGCAATGCCGCAGATATTGTCAAATCTCAAGCTATTTTTCCAGCTCCAGATTACGATCTGCGGTGTTATCCGATCGTCCCTGGCAATACAGGATTAGCTGCAAAAATCAGTACATTTAAACAACCTTATGCTTATATTTTTAGTGCCGATTTTCGTCGAGATTTGGCAGCCGAATTAGCCAAGCCTTATGATATCTTGCATCTAGAGCAACTATGGAGCGGCTGGTTGAGCCTTGAGCAAGTCGATCGAGCATTTATTAATATTCATTATCTACATTCCTTGGATGGTAGTTTTGAACACGATCGATCTCTAGAGACTCGATTACGCAAATTGATGACCGATAGAGCCGAACATAAATTAATCAAAACTTATCCCCACATTTCGACTTTATCCGACAGATTAACAACACAAGTAAAGTCGATCGATCCACACACTAAAGTTCATACTGTGCCTCTGGGTATCGATCTTTCTCTTTACCCGTTTATCGAACAAAAACCAATTAATTCACAACCAATTGTTGGACTAATTGGTAGCTTTGAATGGGGGCCATCTTATTCAGCAGCAGAGAGATTAATTACCAAACTTTGGCCAGAAATTAAACAACGAGTGCCTAATGCTAGATTACAATTAATCGGGCGTAATGCTCACAAAGCACTAGCAAAGTTTGTCGATACACTCGGATTGGAAATTTATAGTGATGTCCCCGATACTTTATCATATTTTCGCGACCTAGATGTGATGCTATATGCGCCTGTTGCCGGAAGTGGCATGAAAGTAAAAGTTATGGAAGCCTTTGCACTGGGTACAATAGTAGTGACGACATCTGAAGGAGTAGAAGGAATGCCTGCAATCGATCGTATTCATGCCGGAATTTGCGAAGAAGATCGAGGTTTAATCGATCGCACTATAGAATTATTAACCGATCGATCGCTCTCACAACAAATGCGACTCAATGGTCGAAAATTATTAGAACAACATTGCTCTCCAGCGGTAACAGGAGCACAAATCGAAGCAGTTTACACTCAGATTTTAAACCGATGAAAGTAGGTTTTAATGCTAGACTATTGCACGATCCTAGTCTGAGAGGTTGGAATCGTTATACGATCGATCTATTAGTCGAATTAGCCAATCTAGGAATTGAGCTATTTCTGTATTCAAATCGACCTTTGGATGATAGTCATCTCGCCAAATTACCAACTGGTAGTTATCAAGTCAAAGTTTCTCCCGCGATGCCTTATTTGTGGTGGGAACAATATTGGTTGCCCAAACAATGCGCTCAGGATAATATCGACATTTTACATTGTCCATTTAATTTTGGCTTACCTTGGTTTAGCTCTTGTCTACGAGTATTAACCTTACATGATGCGATCGACCAAATATATTATGATGTAAATCTATCTTGGCAGCAAAAATTTAGTTTAGCTTATCTTCAAAATAAATTCTATCACTGGGTTGCCAGACATCGGGCAAATCTGATTATTACTGTCAGTGAATATTCCAAACGAGACTTAATTGAACACTTAGATATCCCCGCAGCTAAAATCGCCGTCATTTATGAAGCAGCCGATCGAAACTTTCATCGAGAGCTGAGTGAATTAGATCGATCTCAAGTACAGGAAAAACATCAACTATCTCTCCCTTATATTTTCTATATCGGTGGTTGGGAAACCCGTAAAAATATTCCTTTCTTAGTTCGTGCTTTTGCTGAAGCTAATCTTACCAATGTCGAACTAGTATTAGCAGGCGGTAAAGACGAACAACGAGATTCACTGATTCAGTTAGCGGATTCATTAGGAATTGGTAATAAAATTCGGTTATTAGGCTGGATTGATGAAGAAGATTTACCAGCTCTTTATGCAAGCGCAATGGCTTTTGTTTATCCCAGCGAATATGAGGGATTTGGTTTGCAACTATGCGAATCAATGGCAGTAGGATGTCCAGTTTTAGCCGCTAATGCTACTTGTTTACCAGAAGTTTTGGGTGATGGCGGCGAACTATTTTCCTTAGCTGAAACTAGTACAGAATTAGTCGATCTATTAAGACATATAAGTCAAGATCGATCCTACTATCTCGATTTAGTTCAAAAAGCCAAACACCGTAGCCAAAAGTTTGATTGGCAAAATACAGCCATTGAAACTAAATCTATTTACCATAAATACCTTAGGCATTCAAGTTAAACTGCCAACTTAGGTTATTTAAAAATGTTATTCAACCCCGAAGATATTAATAGTGGAAAATCAGCGAACTAACCGATCGGTAATTAATTTTGGATCGATCGTCGCATTTCAAATTCTGACCATGAGTATCGGAATTGTTTGTACACCATTACTGTTAAAATGGTTGGGAGACGATCGATATGGTGCATTTCGAGCAGCTAGCGATCTCACAAATTATCTAAACTTATTAGAGTTGGGATTGAGTGGCTCCCTGATGTCTTTATTAGCTAATGCTGTTGGAGTTGGCGATATTCAGCATATCTATCTCACTCTCGTTACTGGCATTAAAGCCTATCTCAAAATCACATTTTTTATCCTCTCGACTGGAATTGGATTGGGATTTTTCATCACTCAGTTAGTACCCGTACAGGATGCCCTATCTGGCGATCTTCAAATGGGTTACTGGATTGGATTATTAGCTATTCTAACTCTACCCTTAACGCCATTTCGACTACTAGCAGATGCAAGTCAACGAAGTTATTTTGCCAATATATTTTTGGGATTGCAGAGTGTTATTATTACCAGTTTATCACTACTCCTTGCTATGGCTCAATGGGGTATTTCTGGACAATATTTAGCTTTAATCATTGGCACGATTATTTTTCAGTTAATTATGTGTTGGGATAGTATCCGTCGCTATCCCAATCTTTGGTCAGTTTGGCAAGATAGCACGGCTCAAAAACCGATTGAGAAAAAACTTTGGCAGCTAAACAGATCGACATTTATTCTCAAATTATCAGGTCAACTTAGCTTATTCACCGATAATATTATTATCTCCTACTTCTTGACTCCGGCAATGGTCGTACCATTCTTTGTCACTCAAAGATTGACGGCATTAGTTCAGTCACAAATCCAAGGAATTGGTAATTCTAGTTGGGCGGCTATGGCAGAACTTTATCATCAAGGAGAGCGCGAGAAGTTTAATAGCCGAACGATCGAATTAACTCGATTGGTAGTAATCATGGGCTGTATGTTGATGATTCCGATCGTCGCTTACAATCATTATTTTGTCGAATTGTGGGTCGGTAAAAATCGATTTGGCGGCGATGGGGTGACGATTTTAGCTGCTTGCAATGGATTACTATTGGGTATACTATCTTTATGGTCATGGTTATTCGGTGGTACAGGGCAACAAGAAAAACTAGTTCGACTGAATATTATGTCTACTTCGGCTAATGTTATGTTGAGCATAGTTTGTACCCATTATTTGGGAATTATTGGCCCATTACTCGGTACATTTATCTCATTAACAACTATTAGTATTTGGCAATTGCCATTAATTATGCATTCGGTTTTTGGAGTATCTTTACGATCCTTATTTATGGCGATCGCCCAACCTCTCTCAGTAGCAATTCCTTATGCAACTTGCGTTTGGATATTAGCCAAAAATAATTCCCATTGGGGTTGGCTTGGATTAGCTATCGGGGTAGGATTGACATTAGTTGGATATATATTCTTAGCTTGGTGTTTGGTCTTCGATCGAGCCGAAAAAGCAGCTTGGATCGCCCGATTCAAATCTCTAACAAAATCGCTTTAGATATATATCTCCCTTGCCAAGGTCGTCGAGATAGATCTAACTATTCAAATTATAATACCTGACCACTGACCCCTCACCCCTGACCCCTGTTCAATGAATGACCAAATAGAGCAATTATCACCCATACCATTCTGGGAAAGTCTAAAATTAGATGCGATCGCCCACATTCCACCAGAGCAAAGATCGATATCTCTGACTCAAAGTATATTAATCGGTTTAAAAATACTTTTATTTTCGAGTGGATTTCATTTGGGTCTATTTTATCGACTTAGTTATACAGCTCGCGCTCATTTTGGCATTCCGGGTAAGCTTATTTCCCAACTGCTATTTTGGTGGGTTAGACATTGGTATACCTGCTCGATCGCCACAACTGCTAGAATACATGGTGGCGTAATTTTTCCCCATCCCCAAGGAATTATAATTGGTGCAGAAACAATTATTGGCGATCGAACTTGGATTTTTCAAAATGTGACAATTGGCGGTGCTCCAGGCAAAAATGGGCAACCTAAAATAGGTAATGATTGCCGTATTTATACTGGTGCCGTAATTGTGGGGCCGATCGAAATTGAAGACGGAGTAATTATCGGCGCAAATGCAGTAGTCGCTGCATCAATTGCTGCTCGCACACTAGTAAAATCTGCACCCACTGTTTCAGTCTTACTTAATTCAGTAGGGGATAGGGGATAGGGGATAGGGAATAGGGAATAGGGAATAGGGAATAGGGAATAGGGAATAGGGAATAGGGAATAGGGAATAGGGAAAAGTGCAGTTTTAATCGCCAGTGAAACAGACTCGGAATCCGATACTACGATAACGAATCATCTGGGATCTTTTGACTCGATAGGCACTGCGACAGTAGTCAGGATTACTACCCCATGAGCCACCACGAAGCAGATGATAACCATCATTCATCTTCATCCATCCACTTCCATCTGTTGGCGCACCCTGATAATTTTCATGCCAACTATCTAGACACCATTCCCACACATTCCCATGCATATCATACAAACCAAAAGCATTCGGCGGAAAACTACCAACAGCAGTAGTTCGTTCCCGATTCATCCCTTTGAAAACTTCGCGATAGGTATAATCATTTTTATGGTTGACTAAATCGGGTGTAATTGTATCCCCAAAATAAAAGGGAGTATTAGTACCCCCTCGACAAGCATATTCCCATTGACTCTCACTCGGAAGAGTATATGTTTGCCCCCTATGCTGAGATAGTTGTTCGCAAAACTCCATAGCATCATGCCAACTCACACATTCAACCGGATGATTGTTTCCCTTAAATGTCGATGGATTTTTACCGACGATCGATTGATACTGCTCCTGAGTGATGGTATATTTGCCAATATAAAAAGATTTCAGACTGACTCGATGAATCGGTTGTTCGCTGTCTTGTTGCTCAGAACCCATCATAAAAGTGCCCGCAGGAACATAAACCATTTTTAGCTTGACACCATTACCTAGATCTTCGGTGATACACTCTGCTGTGCCCAAACTTCTGACGATGGTAGGCGATTCTAGCTCAAAAATACCGCTCACTAATTTAGCGGTTTCAAACCCAAATGTCTGCCCGATCGCTGGAGCCGCAAGAGTTAGTTGAATTGGTTCTGAATGGGGGCTAGGCGGCGATACAAGGAGATTTTTGTCTATTATCAGGGTTTGAACTGCTGCTAGAGCTTCTGAGGCGTTCTGATAGCGTCTGGGGGCCAGTAGTTCTACCATCCGATTGAGTACTGCGGCCAAATCGTCGGTAACATGGCAATATTGTCGCCACTCCCATTCCATTGTCTGAGGATTGCGCCGCAATTCAGTCGGATGGATGCCTGTCAGAGCTTGAATGGCAATTTTGCCGACGGCGTAGATATCGCTGGCGGCAACAGGTTCGCCATATTGTTGTTCTTCTGGCGCGTAACCAGGAGTTCCCCGATAGAATTTGTCGGGTGTGTTTAGTGCATGTAGATTGGCAATGTCAAAGTCGATCGGTACCAATTGTTGGGTTCGATCGCGACGGATGATATTATCGGGTTGGAGATGCCGATGGATGAGTTGTTCCCTGTGGCAGTAGTTTAACGGTGTGAGAATTTCCATTAGTAGCTCGATGGCGGCTAATGGGGTGAGCTGTTTTCCTGCTGTAAGTTCGGTGGCGAGTGGTTTTCCAGCGATGAATTCTTCGACGATGTATAATCCGTCTAGTCGATCGAACTTGTCGATGAGCTTGGGGATGAGATTATTACTGTAGAGGCTGAGTTTCGCGAGGATATCTGTCTCTCGATCGAATAATACTGCGATCGAATCTACAATTGGCGTAAAATGTTTGACGATGCACTGAGGATGGGATTGAAAGCTGCGATCTTCAGCCAAATAGGTACGCTCAACTCTACCTTGCCCCAAAGATTTGAGGATATAGAATCGCTGATTGAGGGTTTTACCGACGAGAGACATAATCCTAATGGCAAGGCTTCCGCGCTTAGTATAACCGATAGACTGCGATCGACTAATATCATTCTAGTGAACAGATTGTAACACGATCGCCTTCTATTGCTTGAATTCGCAAATCATAGCCTCGCAACAACTGCATCCCGATTAGAGGAATAGATCAAAGTGCTTTTGCCAAGGGGCGAACGGATAAAACTTCATCAGAGCGCAAAGCCTCTACAACGGAGATTGGAACAGCGATCGTGGCGAGAGATTCACCAATGGCATTAAAAACTTCCAGCACGCAACCTTCTTCTCCACCACTTGGATGAGGAACAAAATCAACCAACATGGCGATGTCGCCAACTCTCAGGCCATGCTCTGGCAAGTCACGAGTTAATGAAACTTCTTGATATAACTCTACCTTCATGCTTAGTACTCCTAATTGGGTTTGAGGGTCACAAACTGAAATTTACCATCGATCTGTCTTTGTAGCCAAACGGTAATGATTGATAGGTTAACACCATTTACACCGATTAATTCTCCTTCGACTTGGTAAAAGGTGCCGTATTCATTACTTTTCTCTTCGATCGCCTCTTTTTCCATTGCCTGACGTTGGATGGCCAACTTCAAAGCTTCTGGATTGTCTAGGGTAAATCCTGCCTGAGCCAAAAACCTCGATTTGTCATTTCTTGCCTTCAGAACCAAAAGATACTGAGTGATTTTAGCATCTGGGACAATTAAATCTTCAGGAATTCGCATACCAGCATTCAACTATCCTTTAATCAATTAGTTTGAAATCTGTGAATCCACGAAAAACTCTCTCAGCAGTAGGTGCTAACTCTTGCCATAATCCTTCACTAATGCCATAGAGAATTGTTAAGGTATTAATACCTGTTTCGGCAATTCCTCTTTCATTGAACACGCATTCTAGGCAGGAACGGTTTAAAACCACTTCCTTTATGATTTCACAGAGTCCTCTCTGTTCTCTCCCCCGCTGTGTCCATATGCCATATTCACTGCCACTTGAGCGATAGAACATCCAGGAATGATCGTCTTGCCCAGGATCGCCTTCTCAGAAGTATACACTGTAGGTAGAAAAGATATTGTATTGGTCATTTGCATCCCTGTCTGTCTTTAATCTGACACAATTGGCAGTAAAAGTAAGGTTATTCTCGATCATCGATACTTCTCAACAAATTTCAAGCTTTATGTGCGATTGTCGTTCAATATTGCCAGTACATTCGGCAAATTTTTTATTAAAACACTAGCAGTAAGCAATACTTGTTAATTCTTGAACAACATCTGCATTTCCATATTTTTGCACACATACATTATCTTTCGTGCGAACAATTATTTTTGCCCATTCTCCACCAATATCATCCCATTTCTTTGATGCAGCATCTTTACTATTGCATAATTCGTAAAGAATGTTAGGAGTATTACTCCATACATGCCAATAAACTTCATACATATCACTATCACCACCAAAATTCGTTGATGTACAGAAAGTGATGCGCTGGAGATTATCAACAAATTGCTTTCCTCCATATGCCTTGACACAAGACATAGATGGTGTAGCAACGATGATTTTTGCCCAGTCAGAAGAACCCTCGAAAAAGCTAACTACTGCTTCATCAAAAGTATTAAAAGCTCCAGTGTGACTGATGGAATTATTAATATCTTTGTATACTTCAAATCGAATGGCTTCAGGCATATTTTTTCCTTTAATTACTTGAGTGTTGTACTCTATCGCTGGCGGTCTAACGTTCCCGCTCACCGGACGCAGAGAACCTTCGCACCCCAAACAACTACACTTAATCGTTCCGGTGCAGCGAGGTTGTTATGCCGCCGTACTTGAGAAGTCTTTCTTTAAGGTAAGATTTATTCTTCAAGTCGAGAATTTGTAAGGCTTAATCCAATTTCTGAATGATCTCCTCCAAAAACTTCAGTATTTTTGAGTTGAAGACGGTAAAAAGCAGGTGTACCAGCCGTGGGAACAATAAAAGTAAAATCCTGTTCATCCTCCAGATCGTCGGTGTTCTCATCTGTACCTTCAAATAGTCTCGCATTTCCCTCAATTTGCACAGCATTGGTATCAAGCAGTCTGGCAAGAAGCTTTAGCTCTACTCGGCACTCACCACCCCAGCGGACATCTGGAACATCAATTTTTGAAGCGGGTTGATCTGTATTGAGAATTGTTTCTACATTAAATACACGATGAGTATGTTCATCCCGCTGAGGCCAAAACTCATCATCTGTTCCATCAATAATAATTGTCCCCGCTAACCGACGTGCCATTTTTTGATGTCCTAATCTGTTTAAGAGAATGTATTTGAGGGCAAACAGCACTGTCATTAAGCAAACAGTGCCGAGTAACTATTTCTTATCGCTCCACTGCATCAAGTGCCAGTTCTTGGCTAGCTTCTTTCATCATTTGATTCCAGAACTCAATGTATTTTTCTTCATCTCCAGCTTCTAATGCGAATGTAGCAGCCTCGGTATTTGGTCGATTCCGAATCATGAAGAATGGTGCAGGAGGTATGCCACCAGGCAGTAAATCAGCAGGTCTTTCACAAATGACTGCAAGTACTGCGGCTCTTCCTGATGTGTCCTTTACCTGGAGGCCAGTAGCTGTTTTTTCGACAGTGGTTGTTTCAGATGTTGAAGTCGAACCACCACTTCCCCCGAATCTAAACGGCCCGACTCTGAAACCAGCATTTCCAGATCGGCTGTGAAATTCATATGCATAGTCTCGTGCTTCTTCACTAGTCTTGATATCGAGACTAATAGTATGAGCTAACAGAAGCTCAGTTGGAATCAGATTAAGGCGACCGCGTGAACCCCAAAACTCTTTATCAATGTCTGCGAGAAACTCTCGAACCAATCCTCCCTTGAACCATTGGCCTCGTCTTATTGGGATCTTAGCTAAGTTTCCAAAAGTGATTGTCACTTCAAGAGTATCTTTTTCCCAAGATTCTTGTTTACTCACATTGTCAACACTACCACCCGCACCGAAGAACGAAAACCACTGAAAACTTGCTCCCCCACCCCATCTACTCGTATAAGTTGTTGAGGTTTCCTTACTTTCATTGACTGTAAAAGTCTGCTCAACTCGTTCGGACTTAAACTGATTAATGTCGCCAAGAATTTGAGTTGTATAGTAAGATTCCCACGTAGTAGGAACATTGAGGATGAATGGTTCTTTAGAGGATGGCAATGCGATTTTGGCTTCTGTTGCACCCTTTGCAGCAATTGCACGACCAATCTCAGCAAGCCTGCCACCTGCACTTGTAACCTCTAAAAAATACGCCCCTTCCGCTATTTGGAGTTCTTGTTGATAACCAGCTCGGTCTGCTGAATATCCAAGTTCTTGTTCCCATCGATTTTTTGGCAACCTTTCACCCTCAGGTGTTTCTCGAACATATACTCTCCACTCTTCCACAATTTCTTTATTCAAGTTTTTCAAATTTGTACGGGCATCTTTTCGGACTTCATCTAATTCCTTCAATCTCTCTTTATTTTCAGGACTCTGCTCTATAGATTTGCTTGAAAGTCTGTCGAGAAAAGCCTCATACTCATCACTTATATTGCGCCCTGGAGATCTGGTGTATAGTGATCTCCACTCGGGCATAGCATTTGCAAAATCCTGCTGAAGAAAAGCATTGTATTCGGCAGAGGTGGAGTCCCATTCAGCACGTGTTGCAATAGCTGTCGGAAGAACAACTACAGGAGACTCATCTCCTCCGGTAACATCTTTGATAATTTTGTGGTAGATAGACCATGCAGTTTCACTATCACCAAGAAAAATAGCCATCATGAACTCCTTTCGTTATTAAATGTCCCTAATACAAACCTTCATATGAATCCCAAACCATTTCTTAACTTGTAGCCTCATAGAACTTGACTCTGAACCCCAGAATGTAAATTAGAATATTACCCAAAACCAAAATTTAAGGCGGCATAACTATTATTGGGCGGAAAGTTTCCGCCTATTCAGCCAAATCAGGGTAGATAGACTGAAAAATTCAGCATATTCCCTATATGAAAGCAGAATATTTCTGCCTATCATTTCATTTAAGGTGGATCTGCTGAATTTGTCAAGATATTGTAACCTTATGCAAAATCCGCCTAAGAAGCTCCTAGACCAAGTTAGAGATGCAATTCGTCTCAAGCATTATTCCTACCGCACAGAAGAAACCTACGTACAATGGATTGTTCGATATATTTTGTTTCATAACAAGCGTCATCCCAAAGATATGGGAGTCCCAGAAATAGAGGAATTTCTAACTCATTTGGCAGTCGAAGTCACCTACAATCTATATTAGTACGAGATGACAGTTAACCGATTTCGACAGATTCCCGATCTTCTAAGGATAAGTTTTCAGGCTCGAATGTCTCGATGTTCATATCGCCAAGCTCCGCCAAAGCTGCTGACATAAACCCCGTAAATAGTGGATGGGGCAAACTAGGGCTAGACTGAAATTCGGGGTGAAATTGAGTAGCGATAAAGAAAGGATGACTGGGAAGCTCGATGATTTCCACTAGTCGAGTATCGGGAGATGTCCCACTAATAATATAACCACCATCCAAAAATAGATTGCGGTAAGCATTATTAAATTCATACCGATGACGATGCCGCTCATATACAACTCCTTGCTGATAGAGTCGGTGAGCGAGGGTATTTTCTTCCAACCGACAGGCGTACAAGCCGAGCCGCATTGTACCGCCGAGATTGACGACATCCTCTTGCTCAGGGAGCAGATTGATGACTGGATTGGGAGTATCAGATTCAAACTCCGAACTATTAGCTCGATCGAGTTTAGCAACATTTTGCGCCCATTCAATTACCGCCGATTGCATCCCCAGGCACAAACCGAGGAAGGGGATCCGCCGCTCTCTTGCGTACTGAATGGCGGCAATTTTGCCCTGGATGCCGCGAATTCCAAAGCCACCAGGGACGAGGATACCTTGCACGTCAGAGAGGTGTTGAGGGGCACCTTGGGCTTCTAGATCTTCAGAATTTACCAATTTAATAATTAGTTTAGTCCCTGTGGCGATCGATCCATGGCGCAAAGCTTCAACTACCGAGAGATAAGCATCACCAAGTTCGGTATACTTACCGACGATCGCGATTTTTACTTCCACCGTAGATGTGTACATCCGATCGACTAAGTTTGCCCATTTGCTCAGATCGGGCGTACGTTGTTCGAGTTGGAGCAAATCGAGAGTTTGGACTGCGAGTCCTTCTCGTTCCATAATTAAAGGAACTTCATAAATACTCGTCACATCCGGCGCGTCGATAATGGATTCGACAGGCACATCACAAAATTCGGATAGTTTCTCTTTAATCCCCTGTGGCAAAGGTTTGACCGTGCGACAGACCAAAATATCTGGCTGAATGCCGATCGATCTCAGCTCTTTCACCGAGTGTTGTGTCGGCTTGGTTTTCATCTCTCCGGCTGATGGAATCCAGGGGATGAGGGTAACATGCATATAAACTACGTTACGTCTACCCACTCGCTTCCGAAATTGGCGGATGGCTTCGAGAAAGGGGAGTGATTCGATATCCCCAACTGTGCCGCCAATTTCGGTAATTACTACGTCAGGGTTGGTATTTTTGGCGACGCGCTCGATCCGTTCTTTGATTTCATTGGTAATGTGAGGGATAACTTGCACGGTACCGCCGTGATAGTCTCCGCGTCGCTCTTTATTAATAACTGATTGATAAATCGAGCCAGTGGTGACACTATTGAGCCGCGACATCGATGTGTCCGTAAATCGCTCGTAATGTCCCAAGTCTAAATCTGTTTCTGCACCATCTTTGGTAACAAATACTTCCCCATGCTGATAGGGACTCATGGTACCAGGATCTACGTTGATATAAGGGTCGAGCTTGAGAATCGAGACAGAATAATTTCGCGATTTTAGCAACCGCCCCAAACTCGCGGCGACAATTCCCTTGCCAATACTCGAAACTACGCCGCCAGTGACGAATACGAACTTAGTCATGTTGCTTTTGATACTTTTTTCCCGATTAACCACACCATTGTTGCACAGGTTGGGAGTTAGGGGATAGGGGATAGGGGTTAGTAAATAGGCTAGATCCCCGACTTCTTGGAGAAGTCGGGGATCTGAATAGTATTCGCACTGACCCCTATCTACTAAGACTTAACCGCGTGCTGGTTTATTTTTTCTGGTGGGTAGAACTTCAGGAGGGAGTGGTGTATTGATGGCAGGGCTTGCTTTACATGGGCAACCTACGCCACCACCAGCAATTACGGCAAACTGATTAAAGTCAGGATTGGCTGCGGACATGCCATCATTCCAAGCAATGGTGATGCCTTGAGAGCCTAATGCAGTTACATCATTATTAAATCTAGCTAATTGTGTGCCACCATTTCGCTCTGGAGTCGAATAGACAACTTTGGGTGTTTTGCCTTTGACTTTGGATTCTAGATAAAATCCATAGGGAGTATTGGATTGGAAAGTAAACTCAGCATAAGGTTTTCTGACAGCTTTACCAGCAGTACCGATCGTGGTTTTGGGCTTATCAGTGGCTCTAATTTCATTGATGAGCGGAGTTCTCTCACCTGTTGCCAAATTTACTACGCCAAAAGTAGATTGAGCGCGATTATTGGAGCCGAGAAATTGAAATTCAATGATGGTATCTCGATCGAATTTAACGTTTTGAGTATTAAATTCTTCGGCTGCACTAGCGGACTGAACAAACCCGCCGACTGCTGTTGCGGCGATCGCACCACAGGCGATCGAAAGTTGATGAAGTTTAGATATTTTTGTCATGATTTGTACCTAGCTTTTCCTTAATAATCAACTATGGATAATTTAAAATTTTACCACTTGCTGCCTTTGAAACTTAATGGAGAGGGCAAGTAACTAATTACTCACCCACTCAATTAAAATCTGCTATGTTTACCTGAATAGGTACTATTAGCGGATATCTTTCAATCTACTTGGCAAATAGTTTTACCAAATCGGGCTGAAGCTGCTAGCATTCCCCGCAATAGCATTGTTGGTTTGAACAGATTCTAGGAATTGACGTGTTTCAGCTTTGGCTTTGGCAAGTTCTGCCGCCGCTTCTGCTTCAGCAACTTTAGCTGCTGCCAATTCTGAGCCACTATTGTCGGTAGCAAGATCGGGATTGAGACAACCGCAATCTGCAAGATCGCCAGGTACACGGCTATAACGCTGAGGGCCAGAACTGGCTACAGGTTGAGCTGTTCCTGCTTGAGCCAAGCGTTGGGATGCACTTTCATAAGCACTTTGAGCCGCAGCCAAGCGTTGTTGGAATTCTAGGGCTAGACTGATGGTAGAGCCAGAGAAAGCACTAGGCGCATTGCCACCAAATGACAAAGGTGCCGCACTAGCATCTACACCAGTCTTACCAATGACGATAACTGGGGGTTTTTCGCCGCCTGGATTACCGCCGACTGGGTTACCGCCGCCGTTACCACCACCTGGGTTGCCGCCACCGCCACCGCCGTAACCGCCGCCGCCAATGCCGCCACCGCCGCCGCCGCCGCCGAGACCGCCGCCGCCGCCGAGGGCGCCACAGCTGCGGGGGCCGC
>JANMEL010000220.1:0-16339 GCA_031376885.1 Chamaesiphon sp. OTE_70b_metabat_96 | reverse complement strand
ACTATAACCTGCAGCGCGTAGTTTTTTTTCAAATACCCTAACATCCCATGTTTTTTATTCTAAAAGAAAATTTTTATTCACATTTCCCTTTGGGTATTGGGTTTTGGGTATTGGGTATTGGGTATAGGGGATAGGGGATAGGGAATAGGGGATAGGGGATAGGGGTTCTCTTAACACTAGAATTTTAGCGGAGTTGTGTGTAACAAATATACCTATCGGGGTGGCAACTGAACGACACTAAACCAAAAATCTTCGATCGATTGAACGATTTGGAGAAATTGCTGATAATCTACAGGTTTGGTAATATAACAATTGGCGTGAAGATTATAAGCATTTAGAATATCTTCATCGGCTTGGGAGGTGGTAAGGACAATCGTCGGAATCCGCCGCAAGCGTTCGTCTGCATCGATCTCTCCCAGAACTTGTCGCCCATTCTTGCGCGGCAAATTCCAATCTAGCAAAATCAGATCTGGCTGGATTACCCCTTCATATCTACCCTGATGATGGAGAAATGCCATTGCTTCGACACCATCATTCACCACGCTCAGATTAACATTCATTTTGCGTGGGCGCAGCTTTTCACCTGGAACATCGGCGAAAGCAATTCGCGTGAGGTGAACATCTCCAGGGTTGTCTTCTACGAGTAAGACTTCGATGGAGGGGCTATTTATGGCCATGGGCAGAGGGAGATATTACACTGCATTAATTATAAAATAAAATATAGTCCCCTGGTTGGGGGTAGACTCTACCCAGATTTTGCCGCCATGACGTTCGACAATTTTTTGGCAGATAGCTAGCCCGATTCCTGTACCAGGATAGGTGCTGCGGGAATGCAACCGTTGGAAGATCGTAAAAATTCGATCGAGATATTCCGCCTCAATGCCGATCCCATTGTCTGCGACACTAAAACACCACCCTGACGGGATCTTTGCTCGATCTGGGAGATTTATTGCCCTCACCCCGATGTGAATCTGGGGGGGTGCGGCACCGCGAAATTTAATGGCATTGGCGATGAGATTTTGGAATAGTTGGGTGAGTTGAGTTCGATCTCCCCAAATCTGTGGGAGTGGCTCGGTGGTGATGATGGCTCCACTCTCGCCAATTGCCACCTGAAGGTTGGAAATTGCGTCTGAAAGGACTCGATCGCCATCGATCGCCCCAAAGGGCTTAATCTGACTACTCAGGCGTGCATAGCCCAACAAACCCTGAATCAGAGCCTGCATTCTCACGGCACCATCGACGGCATAATCGATGAATTCATCGGCATCGGCATCGAGTTTGCCTTGGTAGCGACTGGATAGTAGTTGTAGATAGCTTGTCACCATCCGCAATGGTTCTTGGAGATCGTGGGAGCAAACATAGGCAAATTGTTCTAATTCGGCGTTCGATCGGATTAATTCTTGTTGTTGGTAGCGGGCTTGCTCTAGGGCTTGAGATTGGGCGATCGCAATGCCGATTTGATTGGCAAGTTGGCTCATTAGTTCGATTTCTTGATGTTTCCATTTACGGGTCGATCGGCAATGATGAACGATCGACAATCCCCACAATTCATCTCGCAAATGGATCGGAATTGTGACTGTCGCCTGCACGCCAAATTGTTGTAAAAATTCGACATAACAGGCTTGAAATCCGGCATTCGTAATATCAGCAATCGCCGATATTCGCCCCTGTTTGTAGCTTTGATAATAGGTGTCACTGAAACAAGGATCGAAAATTTTACGTCCAACCACGGATTGATAATCTGATGTTACTCGCTCGGCGATAACTTGCCCCGATCCATCCGCAGCCAATTGGAAAATCAACACTCGATCGACTCCAAATAGTTGTTGGATTCCCTCTGTGGTAGCTGTAAAAACTTTGTCTAGTTCTAGTGAGGCGCGGATTTTTTGAGCGATTTGAGCGGACAGTTGGGATTGTTGTTGGGCATGAATTCGATCGCTGATATCGATGATGGTGGCTCTAGTGCCGAATGGATTTGAGTCTTCACCAGCTAAGTTGGTTGTGGCACTTACGGGAACGATGCTCCCATCTTTGCGGATCATTTCCAATTCTAGGTCGTGAATTGTACCAGTCGATTTGAGCTGGGGGAGTAAGTTGTGAAATTTTTCTTTACTTGCTGGGGTGAGTAAATCGGTCATTTTTTTGCTGTTGACGATTTCTGTTTCTTCATAGCCCAACATTTCTAGTTCGGTACGGTTGATCCGCACAAAGTTTCCCATTTCATCGAGGGAGTGATAGCCACAGGGCGCGTTGTGATATAGCTCTTCCAATTCGCCTGAATCATGCCGTAGCTTTAATTCAATCTTTCGCTGTTTAGCTCGAGCTTGGATGACTAACCAATAGAGGGCTGATAGTAATGATATGTCTAGTAATAAGGAGATAATTAAGGTGGTTCTCGCACTAGTTAAACTCGAGCGGGATTCAGATCGATCGCGCTCGATGCCTACTTTTTCAGCGCGATCGAAATCAATTATTTGCTGCCGAATTGAGGGGATAATTTGCTGTTCGCGAGGAGATAGTTCGAGTTCATCGACGGTGCCTAGAGTTTTTAGCTGTTGCCGCTCTAAGGTCGTAAGTTCGGTTAGCTTCGACTCGATTTTCTGTTTGAAGTTAGTTTTTTCTTGCAGATCTGGTAAAGATCGGAGCAACTGCCGGATTTTATCAATTTGCCGACTTCGATCGGCTTGCAAGGTCGAATATTTTTTTGTCAGTAAATATTGTCTCTGGGATATTTCAGCATCTTTTAAGGCTAATAGGATATTTGCCAAAATTAATGATAGTTGCTCATTCCGCAACTCGGCTCGATTATTTTCGATAATCTTACTAATGTTTCCAGCGGCAAGCGATATATTAACTAATAAAATAGCTAATACTATCGCAAAGCCGATCGATACCTTTGGAATGGTAATATTTTTCATTGCGCGCTGTTTCACTGCACACCATTAGTCTAACTCATTTTAGCCCAATCCAGTCACATTCAAAATAGACATCCGCGTCCATACCGACGATCGTTGATATACTTCGCTGACCCGATTTTGACAACCAAGATAAAAGATATAATCGGCGAGCACCATTTCCTTGTCTGCGCCGAGGAGCATATCCACAAGCAACTTCGATTGATGCGGATCTTCTGGTGTCAAGCATCCAGTCAAGATATAATCGATCGCCCGACGCACCTCTGAATAATATTTATAATAATTATATGGATCGTAGCCATATTGATTGAATAAATTGATTTCTGGAACAGCCAAGCCAAACGAGAAATAACGATCGACCCCAACTGTTTGTTGGACAAAATAATTAGCTTTTCCCGAAGTACCGATCGAGATTACCCCATTAGCAGCAAATTTGAGCTTACTCAAATCTACATCTTCCATTTGCGCCATCTCAATTTCCTCAGTTAAGTCGGCGGCATGATACATCTGCTGGTGCAATTTGGCTGAGTGGGGTACATATACCACCTGCAATTTACCGCTGGCAACCGGATCTTGAGTCAAGATTGCTGCGAGAGATTGAATCAAAGTCAGAATAGATCGATCGGGTGCCAGTTTCCCCACATGCCCAAAAATAAACGTGCGCGGCACGATGTCGAGTTGGGGATTGTCTTTGAGCTGAAGGAATAGGTTGATAATATGCAGAATATTTAATAATTGCCGTCGCTGGGTAGAAATCGGTTGCAATTGCAGATCGAACAAAGAATCGACATTGATATTCACTCCCTGCAACCTGGCTAATTTATCGGCTAAGACTTGCTTGTGAGCGCGTTTAACCTGCTGCCATTGAGATTGGAATACGGGAGCATCCGCGAGGGTTTCTAGCTGCTGGAGGTCTTCTGAGCGGCTTTTCCAGCGATCGCCGATCGCTTCTGTTACTAAGTTAGCCAAGGGCGCGTTTTCTAGCAGCCATTGAGCTGGATTTAGTTCCTGTGGCGGCAATGGAACTAATGTTGCATGTGACGATCGATATTTTAATTCTACTCGCTGTGCGGTGCGATTGGGCATCGGCTCGGCATTCCGGTTGAGGAAATGCCATTTACGCGGCGTTACCAGCAACTCTAATCGCACAATCCGCAATAATGATGCGTGAATCCCCGTCCAAAAATTAGTATTTTCAATCATGACTATCTTTTCCTTGGCAATGTCACCTTAGAAGACACACTAGCTGAAAATGTTGAGGAAGTTGTGAGGAAGCGGGGGTTTTAACGTTAGATTTTAGTCTGGCAATGGTTGATACTTTTTGACAAATTCGATGGCGGAGTCGCGATCGGTGACAATTTTGTCTAGGGTGGCGTACAATAGGGCATCTAAAATTTGGTGATACTGTGCGCCTGGTTTATAGCCGAGATTTTTGAGATCGCGACCGTTAATTGGTGGTTTGGTCTGGATCCAGGTGGTAAGATATTGTTGGACGATCGAACTAATTGTTGGTGTGGCGATGATGGCGATTAACAGTAGTAAAGTTCGATCGTAGGGTTGGAGTAGCCGGACAGTTTGACCGATCGATAGTTCGACAGATAGTAAGGTGTTCAGCTCTTGCTGTATTCGATCGAGGCTAGTTAATCGATTCTGAGTATCATCTGGTAGTTGAAGCTGATGAATGACTCGAATTCTATCCGCTAAATTTAATCCCGTTAGGAGGATTTCCAATCGGATTAACCACGGCGATAAACGGGGGAGATTGACAGCATCGATCGATCGATCTACCAATTCTAATCTTCGTCTGAGTTCGTCGTCTAATTTGAGTTGTGGATGCAAACATTTTAGCGCATTTAGTTCGTTTAATTTTTCTAGGATCGGTAACCAATAATCTGTTTCGAGGATATTTTTTAATTCTGCTTTGAGCCTAGTTTGTAAAGCTGGAGCTTTGGGATAAATTGTCAGAATGCGCTCGTAAATACCACTCTCGATCGCCCATTTCATATAAACTTGAGTTTCGGATTCGATCGTAAATCCCAACCGAACCGCAAATCGCATACAGCGAAAAATCCTTGTCGGATCGTCGATAAAACTATCCTCATGTAAGATACACATTTGTTTAGCTTGCAGATCTACCAATCCACCAAAGTAGTCAAATAACATTCCCCCATAAGGTTGAGTCAATCGAATTGCGAGGGTATTAATTGTAAAATCACGCCGAAACAAATCTAGATCGATCGAACTAGCAATTACATCAGGATTCGCCGCTGGATAAGCATAAGATTCGGTTCTAGCTGTGGCAATATCGATCGATAAACAATCCAATTGAGGATCTCGATGCCATTTCAAAGCCGCAGTTTGAAATTTACCATAAATATTCAACTTGGCAGTGGGATAAAGATCGTGCAATGCTTGAGCTAATTCTACCCCAGATCGTTCATCATTAGTATCCTCCCCATCTACTACCAAATCCAAATCTGGAGTCGATAATAATCCTCGATCTGTTGCTAAGAATAAATCCCTTACCACTCCCCCAACTAGATACAATTGCCAACCGCGATCCTGAGCCAAACCCGCCATGACTTGCAATAATGCCCACAATTCTGGGCGCAGTCTTTCCGCCAAGTTGGGATAAGTTGAGACTGTCGAATCTAAACTATCGATCGATTTCAATGGCTGCTGTTTTGACACAAAGAAGTTAGTAAGTTAATTGAGAATTGAGAATTGAGAATTGAGAATTGAGAATTGAGTTTTTAGGGTGGGGGCTTTAGACACCTGATTCTCGTTAATTTAATAAAAAGCATCAGTTTAAATTAATTGAGAATTGAGATTTGGGTTGTTAACAACGGTGATTATCTTCAATTATCAATTGTCAATTAATTAAGTAATGCTCTGATTTTGGTGATACTATCTGGATCTAGATATTGTTCATTCTTATTGACGATCGACAGTAGAAAATTCTTGACAAGATCGTCTTCGATCGACCAACCTAATTGACGATTGGAAATTGCCGCAGCGATAATCATATTGACTTGAGCGGCTGTAAATTCTTGATAATAGCTCAATTTGGCGATCGCTTTCTGAGTTTCGCCGATCGATTGAGTATTAACCAAATCTCGAATTAGAAACTCTTTATCGCGAACACTAGCCAAAGTAACCTCTGGAAACTGTTCCTTGCAAAAGCCAGACAAACGTTTGTAAAAATAAATCTGAGATTTTTTAGCCGCGTACCACTCATCGAGCAAAAAATTGCTAAATTCATCCTCATTTAGTGCCGAACAATAATCCTTATCACCCGTCACAAAAAAAACATCCTCACCGACAGCAATTTCCGTCAATAGACATTCCCAATTAATCGCATCACCCAGAGAATTATTCTTCCCAGGCGGATTTCCCACTGCCATGCGTAACCGCGCTCGATCGAGGATATCAGGATGAGTAGTCAGCTTTTTACCCGAACTAAAGAAAGACTGAATAATCCGATCGGCTTTCAAATTCCTGGCTTGAATATCGATGGCGATCTTCTGCACCAGTGCGGTATGTGCTTGCTCATAATGCTTGAGTGATTGTCGCAACAAATCGATTTCTGGATAGTCTTCAGCTATTTGGGGTAATGGGGGATTGAAAGTTTGATTACGGAGTGATTTAATCGCCCCATCGATGCGTTGTTCGCGATTTCGATTGAATTCATCAATGATTCGATCGGTAAGTAATAGAGTGATATGTTTACTCGCGATTAAGTCGCTCAATTTATTCAGCTCCGCAAGATCGTCTTGATTCAGAGCATAAAAAGACAACAAAATATTAGTGTCGATAAAAAGTTGCATGTTTGGGTTAAGACGGATTTTAGATTTTGGATTGAAATGACAATAATAGATTTGAATCTAACCTTGCACTTTTTCGATATCGATCTGACATATAGCGATCCTAAATTAAAATCTAGATCTCGACTTCCTACTCTCTGCGCCCTCTGCGCCGGTTATTGAGCGTAGCCGAAATGCTGCGGTTAAAAAATCAGGAAAATCATTTAGTAGGATGCTATATTTCTATTATCCCTCATTCCCCCCTTTAAAACTAATTTACTATGATACCGAAACAATAATATCAGCAGCCCGTTTTACCCCACCAGATGCTTGAATTACCTGCTGCATGGCTTCGGCTTTTTCCTTGTAGCGTACATCACCAAGTACCTGATAAATCGTCTGTTTGAGTCGATCGACATTCAATTGTTTTAAGGGTACCATTTCCCCCGCGCCCGTGCGTACCAGGCGCGTAGACACTCCTGGTTGATCGTTGGTAATCGGAATTGCCACTAGGGGAACTCCCGCACTCAGACTATCAATTACGGTATTCATTCCGCCGTGGGTGATGACTAGACTCGATCGATTAATTAACTCCGCTTGGGGTGCATAAGCAACAACAATCGGCTCACCTGCAAATTGAAATTTTGTCGGATCCTGTTGGGGATTGCCTAATGCTATGACTAGTTGCACATCCAAATCTACACAAGCCTCTGCGATACATTGAAATGTCGTTATGTTCTGATTTTGCAATGTACCCAAGGAAGCATATATTAAAGGTTTTCCAGTCAATTTGTCAAAGGGAAAATCAACTTCGGCAAATTTAACAGGTTCAATATTGGGTGGTTCTTTAAATAATCCGGTATAATTCATACATGGGGATAATCTTTCTCTAGGAAAGTCAAATCCGGCTGGTAACTGACAGATTTGAGCGAGTTGGGAATAACTAGCATCTCGATTTGCCAATGGCGGCAGATTCCAAATTTGCCGCTGTGTGACGATCGATTCCCAGCTAGATCGAGAGAGATAATCTATTAATATATTGCCGATTTGGTTGCGAATTCTTGCGAACCAAGTATTTTGATATGCCCAGGTTGTAAAAAATGGTGGTACTGATGGCTCGCGGTTGATGGGCAAGGCATTGCAAATCGTTACAAATGGGATATTTAGAAAGTCCGCAATAGTTCCCCCGATCCCAAATAATTGATCTACTAATAATAAGTCGATCGAGTTCGCTCTAATTGCTGCTGGAGCCTCAGCCTTGAGCATATTTGTTTCTTGGAGTAGGCATTCGATCGTGTATTTTACCCCATCAAGATTACTCATCATCCCCAATTTTTGGTAAATCTCATCCATTTTACCCAGCGGAAATGTTTCTGCCCCAATTTCACAGAACTCCAAGCCAGCCGCCGTTACTCTAGCTTTGACATCAGGTACGCCAAATAATGTTACTTGATGCCCACGGCGGAGAAGTTCCCGCCCGATACTGCTCATCGTATTGAGATGACTAACTGCACTAGGACATAAAATACCAAAATGAATCATAGTCTATCCTTCAATAGAGTGGGTAAAGCTTGTCAAAATTCTGCAACAATCGATAAAATACCACAACACTAATATAATGCCGATCGCGCCACCATCGCTCACTTATTTCAATAGTTTGTTACTATTTACTACTGCTTTTGTCGCTGGCGGATTGAATGCTGTGGCTGGAGGTGGGAGCTTTGTTACTTTTCCGATGCTGATTTTTACGGGTTTATCACCGATTGCTGCCAACGCTACTAATAATACCGCTTTATGGGTGGCTAGTTTGGCAAGTGCGAGGGCATATCGTCGCGATTTGGATATCGAGCGACCAACGATGCTAATTTTGAGTATAACCAGTCTGCTGGGTGGATTGCTCGGCTCGATCGCATTGTTGTATACCACTCCAGATATTTTTAAAAACCTAATTCCCTATTTACTGCTGTTCGCAACTTGCGTATTTATCTTCGGTGAGTCATGCAAAAAGTGGCTACAATCTTTAATTCTGGGATCTTCGCCTAAACCAATACCCCTAGTTTATCTCGTTATCGCTCAACTATTCATCTCGATCTATGGTGGTTTCTTTGGTGCGGGAATTGGGATATTGATGTTGTCAACTCTGACTTTTTTTAATCTCAAAAATATTCATGCGATGAATGCCGTAAAAACATTTTTGGGGACTTTTATCAATGGAATTGCGATCGTCCCGTTCTTATTTGCGGGAATTATTGCTTGGCATCAAGCGATCCTGATGGCTGTCGGTGGTTCCCTTGGCGGTTATGTTATTGCTAGTTCTGCGCGTAAAGTTTCTCCACAGATTATTAGGCGGTTTGTATCGATCGTGGCGATAAGTATGACGGTTTATTTTTTCGTGCGTGGTTAAATTAATTGAGAATTAGGTTTTTAGGCTGGGGTTGATTTTAACTAAAAACTTCTGCAACAGACTGAGCAAAATCCGGTAATAGGGGACTACTCAAAATATCGCTACTCAATAACGTCGCAACCAAGGGTAAACCATCCTTATCTCGCCGGAAAATCTCGATTTGTTGTCTGCACCAATCGACGATCCAATATTCCTGTACGCCTCTAATAGCGTAGAGTTTGCGCTTGACTTCTCTGTCGCGTCGCTCATTATCGGTGCCTTGGGAGAGTACTTCGACGATCAATTCTGGTGCAGCCAAAAGATGTCCAAATTCATCTAGCACCCGTGCTAATCTGTCAGTACTAATCCAGACTAAATCTGGAATCACATTATCATCATCAGTAAATATCAAGCCTGGAGCTACTGATACTTTACCTAAACTAGTCGATCGAGACCAAGCAACCAGCGCGAATGATAGATTCAGAATAGCATTTTGATGATCCCAGTGAGGTGCGCGAGTCACTAATAATTCTCCATCGATTATTTCATACCGATTGCCATTATCTGGCAACAATTCCAATTCAGCAGTTGTCCAGCGAGTGGATGAGTACATGTTACGTCTTTTTAGCAACTTATGTTATTTTAACTAAAAACTTCCGCGACAGACTGGGCAAAATCAGGTAATAGGGGACTACTCAAAATATCGCTACTCAATAACGTCGCAACCAAGGGTAAACCATCCTTATCCCGCCGGAAAATCTCAATTTGTTGTCTGCGCCAATCGACGATCCAATATTCCTGTACGCCTCTAATAGCGTAGAGTTTGCGCTTGACTTCCCTGTCGCGTCGCTCATTATCGGTACCTTGGGAGAGTACTTCGACGATTAATTCTGGTGCCGCCACAAGATGCCCAGATTCATCTAGCACCCGTGCTAATCTGTCAGTACTAATCCAGACTAAATCTGGAATCACATTATCATCATCAGTAAATATCAAGCCTGGAGTGGTAACTACTTCACCCAATTTACTCTGACTAGACCAAATTGCCAACGACTGAATCAGTCTAGTAATAACTTTTTGGTGTTTCCAGTGAGGTGCGCGAGTCACTAATAATTCTCCATCGATTATTTCATACCGATTGCCATTATCTGGCAACAATTCGAGTTCGGCAGTTGTCCAGCGGGTGGATGAGTACATGGAGTCAGTCTCTTGAGCAACTGAATCTATTTTGACATAAAAACATCCAAGTTAGAAATGATGAGGATTTAGAAATTAATTGGATGTTTGTGGCTCAGTCAGATAAGTTTGGCTGTGGGCAGATGCCCACCCTACGACTGCTGAGTCAATCATACCTATATTCAGCAACGCCTTATTTTTCAGTGCGTGGCTAGTTAGAAGGTATCAGCCAGATCCCCGACTTCTTGGGAAAGTCAGGGATCTAAAATTAAGCTAATTTCTCTATTTGTGACTGAATCGACTTATTGGCAGTTAAGATTCGATCGATCGTTTTATGAACTGGATCGTCTAATAAAGATTCTTTTACCGATCGAATTTTGCCACCGCGCAATGCAAACAGGATACTTTGATAAGGTAAATCTTTAATCGCTAGCGCAAAATCTTTTTGAATCGAGATATCCTTGTATCGCTCCCAATTAGCTTCAATTTCAGCAATTAGCGATCGATAATTCTCCTTCATTTCTCGATATAAATTTGTCAACTCTGGAAAATAAACCAAAAACTCTTCGCCCTCATTAGCAATGATAATCTTCACCAGATTCAGCGAAGAGAAACCACCCATCAGATGCCCGATTGCGACATATTGAGGCGACTTTATTTTGACACGATTGAAATTGCGATCGCATACAACATAGCCCTCACTCACAACTGGATTGAGTAAATTAGCAGCAGCTTTAACTTCCACATCACTAGTCAAGGGATAACTACTAACTAATTCCCAGCCGTATTTAGTCGCCCAAATATCCGGCGCAGATTCAGCGAGACTTTTGATATTTCTAGCACCATGCAACACCAATCGATTTCGCTCAGGAATTGAGATGATCTGATTTTGCTTTGTCATCAACTCAAATATATAGCAATGCTCGGTATCTGTGGGTAATTGATATCCAAGCTCCGCCCAAACTTGCCAAAATAGCTCCGCCAAATTCAGATCGCAGTTACGAATCGCCCCAGCTCCATCAGGAGTTCCACTAGATGATACATGCCATTTATCATCATAATAATATAAAACCATCAACGAACCATCGAGCTTTTCATATACCTTTGCACTGCTCCAATCGATCGAGGCAGCCTTACCTTCTCCATAGTTAAAAAACTTATCATAAGGGTATGATATTATTTCCCAATCTCGATCGCGATCGAATATAATTCCCCTACTCTGTCTCACCACAATTTGACCGATCGGTGAATCCATCATCGAGTATTTCAAGCATACTAAATTTGGATACTGTCGATGAGGTACTGCACTAATATGATAAGTTTCTACCAGCTTTTCTAAGCCGTTAGCGCGTAGATATTCCTGCAATTCCATATTTTATACTTAGCTCCTATTTCACTGCTATTTTACACTAATTTACCACGTATATAAATGGTTTGTGGGCAATGCCCAACTACAGATATATATATTATTAAATTCTTATTTCCTAGTACTATAGGTGACTTTGATTTCTTCGATTAGATCGTAGACTAAAGATTCAATTTTCAGTACTGTCTGCCCCCGTTGCATTTCATTTCCGATCGCACTACCAAGATTTTCGGCTAGACGGCGGCTGAGTCGTCCATTATCGGGGTCAGAGATGACTTTGGTGAGGGCAGTATATAAAGATGTAGAAACTTCCTTGACGACTCGATCGATCGCTTGTGCGGGCATTTCACCCACACCAGGGAGCATTCTAAGATTGCGATAGGCTGGAGATTCTAATAGTGCTTGATGAAACAAATGTTGAAAAATTGCTTCCAAATCTGGCTGAACTTTAGGAATGACACGATAAATGACTATCTCCAACACTAGTTCTAATAAAACCTCAATTTCATTAACATTATTCAGATCGATATGGGGCTGCTTTAGATACCCGCCCACCATTTTAGTCACTTCACCTTGTTTGACAGCGCGCTGAGTTTGATGCAATACTTGGATTACCACCGCCTCAGTTAATTCATTGACAATTTGCCCGACAAATAACCGATTGAGTTCGTGTTGAATCGAGCCTAGATTAATTATTTTTGCTTGATGCAGCCGAATCGTAACGGGAATCAATCGCAAAAATTGAACGAAGGGTAGCAACAAAATTAGATCGTACCATCTCCAGATTATCGCTTGTTGCCAACTCACCTGCCGATTGTGACGGCGAATATAATAAACTCTCCCTAATAGCTCCACTGCAAAAATACCGACGAAAAAAATATCTATCTCCCAAAATCGATCGAGAAAATTTCCAGAGTCATCTAACTTCCGATAATAATTGGTAACGATGAGTGGTTTAATTTTCTGTTCGTAGAAACCTAGTTCTTTTTCCCACCCTGCTCTACTCAGATATGCCTGACTCCAGAAGATTTGAAAGGCACCTTTCGAGGATTGATTCTGAACTCGATCGCGTACCTCATTCTTAATCTTTTCCAGATTTCCCGTCTTTCCGGCTACTGCAAAAGGATTGTTTTGAATCATACTAATACTCAAACCATCCAACTCTTGTAACCAGCTCTGAGTCTGAGCAGAAGCCAATCCTGTCTGCTTGACTGTGATTTTCAGTTGTTCGACAGCATTCAAATAACGCTCAGTTTCTCGATGAGGTTCGATGCCTTTATATCGATCGTAAAACTGAGTAACTTCGGGAATATTTCTAAAGTAGAAACCTCGCCACGAAATATAAGTAAAATCGAACATTCCCACCAAAAATCCGATCGATGCAATTATAGCCATCAATCGCTCAAGCCAGAGATTTTTGGAAGTAGACATTAGGAATAGGGAATAGGGAATAGGGAATAGGGAATAGGGAATAGGGGATAGAGAATAAGATGAGAGCAAAAAGCACCCCACACCCTCACTAGCCAACTCTCTGCGCTCTCCTTTCACTCTGCGCCCTTCTGCGTTAATACTTCGCAATCCCCTCCTCCCTCGCCGACTTCTGCACCGCCGCAGAGACAGCAGTCACGACACGCTTATCAAACACCGAGGGTACAATATATTCGCGACTAAGTTCGTTGGGATTTACCAAAGATGCGATCGCTCTGGCGGCCTCTAGACACATATTCGTGGTAATCTGATTGGCACGACAGTCGATCGCTCCGCGAAAGACTCCAGGGAAGGCTAATACGTTATTAATCTGGTTTGGATAGTCGCTTCTCCCCGTCGCCATTACCGCCACGTCATTGGTGATTAATTCTGGCTGAATTTCGGGGATGGGGTTTGCCATGGCAAAGACGATGGCATCTTTTGCCATGGATTTTACCATTGGGGGAGTAACTACGCCTGGTGCGCTGACTCCGAGGAAGACATCCGCGCCTACCATTGCATCGGCGAGGGTACCAGTTTGAGTTACGGCAAATTCTTGTTTCTCAGGATTGAGATCCGCTCGATCGAGTGATATAATTCCTTTGGAGTCGCATAGACAGATATGGTTGACACCAGCAGTCTGAAATAATTTGGCGATCGCAATTCCCGCTGCACCCGCACCATTGATGACGATTTTGACATCGCTCAGGGACTTTTTGACGAGCTTGAGGGAATTTATCAGTGCAGCTAGGGTGACGATCGCGGTACCATGTTGATCGTCATGGAAGACGGGTATATCTAATTCGGCTTTTAGTCGCGCTTCAATTTCAAAACAACGCGGGGCGGCGATATCTTCCAAATTTATCCCGCCGAATACAGGCGCGAGATGTTTGACGGTTTTGATAATCTCTTCCGTATCCTGAGTATCCAAACAGATGGGGAATGCATCTATCCCGGCAAACTCTTTGAATAACATCGCTTTCCCTTCCATTACTGGCATGGAAGCCATGGCACCCAAGTTTCCCAACCCCAATACCGCACTACCGTCAGTGACGATCGCCACTGTGTTAGACTTGATCGTAAGTTCATACACTCGTTCGGGTTCGGCGGCAATTGCCATACAGACGCGCCCAACACCAGGTGTATAAGCCATCGCCAAATCCGACTGACGGCTGAGACTGAGCTTGCTTTCCATCCGAATTTTACCACCGCGATGGAGCTGCATGGTGCGATCGAAGGTACTCGTCAACCGAACTTCGGGAATCGACTTTACTACCGCCACAATCTCATCGCCATGCTCGGTGCTAGCAGCATCAACAGTAACGTCAAGTTGAGACAAACTGCGAGTCTGCTCGGTAATATCGAGGGAGGTAATATTCCCGCCAACTGATGCGATACTCTGAGCGACACTCGCCAGCATACCCGATCGATTGGGCACTTCCAAGTGCATGGAAATACTAAAGGAGGAAGTAGGATTCAGATTCACCATTTTACGTTCGATCGTCCACAACTAGCAAATATTATTATAGTTGCTTGCGGCGATGATTTAGTAGCAGTTACGCCAAAGACTCCTAAAACTTTAGATTTCTACCTGGCGATGGTGCTAGGATGAAAGTCTTTCAAACACGCAATAACTGAATGATTGGTGAGTGTCGAATGGCGTTTGGTGTGATTCTCGATCGCTATGAATCAGTTTAAAATTCTTGCCTAGAATAGCCAAGATATCATCACAGTTATAGCGATTAATATCTAGATTACTACATTGTTCTGGCCCATCTGGAGCAAAAGTTGAAATCACCAAAATTCCACCAGATTTTAGGGATTTCTCAACAATATCTACATACTTTAGTCTATCGGCTGGTATCGTCAAAAAGTGAAATACCGCTCGATCGTGCCAAAGATCGTAAGTATTACGAGGCAATTGAATCTGAGTAATATCGGCTACAATCCATGATACTCTATCGCTCAGACTACCGAGTCTTTGTTTGGCTGTATTGAGAGCAGATGCGGCAATATCCAAAATTGATATTGATTCATAGCCATCAGCCAAGAGAAAGTCTACAAGAGTCGAAGCACCACCACCAACATCAATTATATTCGGATGCCTACCTACAGGCATGAAGCGATGGATAAGTTCTAATGATTTTTCTGGTTTGGATTGAAACCAAGAAACTCGTTGGCTCGGTTTGGTAGTATAAACTTTATCCCAATGATTCTGTTTCTCGCTGCTCATAGATTTCTTGTCAACGATCGTTCAAAGCCCACGTCGAACCTAAAAAGTGAATGTAAATTTAGTCTTCATCCCAAGATTCGACTTCGATTAATTCACTGACTGGATCTTGGAGTGTGAACCCAAAATCCAATAATTCATTCTTCCAGTGTTGCCACTTATCGCCATACAAAAATGCGATTTTCCAAATACCATCGCTCGGACGGAGAATCTTGGATTCCACCAACGATTCAACCTGACGTTGCATTTTCACCATTGGGTGAAGCACTTGCTGAGTCATAGATAAAGATTTAATTGTTTTAATGCTGGGTCAATACTGACTTCTCTCTGAATCCCTTTGCTGATTTAGTAATGCGATGCGAGCAGAGAAGTTCACTTCTATGGTTGTACCGTACAATGCTATCCTTTGTCAAATATTTTTGGGTAAATTTCGTTAATAATTAGAAAATAGGTATTTGACGATGACGATCGACAGGTTATTGGAGGCTTAGAGATAACCAGGAAATGACTACTCCCAAGACTGAGCCAGCGATGACTTGAACTGGTGTATGGCCAATTAATTCTTTGAGCTTTTCTTCATTAAATTTGTGGTCGTCTGAAAATAGTTCTTCGACCATTTGATTGAGAATGCGCGCTTGCTTGCCTGCGGCTTGACGGACTCCAGCGGCATCGTACATCACAATGATAGCAAAGATGGTCGCGATCGCAAACTCGGCACTTGTAAAGCCCAAATTTTCCCCTACTCCAGCCGCCAGCGCAGTGACTAATGCAGAATGAGCACTGGGCATACCGCCAGATGTCGTCAACACTTTAACACTAATTTTACCATTTTGAACCACATCGATAATCAGTTTAATCGCTTGAGCGATCAGACAAGCGGCAATTGCTACGAGTAAAATGCGATTGTCCAAAATTTGACTGATATCGTTGATGAGAGGGGTTGCCTTGCTAACCACGGGGGGGGAGGGGGGAGGGGGAGAGGGGAGGCTAGTCGCGATC
>JANMEL010000157.1:0-38039 GCA_031376885.1 Chamaesiphon sp. OTE_70b_metabat_96 | reverse complement strand
AACCCAACTCTGGGGATGTTGGGTTTCGAGGCTCAACCCAACCTACAGATATGTATGTTGTTAAATTCCCATTCCTAACTAGAAGCACTAGTATAAAATCTCAGTGCAAATCGCCAGACTCGATCGGACAAAATCAACAGTACCACAGCCAGACATCCCCCACCAGCAATCCAAGTCGGATCTCCCCGCCCTAGCAGAGCCTCAGCAGGCACAGTAGTCAGAAATGCAACCGGAACCACAAAAGTAAAAAAGAAGCGGTAGGCGGCAGGATAAGCCCCGATCGGAAAACGTCCAGCAGCAATCAAACCCCGCAATACCTCAGTAATATTATAAATCTTGGTAAACCAAATACTCGTCGAGCCGAGAATGAACCACAGACTATACAAAATCGTCACCCCAAATAACATGGGTATCGCACTGAGAAAATAGGCTCCAATTCCCACCCCTAAAAGATTACCAGCATAGAAGACGATCGCCAAGCCAAACACCAAATCCGGCACCCCCCACAGGGAAAAACTATTGAAGGAGAGCCAAAATTGCGAATTAATCGGCTTGAGCAATACAAAATCTAGGGTACCATCCTGTACGTGTTTGACAATTCGATTGAGATTTGTCGCCAGGAAAGCATTCGAGAAACCCTCCAAAAAGGTAAATATTCCCACTACGATTAATGCTTCTTCCCACCGCCAACCCTGGAACTGATAACCCTTACTATAAAATAAATACAGACTAAACAAACTCCCAGCCAACCCACCCAAACTACTCAAAGCAGCAAAGACAAAATTGAGCCGATACTCTAGCTCGGCAGCGATCGCCGTTTTCCAAAAGATGCCAATTATACTAAAATATTTCTGCATCGATAAATTCACTCAGATAAATTACGGTACCGATCGAGCCTATCTATAAATCGATCGTCATCCCCAAAATAGCGACGTTCGATTTACTTAAAGTATAGTCTCGCATAAAAACGATGGGAACGAGCATGATTCGTTGGCGTAGCCTCTCCCCTGGAGAATCGAACTCAAGCATAGTCTCTGAGCACATATCCTACTCCGCGTACTGTATGCAGCAGGCGTTTAGAATTACTTACCTCCAATTTGAGCCGTAAGGCACGAATATAAACTTCAATAATATTTGACTCGCCCATAAAATCATATCCCCAAACTTTTTCCAGAATTTGGTCGCGGGTAATAACTTGACGTGGATGTCGGAGCAAATATTCTAACAGAGCGAACTCTTTGGCTGTTAGTTCAATTAGTTGTCCATTTCGATAAACCTCACGATTGAGCCGATTTAAAGTCAAGTCTTCAAATTCAAACCGATCGATCTCTTCGGGCTGTAGCCGTCGCAATCTGGCTTTCACTCTCGCTAATAGTTCTTCGATGCTAAAGGGTTTAGTTACATAATCATCCGCTCCAGCATTTAATCCGGCGACTCGATCTGGAATTTCATCTTTGGCGGTGAGCATAATAATCGGTATCTGAATTCCAGTCGAGCGCAATCTCAGGCAGAGATCTAGTCCAGAAATTCCAGGTAGCATCCAATCCAATATCAACAGATCTGGTTGAATACTCCGCGCCATCGTCAATCCATCTAAACCATTATCTGCAACACTAACCTGATAACCTTCTAAGATCAGTTCTTCTTCAATAAATCCGCCTAACTTTGCATCATCTTCAACTAAAAGAATTCGATCGTTCATAAGTCACTCCCTACTTATTACTTATTTCCCATCAATTATTAATTTTAATTATTAATTATTACTTTCAGGTGATGATTTCCAGATTGGTAAAGCGATTGTAAAAATACTCCCTTCAGTGGGATTCGATCGCAGTGCAATTCGACCATTCATTCCTTCAATCAAACTTTTGGAAATCGCTAACCCCAATCCCGTACCATCTCTAGAACGTGTCGATGAATCCTGTGCTCGATAAAATCGCTCAAAAATCCGATTTTGATGTTCTAGCGCAATGCCAATTCCCCGATCTTGAACGTGAATAATTGCCCGATCTCCGGTTTGTTCGATCGCGATTTCGATCGAACCACTTGAGTACTTAATCGCATTATCCACGAGATTAATCAAAACTTGGGTGAGCCGATCCTGATCGGCGAGTGCGACAATATCATCAGTAGCGGGAATCATGGTAATCTCACGGTTGCTGACTTTCTGGCTCATTTCGATCGTTTCAGCAACCAGCGTATTTAGAACTACAGGGCTGTGACGAAAATGAAGATTACCACTATCCGCACGCGCGAGATCGAGTAAATCTTGGAGCATTCGGATCGTTCGATCGGTTTCAGCGATTGCGGTTGAGACGGCATTTTGCTGATGGGGACTCAAATTGTCCCCGCGCCGTAATAAACTCTGGAGATAGCCCAAAACTACCGATAGCGGCGTGCGAAGTTCATGAGAAACATTGCCCACAAATTGCCGCTGTTGCTCCCATGCACCCGATAGTCTGACTGTCATGTCATTAAAGGCAGTTGCTAGCCCTAGAATCTCGTCTGGAGCCTGCTGGAGTTCGAGTTGCGCCGCACCTAGATCGTCAGCCGAGACATTACTGGCAATTTGGCTCATTTGTGCCAGTGGTTTTAGTGTAGTGCGAATTCGGTGGGAAATAGCGATCGTCAATATGAAAATTGCTAGAAGCCCGCTCGCCATCAGACTACTAATCCCAGTCGTTAATTGATGTCGATCGCTCGTAATGTCTTGAGAAAGATATACTTTACCGACCAGCATACCATTGACGGTCAAGGGATTTCCACATAATACCAGATAGCGATCGCCATATTGAACGATCGTCGGCTTGACAGGTGTTTCTGTTTGACTAATAGTATTGACGAGATCGATCGATGGCATATTCATTCCTGAAGATTTGCTCAGGATTTTGCCATCAGGCTCTTTCACCCAGATTGCTACCCCTGATGTCGAAAGTTTATCAATCGTTCGTTCCAAACTAACTTGAATAGTTTTCCCCTCACTATACATTTCCACCTGTTCGGGAAAACGCATCGCCACATATTCTAGCAGTTGTTTATGGGAAGTAAGTAAAGTTTGCTCCATCTGCCATCCCGCCCAAAATGCGACACCACTCACCCCGATCGCGGAAAGAGTCACTAGTTCTAATGTCAATCGAAATTGTAACGAAGTTGTTGAAACTTGCAGTCTAAATAAATTACGAATTGATTTTAGGATCGCTTTCTGATGGGGCATTGAGGGGAAAATAATTATCAGTAGTAAATAAAATATCTGAACATTGGATCGGCTACTTACAATAATTAAAACTCATATTTCGTAAGACGAAGTTTTCTATAAGCATCATTTTATAATTTTGTGTGTAGTGATTCGATCGACATTTTGCTAACCTATAACAAGAGCGACTAACCTGTATAGGTCGCTCTTGTTATACGTTAGTTGCTACTTATGCTATTTGCGGAAGAAGATACCTTGCACTATTGTGACGACAGTGGCTGATGCTATTAGTCCAAATGATAAGTTAACAATCGATTGAGTAGCTTTTTGATAGTTGTCAAACTTCTCATTGAAGGTGTCATTTTGTCTAGCAAAAGCATCAATTTTAGTATCGAAGTCAGTTTTTAAACCATCAATTTTAGTGTCAACATCAGCTTTTAAACCATCGATTTTAGTGTCAACGTCAGCTTTTAGATTTTCAATTGACTTCAGGACTTGTTCTAGGTCGGTCATATTATACTCACAAATTGTTTGCTTTACTCTTTAATTATACTTTATCACGCAATGTGTGTCAAATTTTAATCGACTTCTTTTTTAATCTTTTTCTTAGCTTGATATCTTTGACTACGCTCGATCGAAGTCAAAGGTCGATCGCCTATCGTTGGTCTGCCAACTGAAGATCCAGTAAAGGAACGTTTGCAACTATCACAACGATAACGTTGAGTCCCGCTGGACGTTAGACCATTTTTACGAGTGTTGGAATTACAATATATACAGTTCATTTTTTTCCTTGCTCTACTCTTCGATCGTACTGCATCACCTAATGTGTGTCAACAGGATTGGTAAAGGGTAAATTAAAAAATCTCAGCAGTAGCGCGAAGGGGATTGAATTCAAAACGGCGAGCGAAATCAGTAGCACCATAGAGATTGAAACTAATCGTCGGTTCGTCACCAATGGCTTCAATTTGATGAATAGCATCGGGCATCAAGCACAGAATGTCACCAGGAGTGAGAATACGATCGGCTGTAGCTTTAATCAGATCGGGAAATTCGGCAGTCGGCGATCGCTGCCAAAAGGTATTTTTTTCTTGCCCATCTAATAGTGCCACAATCCCCCATGTACCGTGATTATGGACTGGTGAAGCCGTCCCTGGCGACCAAACCACAGTTTGAATCGTAATCGGAAAATCTGGCTCATCGTAGAGCATTTGCACCGACCAACCAGTTTCGGGATCTGGTGGCAAAAAGTTTAGTTGTAACCACTCACAACTATTTAGTAGTCGCCGCACGAGGGGACAGATTTTTTGGAGGCGAATTCGATCGTCCAAGTGACGATCGACGATATCCTCAAGATCGGTCAGGAACCGATAGAGTCGATATGGTCGATCTTCGTCCCAATCCGCCTGTACGTCGGTTTCACAAGGAATGCACAGCCCTTCATCTGTCACCAACCAATCTTGCTCCAACATATTTGCTTCCCTAGTACCCGATCTCAAGTTTAAGAGAAGGATTCGAGATCTAGGCGATCCCTACCTAATGGCAAGATGAATTTTTGCTGAAGATGAAAATTTTTTACTGTTTTGCTCTAAATTTCAGGGATCTCGCTCACAATAGTTAGATGGCAATCGCTCGTAAATGATTTTATCTAATCTCCATGCGTTCCTCATCTGAGACTCATCTTGCTGGATTTTAATTATAAACAAGCCCAAAAGGTTGGGCACACCGAATCGACACCCAAGTATTTTTACATAGAGCATCCCATGAAAGTTCAATTTCTTGCTACATTTGCGGCAATCTCATTACTGAGCATTTCTACCGTTGCACCCAGCATCTTCTTTGGCGCAAACAGTGCTGTTGCTAGTTGTGCAGGCAAGAAAAATCCTTGTGCAGGCAAAAAAGCAGCGAACTCTGTTGGTGGCCCCTTGGCAACACAATTGCAAGGCAAGCCAGTCGTTGTAGACATTTATGCTAGTTGGTGTCCCGGTTGCAAAAATATTGCCCCCACTGTTTCCAAAATCAAACAGCAGTATGGTAATAAAATCACTTTTGTGACATTAGACGTATCTGACAGAGCTAGTTCTGCAAAGGCTGAAGCTACGGCTAAACAATTAGGCTTGAGCAAGTTTTTTGCAGCTAACAAAAATCAAACTGGTTCTCTAACGATCGTCGATCCAGCGACCGGAAATATCTTAGGGCAGGAACGTAATAATACCGAACTAACTGCTTATTCCAGAGTCCTAGATTCGGCGATCGCCAAAAAATAGATGCGCTCCTGTCAGTAAATGGAATTGGATTAATTCGACCATTCCATTTACTCTTTGTTGTTATTTACCAGAAGCAGCAAGACTGGAGATCGATCTCGGCATTCGTAGTCTACCAACTGTCCGTCTATTTAAAGGCGATCGATTGGAAAAAATATTTAGCAACTAATGCAAACCGATTTGCTTTGACCATTGTATATTAAACAGCAGGGTTAATTCACCCTAGTATGCCTAGAAATGGGATTGCTGAATTTAATTGATGCCAGAGAGCTTAAATACTTAGGAGAATAGAATCGATGCAATATCAAAATTTACTACTAACAGCCTTAATTACGATCGTCGCCAGCGGCATACCAGCTTTCGCCGACACTAACTCTAGATCTGTTAATACCGAATTACCAGCCCCATCAATGACAGTTGCGATCGAGACTACAGCGGCTTCCGTCTTAGCCAGTGGTGATTTCCAAAAATCAGAACACCCCACCAGTGGCAACGCGCAAATTGTGATGCAAAATGGCAAAAAGTATCTTAAACTCGATAGTAGCTTCCAGAGTGACAGCGGCCCAGATTTATTTGTAATTCTTCATCGTCAGGCTTCACCCAAAAGTTATGGAAAAGCTGATTATGTTAACTTAGGCCGTTTGAAGAAAGTCTCTGGTCAACAAATGTATTCAATTCCAAGTGGAGTTAATATTGGAAATTTCAAATCTGTTGTAATTTGGTGTAAAAAGTTTAATGCTACGTTTGGATTTGCACCGCTGAGTTAGGTCGATCGAGTAGGTGCGATCGCATCTACTTTTAATTTCTGCATATTTAATTACTCTTTAATTATACCGATTGTGACTTTTTCTGATTGGCTCCGTATTATTCATCCGCTATTAGCTGTTGTAGCTATCTATCCACTGTTAGGGATTGTCATGTACTTTGCTTGGAAAACTCGCCAGCGGAGACTCGAAACAAAAGCTGGTGTAAAAAGCAAAATATCGCCCCAAGCAGGATTAGAACATGTCGCAATCGGTCGATGGTTGACAGGCACGGCGGTTGGTGTCGCATTACTGGGATTAGTACATCCCATCGTCAAAACGATCGTCAAGAAACAAGTTTGGCAAACGGCACCAGGGCAAGTGATTTTCATCACGCTAATGTTTGCAGCAACGATCGGAACTTTACTACTTTTATACCGTGCCCATTCTCCAACTTGGCGATCAACTTTTGCAACTTTAACTAGTGGCGGATTAATTATTCTCGGCTCTCAAGATGGTGTATTTCGACGTGAGAATGAATGGTTATTTTCTCATTATTACTATGGGATAAAAGTTGCTATTTTGATGATAGTGTCCTTGGCAATCTTGCCAGAAATCTATCGAAATATTAATTGGCGAAGAGTACATATTGCGTTGAATTCGATCGCACTGTTACTATTTTTGATTCAGGGTATAACCGGAGTCAGAGATTTATTAGAAATTCCGGTTGGTAGTTAATTATTTGATGCCGATCGACTGTAGAATAGTTACACAGATTGGTTAGCACAGATCGTAAATGCAGCGTTATTTTTCTAAGATTCCAGGTCAAGCTTATCTATGGATTGCCATCCTAATTTTTGGAGCTTCTAGCTCTGTGACGCGCAAATTGACCGAAATTGGTGCTACTCAATTTATGAGTGGACACAATCCGATTTCTTTGTGCAACGTGCTATTTGTCGGCAATATCTGTGCCTTGGGCTTGATGTTGGTAATATATCGCAGTCAATTAACAGCCGCAAATTTCAGGCAAATCTCTAAACCGGAGTGGGTAAATCTCACCATTGTGGCGATTTTATCAGGTGCTTTTGCTCCAGCAGCTATCTTCACTGCATTAGCATTATCACCAGTAAATAATATCATTTTATTGGGACGCTTAGAAGTACCGCTGATTTTAATTTTATCTAGATTTATTCTCCAAGAACGTCTCAATCGGTATCAAAAAATCGGTGCATTTGTTGTCCTAATCGGCATCATAGTGGCAGTAATGGGCGATCGATCCGATTTGTCAAAACCTGCCTTCATGCTTGGCACAGGTGAAATTCTAACCATCGCTGCTGCTGTTGCGGCTGCTATTTCTACTCTGATTAATAAGCAAAACTTATCAAATATTCCAGTCGGGATTTATGGAATTTTCAGGACAGGATTAGGATCGATTATCTTCTTTTTCCTTGCTATTAAATTATATGGATCTGGACATTTTGCCGAGATGTTTTCACCATTTTTATGGCAATGGATGTTAGTTTATGGGGGAATCATTGTCGTCGTAGGACAATCATTGTGGCTAAAAGGTTCGAGGGAATCTTCGCTAACGGTATCTACCATTATTTCTTGTTTTCATCCGATCGCTGGAATATTCTTCTCTTATTGGATTTTGGCGGAAGTTCCGACGATGCAGCAAGCGATCGGCAGTACAATTTTAGTCGCAGGATTGCTTCTAAGTCAAATCAAAAGCGATCGTCAAAAGGAAATTTTAGAATCATCAGAATTGCCCCATGTAAATCAAGATAAGGGCGGATTTAGCGGACTTTAAAATCGACTAGCATCTAGACTAGATAGATTCGATCTTCCATGATTTTATCTAATCTCCATGTCTTCTTCATCTGAGACTCATCTTACTGAACTTTAATTATAGATAAGCCCAAAAGCTTGGGCATACTAAATTGATACCCAAGTATTTTCAAACAGAGAATCCGATGAAAATTAAATTTCTAGCTATATTTGCCGCTATTTCATTATTAAGTTTGACCACAGCTTGCTCGACACCTTCAACAACAACACCCAGTAACAATGTCACGGGTGAGACTAAAGTCGATCCTTGCGCTGGCAAAAAAGTCGATCCCTGTGCTGGTAAAAAAGCCGATCCCTGTGCTGGCAAAAAGTAAGTATCGATATATTTTATAATCCGATCGGCTTGAAAATGATTTAATCACGATCATCAGTCGATCGATCGCCAATATTAGGAGACTCTCATGAAATTAGATCCAGAACAAGAACTTGAATCACACCCAACTGAGCACAGAAAAAATATCCAAAAATTATCACCAAAATGGTTTTTATTCGGTGGATTAGTACTACTAGGTTTGGTATTAGCTTTATTTATTACTGGCCCGATTTCTCAAGGACTCGAACACCTAATTTCACTTGCAGAAAATCGCTATCAGGAATGGTTCTCTAAACAAGATACTGCTAATCCATTAGTATTGATGCCATTAGCTTTTGTTGGTGGCTTAATTGCTAGTGTTTCTCCCTGTATTCTCGCACTATTGCCACTGAACTTGACCTATATTGGTACCCGCGATATTACCTCTCGCGGTGATGCTTTTATTAAAGCTGGATTGTTTGTACTCGGAAATGTCATTATTCTTGGTTTATTTGGGTTAGTATCATCATTTGCTGGCGCAGTAATGGTGGAATATCGCGGTTATATTAATGTGGCTGTAGGCGCGATTATTCTAATTATGGGTTTTGGCTTATTAGGCTGGATCAGAATTCCCTTACCTCAAATTAATGTCGATGGCTCGAATTTTGGCCCCTTTGGTGTGGGGTTGACTTTTGCTTTAGTTAGTTCGCCTTGTGCAAGTCCAGTTTTATTTGCCGTGCTCGCCGCCGCAGGTGCTAGTGGTTCCCAATTACTCGCCGTATTGACAATGGCAAGTTATGCCTTTGGTTATACAATTATAATCTTTCTTGCTAGTTTACTAACTGGTTTTGCCAAGCAAGCAAAGTTATTATTGAAATATTCAGAAAACATTACCAAAATTGGGAGTGTGGCTCTAATTCTCGCGGGAATTTACTATCTAGTTACTGGAGTGCAATGGTTTTTCGGTTAGTTGAATTTATCATCGATTTACTCTAACGGCTAGATCCCCGACTTCTTGAAGAAGTTGGCGATCTGTTATCCCCAAGGTGTTCGATTATCGGTAGTTACTAGTGAGGAGGGCGAGTTTGTTCGATCGTTGATTCTCTAACATAAACAAAGCCAGCTACAGACTCATATATGAGAATTTTATCACGATCGATAACTAGATCTAACCTAATCTCGATCGATAGTCACTATAGCCAAATTCACGCCACAATTCAAAGTTACCATCTTTTTTGAGGATGCCGATCGATGGGTGTACCACTCCATTAAACATCGAGCTTTTGACCATCGTATAATGCATCATATCCTCAAAGATGAGGCGATCGCCAACTGCTAAATCTCGATCGAATTTATAGTCGCCTAAGAAGTCACCAGCCAGACAACTTGCTCCACCCATCCGATATACTCTCGCACTCTCATCAGCATCCTCTGCGCCGCGAATTGCAGGCTTGTAGGGCATTTCTAGACAGTCGGGCATGTGAGCAGTAAATGAGACATCCAACATCACATTAACTAGATCTGGTGTGGGAATCAAATCTAATACGGTACCCAGCAAAAAGCCAGTTTCCCAGGCGATCGCCGAACCTGGTTCCATAATTAGTTTAAGATGGGGATGACGAGCGTGAAATGATTTGATGACTTCGATCGCGTGGTCTACATTATAATCCTTTCGCGTCATCAAATGACCGCCACCCAAATTCAACCACTTTAATTGTGGTAAAAACTTGCCGAATAAGAGTTCTATATTAGCCAGAGTCTTTTCAAGTGCGTACGAATCACTTTCACAGAGATTGTGTGAAAGAAAACCATCTATCCCAGCAGGCAAAGTATCGCCCAATTGCTCTGGCGAAACACCCAATCTAGAAGAAGGCTGACAGGGATTGTAGAGAGCAGTTTTGACTGGTGAATACTGAGGATTGATGCGGATACCGACAGATGGTTTAGGTGATGCGCCTTCAATTATCGAGCGAAATCTTTCCCATTGAGTAATCGAATTGAACGTCATGTGAGAGGCACATTTCAAAATCCCTGGTACATCCACATCTCGATACCCAGGTGAATAAACATGCACCTCCTCACCAAATTCCTCCTTGGCTAATTGTGCTTCCCAAAGGGAACTAGCCGATGCACCTTGGAGAGTTTGCCGAATTTGAGGAAAACTGTGAAAGAGCGAAAAAGCCTTGAGCGCAAGCATCACTCGAATAGGTGCTTCTTTTTGAAGTCGATCGAATATTGCTAAATTCCGATCGAGCAACTCCTCTTCCAACACATAGCAAGGAGAAGGAATGTTTGCTAAATTTTTATTATCTACTTGATTCATTATCTAACTTCATCCAATAACTTACTTGTCCACAAGAAAACTCTCTGCGTTCTCCCCATATCTCCTCATACTCTGCGTTAAAAAAACCACCAATCCAAACTAAACTATTTGAATTGGCGCGATCGATTATTTACTCTCCAACAAAGAAGGAGCATCAATTACTTCATGCCAAGGTAAACCCATAGGGCCGAGTAATTCCATGAATGGATCTGGATCGCATTGTTCGACATTAAATACACCAGGCTTTTTCCAGATTCCTTGGCTAATCATCAATGCACCAATAACAGCAGGCACGCCAGTTGTATACGAAATTGCCTGAGCACCAACTTCTTCAAATGCGGCGGCATGATGACAGTTATTATAAACATAATAGCGATGTTCTGTGCCATCTTTGATCCCTTTAATTAAACAACCGATCGATGTTTGCCCAGTATAATTTGTCGCCAAAGATGAAGGCTCAGGTAATAGAGCTTTGAGGAATTTGAGCGGAACGATTTTCATTCCTTCATAATCGATCGGATCGATTCGGGTCATGCCGATATTTTGCAATACTTGGAGATGAGTGATATAGTTCTGGGAAAATGTCATCCAAAACCTGGCTCGTTTTAGGGTAGGGATATTTTTGACGAGGGATTCTAGCTCTTCATGATAGAGTAGATATGATTCGCGATCGCCGATTTCGGGATAGTTTACAGGATGATGAACTGATAAAGCGGGGATTTCTACCCACTCACCATTCTCATAGTATTTCCCCTTTTGAGTGATTTCGCGAATATTAATTTCGGGATTGAAATTAGTTGCGAATGCTTGCCCGTGATTGCCATCATTACAATCAATAATATCGAGATAGTGAATCTCATCAAAATAATGTTTGAGCGCGTAAGCTGTAAAAACACCAGTTACCCCAGGATCGAAACCACAGCCTAATATAGCCGTAATTCCCGCAGCTTTAAATCGATCGTGATATTTCCATTGCCAACTATATTCAAACTTTGCCACATCAGGCGGCTCATAGTTTGCAGTATCAAGATAATCTACCCCTGTTTCTAGACAAGCATCCATCAACGCCAAATCTTGATAAGGAAGTGCCACATTAATCAAAATGTCAGGGCGAAACTCTTGGATCAATTTAACCGTATTCGCCGCAACATCCGCATCTAGAGCCGCTGTAGTAACTTTTGGCGAACCGATACTCTCGGCAATCCGATCGCACTTATCTACACTCCGACTTGCCAGTAATATCGCCGAAAACTCTTCCCGCGACGCACATTTGTGGGCAACGACATTGCCTACTCCACCCGCTCCAACAATCATTACCCGTGTCATATTTCCCCCTGAAAGAAATGATTTTTTGTGGTTGCGCCAGTCTAGATCGCGACTTACCTCCAATTATGCCAGACAAATGTGGCGGTTACTCTCGATCTACTGTTATTTGCTTATCTTGACTGGATGATATCGCATTTTCGCACAGCCCCCGATCATAGCATGAATTTGAAATCTTTTTCAAGATAAATCGCCATAAAATAGATGGATTATTTAAAGTCGATCGATAATCTTGTTTTCCGATAAGATCGAGATGGGCGGGCAATTTTTCCCCACTTGCCATTAAAGTCATCGATTTGAGGGAACATTAGGATCGTCGATCGCCAATCAGAGGAACAGAAATGATTAATATAAGCTGTAATTTCGACCCCGCAGTTTTACCAACTAGCACTGGATTAACAACACAGATTCTGATCCGAATGCGGGCAGATCTGCCAGAATCACCCCGTCGCAATCTTAACTTATCCTTGGCGATCGATCGATCTGGTTCGATGGCAGGTTCGCCCCTACATCACGCCCTCAAAGCGGCTGAATCGATCGTCGATCGACTATCAGCCAACGATACATTTTCGATCGTCACCTACGATGATACCGTAGATACAGTAGTACCGCCGCAATCTGTAACCGATCGAGCCGCACTCAAATCGGCAATTCGTCGGGTACGTGCGGGCGGATTGACGAATTTGTCTGGTGGGTGGCTCAAAGGTTGCGAGCATATCAAAACCAACCTCGATCCCCAACGGATCAATCGCGTATTACTATTAACCGATGGACATGCTAATGTGGGAATTTACGATCCCACAGTATTGACGACGACATCAGCACAAAAAGCTGAAGCAGGGATTACAACTACAACTTTAGGTTTCGGCGAAGGCTTTAATGAAGATTTATTAATTGGCATGGCGAGAGCAGCCAAGGGGAACTTCTACTTTATCCAAAGTATGGATGAAGCGAGCGAAGTTTTTGGGATTGAATTGGAGAGCTTGCGCGCTGTCGTCGGTCAAAATTTGACAATGGCGATCGAATTAGCCCCAGGCGTAAGCTTAGTCGATACATTGAGTTTGGCTCAAGTCAGCCAGAATGATACCGGAGCTACCGTATTAACATTAGGCGATCTTTATGAAAATGAGGATAAACTACTCGGATTAAGTCTGAAGATTGCCAATGCACCGATCGGTCAATTAGCAGTAATGAAATTACACTACACTGCCGATATGATCCAAAATGGGTCGATCCAACATGTTACGGGTACAACAGAAATTTTCGCAACAGTTGGGACGATCGAAGCATCGGCAAGTTCGGCAGCTAGCGATGTAATGCTAGAATTAAGCCATCTGAAGATCGCCAAAGCCAAAGAAATTGCCCTCAGTCTCACCGAGCAAGGCGATCGTCAAACAGCCGAGCAAACACTACGAACACTGATCGAAGAGCTACACGATCGCGGACTCAATGAGCAGTTTGAAATCGCCGAAGAAATCGAGCAACTAGAATATTTTGCTAATCGCATCGCCCAAGGCGGACTAGGTAATACCGGACGCAAAGAACTACTAGATCAAAGCTACCAAGTCCTCAGCCGTAATCGCAGCGATTTATCGGGGCGCGGTACCACCGCTGGCGATGAAGTTTCTGCTCTACCCACAACTCAGGAAGTCGGTACCGGAATCGAGTTGAAATGCGTTCGTGAAGGTGGCAAACTGCGGATTAAGATTGTTTCCGAAGGTTTTGATTCGACGAAAAATGTCCAATTTCCACGGGCAATTCGGGCCGAAGGCGCACGCTATCTTGTGGAGACGTTAGAACTGGCTGACGGCGGTTTTTATCGGGTACAGGGCAATATTTCGCGCCTGACAAAACCTGGGGAAGTAGATATCTTTGCATTTGATAGTGGTCGATCGCGTACTGTTGCTACAGGTAAAGCATCTAAGGGAGCCGCTACTGTGGCGGATCTACCGACAACCGATACGGTGGGCGATGGGGTGCTGGTGCAATGCGTCAAAGATGGGAGCAAATTACGGGCGAGAGTGGTAGCTGATGGTTATGAGCCAGACTGGAATATGCGCTTTCCGCGATCGGTTCGAGAAGAAGGAATGTTGTATGTAGTCGATGAGATCAAAACAGCTCCCGATGGCAAGTCTTATATTGCTTGTGGTGAGGTGAAGCGGTTCCTTCAGCCAGTGGTTTAAACCAGTTTCGGCGGGGAGCAAAGCCCGATTATCGCTCGTTCTAAACTGGTACCAATGGAAATGCATCTTTCGATCCGTTCGATTGGGGTAAAATAAGCTCAAGCCTTTCGCTGACACAATTACCCATGTATCAGTACCAGTTACCTCGATACCTACCCACCGCCGACGAACTGCCGTGCTCCGACGATACCCCCGTGGATAACGAACTTCAAGAAATCATCCCCAGTCTACTTAAATCAATCCTGGAAATCCTTTGGAAAGACCGAATGGATTGGTTTTTCGGGATTGATATGGCAATTTATACCGACCCAGATCGATCGGCAATCGTCCCTGATGGCTTCTTGAGCCTGAATGTCGAGCGAGTTTTTGACGAACAAATGCGCTCTTGCTATACGCTATGGGAGGAGAAAGTACCACCAGTTTTGGTGCTAGAAGTAGTATCAACCACACCAGGCGGAGAATATACTAAAAAGCTTCAGGAATACGCACAGATGGGAGTGCTCTACTATGTCATCTACTGTCTTGAAAAGGTGCTCCACTTGGGGAAACCCCAAGACCGCACTTTTCGCAATCCCAAACGTCGCCGCAAGCCAACACTAGAAATCCATAAACTAGTTAATGGTGAATATGAACTACATTCCTCCAATCCTTTATGGATGCCAGAAATTGGGTTAGGGATAGGATGCGAACGAGCCAACCACGGTGCATTGATGCGTGAATGGGTATATTGGTATGACGAAAATAACCATCGCTATCCTACTCCAGTAGAACGAGCCGAACGAGCAGACCAAAGAGCCGAACGGTTAGCAGCTCAACTACGCGCTCTGGGCATCGACCCCGACTAATTATGTCCAGATTGAATGACTTGGGCGAGTTGATTTTCAATTCTTTCAAAACGTTCTTCAGACATGTTGGACTCCAGGAATAGATGTGACGATCGAAAGTAGGAATACCCCCAGTAGCACACGATCGAGATATTCCTATATTAGCAGCCGATCGAATTTCGGACACCAATCTACGCTTCGATCGCCGGATGATAGTCATCGGGGCGATCGAATCCAGCGATCCAAGCTGCGGATTGATGACAGGTATCCATGTAGGGAGGGACGCGGAGAACGTGAAGATGCCCAGTAGAGGGACAGATCACTTTTAGCAGCATCAGGGCTTCATCATCATCAAAAGCGATGCAAATCAGTTGACGATCGCCGCCAGCATCGGTATCTCGATCGCGAATTACACCCCCAACTTGATGTAAAAATGTTTCATAGCCTAGCCGCTCGATCGCAATCCGCCGCATCTCCACATTATCAGTTCTGAGGATTTCCTGCCCCGTGAGCGACTCCCCAGCAAAAGCAATCCGATCGGTCACATGTACCCCTCGCCAGCGCAACGAGAAGCCATGTCCCGCAGGTAGAGACGGAATCCCACTTCCAGCTATTTCGATCCAGTGGGTGACGTGCAATCCTTTCGGTAGGGTAGTAATATACTTACAGTCGCTGATGTCCAAACTTTCACAGGTCAGATTTTCGGGGAGTCGATCGATATTAGCCGCTCCACTCAGGTTAAGATGACCCAAAACTCGCATTCCATCTAGAGCGCGATGTCCCAGAATCAGATTGCGGGCGCGATCTCCAGAAATTGGTTCTTGAGGAATGGTTGCGGGCGATGTAGTCGATCGTTTTGGGACTCGCCCATTGGACATCAATCTCCGCATCAGTCTTCAACCTCAACAAAAGCACCTGCTCTATATTCCCGCTGTTTCCAATAACGGTAAAATCCTTGAGGAATATCGATTTGGCGGTGTTCTTCGTGAACTAAGGCGGCGGTAGCTGCTTTGACTTCTAGAAATAGATTGCCATCTCGTTCCCACAGTTGAACTGTCTGGGATTGTGCGAATCGATGGCTATGCCCAGTGACTTCTCCATGAGCGAGAGTGGCACCAATTCGTGGCTGGGCATGACTTGGCAATCGATCGATCTGTTGGATCATCACATCTCCATGTCGATACTGAATTCCGGCGCGATGATTTTCCATAGTCTAGCTATCGATCGAACTCAATAGTTAAATTGTACCATAAAATTAAAAGAGAAGAAACTCGATCCAACACTTCATCACAAATTGCGATACACGTCATCGTCATGCCGATCGAATCGCTGTTGAAGGATTTTGATAGAATAGAGTCACGGTTAACACCTGGGAGAATCAGAATGATATCACTCGTTGGCGACAGCCTCTCCTTGGAGAATCGATTGACAGCAGAAATCTTATCCTTACCTAGTGCATCAAGAGCAATCCTAGCAGATAAATTAATTGAGAGTCTAGAACTTGACATCGATACTAGTATTCAGTCGGCTTGGAGTTTTGAAGCAAAAAAACGTCGGGATGAAGTGCGGAATAGATCTGTGCAGGTAATTCCTGGCGATGATGCACTAGCGCAAGTTAGAAACTCGATCGATCTATGAAATATGTATTTCATCCAGACGCTCTAGCCGAATATGCCGAAGCGGTTAAATACTATGCAAATCAAAATAGTGATATTGCTCAAGCTTTTATTAATTCAATTGAAGATGCAGTCTATCGAATTCGAGAATCTTCTACTCGCTATCCTGAAATTGATGAAGATGTGCGCCGATGTATGCTGCGTAAATTTTCTGATGAATCCAAAATTTCTCTGTCTTTAGAGATCTTTGGATTCAGATGTGTTCCTTCCAAGACGGCTGCCCGAAAGCATATCGATCGAGTCGAAATTACACATGCTGTTTATCAAAAAGATAGTGACGGCGATCTAGTTTGTTATGTTCTGCCTCATCTTAATGTTTGGGCTAGAAAAAAGAAATTCTCCCTGATTAATTTCAAACTCACCGAGTCAGAACAAGAATGGTTAGCTCATGAATTGATTGAGTGGCTAGATTTACCTGCTCCACTGGAGCAGTAAAGACAAAAAAAGAGAGGAGGAAATTTCCTCCTCTCTCTCATATCAATATTAGTTCCAACAAGTTAGAACCATAATTAATTCACATCACCAATCTATGGTTTGTGAACGATGAAGCTCAATACTTGACATTGTTTGATGTTGTCAAAACCAACAACACGTACGAAACAATGACCGTACTCACTACGGCAAGCGCGAACTTCGTTGAGAATTTCGGTAGTAGTAGTTGCGTTGAATAAAGGCAACTTCCAAAGAGTCCAGTAGTGTTGAGTAGGCTCAGATTCTTTGCTGAATTCTACACCAGGAATATAACCCTGATCTAGCATGTACTGAAGTTGCTTGGCGATTTGAGCATCGCTCAAAGGAGGCAAGTAGGAAAACGTTTCGTAGCGGCGTTCAAAAGATAGAGTTTGCATTTGGTCTTGCTCTACGGCTAAATATAGTTGATATTAGGGCACGTCTTTGTTAGTTACTCAGACGATGATTCAAAATGGCTGTTTGGTTCGGTAATGGATAGTTGCGAGAGCTTCTCTAGCTGCTGTTTGCGGTGCTGACTATTTTGGTGCTTGATATCATGAAACACCATTTCGGCTAAATCATCCACGATTTCTTCGATTAAATACTCCCTTACTGTCATTACCCTGAAGGCTAGCTCCTGGTTTTCTGCCAATAGTGCGACTAAATAAACTTCGCCATCCTGAACGATCGATCGACCTGAGAAACTGCGTAACCACAGTGCCAAAGGTGGGTTTGTTTCTGTCAACTGCTCCAATACAGTCTGCACCGCTTGATAAGTCAAGTAGCTAGAGATTACTTTCGTTGTAGCTTTGGCAACTTTTTTGGAATCCATTACCGTAAGTAGTGAAGGGTTGTGAAATAAAGTATGAAGTCAAAATCGTAATTTATACTTCATACTTTAAATCGAATCTTCAGTCTACAGAGTATCCATTGCTTCAAATTCAAACTTGATTTCTTTCCAAAGTTCGAGGGCAACAGCTAGCTCAGGAGACCATTTACCAGCTTCACGAAGGATGTCGCCACCTTCACGCATGAGGTTACGACCTTCGTTACGTGCTTGAATACAAGCTTCTAGTGCGACACGGTTTGCCATTGCACCAGGAGCGTTACCCCAAGGGTGTCCAGCAGTACCACCACCAAATTGGAGGCAAGAATCGTCGCCGAAAATTTCAACTAGTGCGGGCATGTGCCATACGTGGATACCACCAGAAGCAACAGGCATTACACCAGGCATGGAAGCCCAATCTTGGGTGAAGAAAATACCGCGTGAGCGATCTTCTTCGATGTAGTTTTCACGCATTAGGTCAACAAAACCCATGGTGATGCCTTTTTCGCCTTCTAGTTTACCGACAACGGTACCAGAGTGAAGGTGATCGCCACCAGACATACGGAGACATTTTGTCAGCACGCGGAAGTGAATCCCGTGATTTTTTTGACGATCGATTACTGCGTGCATTGCGCGGTGAATGTGCAATAGTACGCCGTTAGCGCGACACCATTTTGCCAAGGAAGTGTTTGCAGTAAAACCACCTGTTAGGTAGTCATGCATGATGATGGGGGTGCCGATTTCTTTGGCGAATTCTGCACGTTCCATCATTTCTTCACAGGTAGGCGCAGTCACGTTGAGGTAGTGACCTTTGATTTCGCCAGTTTCTGCTTGGGATTTTTCGATGGCTTCTTGTACAAACAAGAACCGATCGCGCCAACGCATGAAGGGTTGGGAGTTGATGTTCTCGTCATCTTTGGTGAAGTCTAGACCACCACGAAGAACTTCATATACTGCCCGACCATAGTTTTTAGCAGATAGACCGAGTTTAGGTTTGATGGTACAACCCAACAACGGACGACCATATTTATTTAATTTATCACGCTCAACGGTGATCCCGTGAGGAGGCCCTTGGAAGGTCTTGAGATAAGCAACAGGAATACGTAAGTCTTCTAAACGCAATGCACGAAGGGCTTTGAAACCGAATACGTTACCTACTAATGAGGTAAGCATGTTGGTTACGGAACCTTCTTCAAATAAATCTAAGGGATAAGCAATAAAGCAAAAATATTGATTGTCTTCGCCTTGAACTGGCTCGATGTGGTAACAACGGCCTTTGTAACGATCGAGATCGGTTAAAAGGTCAGTCCATACAGTCGTCCAAGTACCTGTGGAAGACTCAGCGGCTACAGCAGCACCAGCTTCTTCGGGTGGTACTCCAGGTTGGGGAGTCATCCGAAAAGCTGCTAGCAAGTCGGTATCTTTAGGTGTGTAGTCAGGAGTATAGTACGTTAGACGATAATCCTGTACACCAGCCTTATACCCAGTCTTTGCCTGAGTTTGAGTTTGCGCGTAAGCCATAAATTTCCTAACCTTCAGGAACCAGTTGACATTTCTTGTTAAGTCCCACTATATCAGGAAGTGTGCGCGGTTTGGATCGGATCTTTTGACTGAGGTTATAAGAAGGCTTTATATGTCTGTGGGGCGGGGATCCCTGAGACTGTAAGGATTCTATGGGGCCAAAAAAACGATCGAACATGATGTTCGATCGTCTGGAAGGGGGTGTTAAGAAATGTTTTATTTCTCAACTGGAAAGTTATAGCAGGGGTCAGGGGTCAGGGGTCAGTTTGGGAAAGCTGACGCAAAGCATGGTTTGTTGGCGTAGCCTCCGCCAGAGCGGAAGCATTTACATCTGTCCTAACCGCCCTGGCGGTTGCTATAAGTTACGCTTTCTTGGGGGAAAGTAGCATCATCATATTTCGCCCTTCTTTTTTGGGGAACTGCTGAACTTCACCAATTTCCTTGAGATCGTCAGCCATGCGTTTGAGCACTTTTTCGGCTAGATCGCTATGCTGGATCTCTCGCCCGCGAAAGGTGATTGTGGCTTTGACTTTATCGCCAGATTTGAGAAATCGATCGGCTTGACTAACTCGTACTTGGTAGTCATGTTCCTCGATCGTATACCGCATTTTGACTTCTTTGACTTCAGCGGTATGTTGTTTCTTCTTCGCTTCTCTGGCTTTCTTTTCTAGTTCAAATTTATATTTCCCGTAGTCCATAATTCGACATACAGGGGGGTCTGCTTTGTCACTGACGAGAACCAAATCGAGTCCGTTCTCATCCGCCACAGCCTGAGCTTCTTGAGGCGTGAGGATGCCCATTTGTTCGCCGTCGGTACCGATCACGCGAATTGTGGGAAAGCGGATCCGTTCGTTGATTTGAGGAAGATCGCGGGTGCGTCTTTTTTCGATGACGGGAGATTTAATAGCTATGGGAGTTTCTGGTGGGTAAAGGGTATGGTTATCTGCAATCGCGGTCAATGGCGATGTCAGTTTAAACTATATAACTAAGGTTAGAGAGTCTAATGTATCCATTGTACCCAAGTTCGATGGGGAGTGAGGAAAAGTTTAAGATTCTTTAGTTTAATTTTAGGGTTTGAAGTTTGGAGTTTGGGGCAAAGTTAGCGGGAGAGATTATGTCTGGAACTTGGCAACAGCGGGTAGGGTATCAACGGGATTGGGTATGGCGGGGTTGGCAAACTCGTTATAGTTTCCAGCGATGTATTCAGTCAGAACAGAGTTTACCACCGATGATGCTGGTGCATGGGTTTGGGGCATCGATCGGCCATTGGGAGCACAATATTGATGTTCTCGCGGCGAGTCATACTGTGTATGCGTTGGACTTGCTAGGCTGGGGTGGTTCGCGCAAGCCTAGTGTGGCTTATGATATCGATTTGTGGGTCGATCAGATTTATGATTTTTGGCGGACTTTTATCGGTGAGCCAGCGATTTTGGTCGGAAATTCGATCGGTTCCCTAGTGGCTTTGGTGGCGGCGGCGCGACATCCAGAGATGGCGGCGAGGATTGTAATGGTCAGTTTGCCGGATTTGTCAGCCGAACAGGAGATGATTCCCACACCGCTCCAACCTCTAGTCAATGGGATTAAGCGGGCGATTTTGTCTCCGCTACTATTACGTGGTCTGTTTCGGGTGGTGAGTAAGCCCAATGTGGCGCGTAAATGGGCGAGAATCGCTTATTTTGACCCAAATCGAGTTACGGACGGATTAGTCGATTTGTTCCTCGCTCCAGCCCGCGAACGCGACGCTCCAGCAGCTTTTGTGAAGATTATGCAGGGGATGACTAGTAGCAATTTTTCGCCGAATATTCGCAAACTACTACCAGGAATGAATCTACCGATGCTCCTAATCTGGGGCGCACAAGATCGAATGATTCCCAAAGGTACCGCTGATATTTTGCTGACTCTCAATCCGCTGCTAAAACTTGTCAGTCTAGAGTCAGTCGGTCATTGCGCTCACCATGAACTGCCCGATCGAGTCAACGATATCATTATCGAGTGGATAGGGGATAGGGGATAGGGGATAGGGGTACCCCTGTTAAGGTAAGCATCTGTACTATTCGATACTTTTGTCCGATCTCTAATCTCCGCATCCCACAAACCAACAAGGCGTTCGCGTAGCGTGCCTTCGGCAATCGAATTCACCAAACCCCCCCTCAAATCACCTATGCTTTGAGGGGGGGGTTTGGGGGGGGGACACTCCCCCACCCAATGGGGGGTCTGGGGGTCAGAGCGGTGCGCGCTCGTCGGGTTCCCCGACGTAAAAAGCGCAACAAGACACCCCCAGATCAGGGTTCTGTCTTCACTAGTAACAATCGCAGCCCACAAGTATAGCAGGGGTCAGATGTCAGGGGTCAGGGGTCAGTTTGGAAAAAGTCAGTTGATAATCTACCATTACTCCAGCCGTTGGTAGGGGCAATTCATAAATTGCCTTACCAACGGAGGAATTGAACGTTATTTAGTTCTGATGCCTACCCTACAGTAACTTGGTCATAAGTGACATCAGTAGCACCAGAGACACCACTTGCCAATTCGATCGCTGTATCGAGGATTTCTTGGCTGGGGACAGAACCTTTCAACACAACAGTACCGCCAGTTTGAGCGATCCAGAGTGTATCTACATCAGTAACCGATGCATCTTCATCGAAGGCAAGAGCAACACGTTTCGCCAAGCCACTTTGGTCGTATTCGCCACTCAATCCAACCCGCTCAGGGGCGATTTCCTCACCAGTAGCACCAGTGTTGGGATCGACAGCTTCAGGTGCGGGAGCGGGATTGACCTCGGCGTTCTCTGGTTTTTCCATGCCGAACATTTTTTGTAAGAAACCCATGATGACAAGACTCCATTGAAAAGATTTGGACCTCAATCATTATGTGGGGTACTTTCGATCGATGTCAAAGAAAATCATCACATTTTGAAAATTTGCGATCGTCAAAAATTGTGAGAGAATAAAGAACCTTGTTTAAATCCCTACTAACCCCCTCTCCCCCTCTCCCCCTCTCGCCCTCCCCCCCCTGACCCCTGACCCCTGACCCCTGGATGAAACATACACTCTCTGTTTTGGTTGAAGATGAAGCCGGAGTATTGACCCGGATTGCGGGCTTATTTGCCCGACGAGGCTTTAATATTGAAAGTCTGGCGGTAGGGCCGACCGAACAAGTGGGTCGATCGCGAGTGATCATGGTAGTTGACGGTGACGAACACTCGATCGAACAACTGACCAAACAATTGTACAAGCTCATTAATGTGCTCAAGGTGTTGAATATTACCAACGATCCTTGTGTAGAACGGGAATTGATGCTACTCAAGGTTCATGCTAGTAGTGTCAGTCGATCGGAGATTCTGGAACTAGCAAATGTTTTTCGCGCGCGGGTAGTAGATATCGCTGAGGAATCTCTCACCCTCGAAGTAGTCGGCGATCCTGGTAAAATTGTGGCGATCGTCCAAGTTCTCCAAAAATTTGGCATCAAAGAAATCGCCCGCACTGGCAAAGTCTCCCTCACCCGTGAGTCTAAGGTCAATACTGAGTTTTTGAAACAGCAGGATAGGGGATAGGGAATAGGGAATAGGGAATAGGGAATAGGGAATAGGGAATAGGGAATAGGGAATAGGGAAAATTAATTCCCCTTCTCCCCCTCCCCCCTAGATCGCTGGTACTGTAAAGTGAAACCGACTACCCGAATCCTTGCCAGCAGATTCCGCCCAAATTTCCCCACCCCAACTGGTGACGATTTGGCGACAGATTGCCAAGCCCAAACCCGTACCCCCAGTAGTGCGTCTGAGTGAGCCTTCAGCTTGGTAAAATCGCTCAAAGATTGTCTGTAATAGTTCGGGTTCGATCCCGCGTCCGGTATCGGAGATAATTACTTCTAACATCGATTTGTGTTTGCGGGCTTGGATGGTAATTTGTTGACGTAGCCGCTCTTGTGGAGCATCCTCAACAGTGGTAAATTTACAAGCATTATCCAGCAGCTTGGTGAGGACTTCTACAAGCCACTCGCCATCAGCACGAGCGAAGGGTAAACTAGCGGGGATATTCGTGACAATTTTGGGTAAACTCCGACCGTAATGACGACCATTTAGACCACTCATCGCCAAGCTGACGCATTCATCTAGAGAAAGTGCTTCGGGGTGCCATTGAACGCGCCCACTTTCGAGTTGGGAAAGGGTGAGAAAATCTTGAACTAGTTTCCGCATCCGCTCCGCATCGCCTAATGCGGTATTGAGCATGACTTGGCGGAGTTCTGGGGACATATCCGGCTCTGTAGCTAGACTTTCTAGACAAACTTGGATGGTAGATAGTGGTGTCCGTAGTTCGTGTCCGGTAATGGCGACTAGATTAGCACGAGTGCGATCGAGTGCCTCTAGTTGTTGGTTGACGTACTCTAGATTGGCGTAGGATTCGGCTTGAATTAGGGTGCTGCCGATTTGAGTGGCGATCGCTTCTACTAGGGCGATTGTATCATCAGACCAGGGTAAGGGTATCGGTTGGCTCTGATGTAGCTCAATGATGCCCAAGATCCTGTCTTGGTGGACGATCGGTACCATCGACCAATCGGTAATCTTTAATTTTGTCAGATTTCGTTGACAAGTTTTGGAGATGGGAACTTCGGCGAGGGCTACTGATTCACGACTTTCTAGCACGGTTTGAAAGAGGGGATTGTCTGTCAAACTCCAGTTTTGCCCGACTAGAGAGGGAATTTGTGGATTAGCGAGATATTCATGGACAATTTTGACAGTGCGATCGTCGGCGCGGTATTGATATAGCAGACATCGACTGACTCCAGTGGCTCGCCCTAGCTCTTGCACGGCGATTTCCAAAATATCGTCATGATTGAGACTCCGGCGAATTGCCCGCGTAATCGAATTGACCAATCGTTCGCGCTCTTCTTTTTCCTCGATCGAGCGATAAGCTTTGAGGAGCTTATATTGTCTGGCTTGTAAATATGTCACCAGCCGCTGCACAAACACGTCAGCACTGGCCGAATGGTCTTGGGGTAACGTGGGGATCGTAATTAGGAAATCTCGCTTGGTCTGGGCGATTTTAGCGGCTAGTTCGGGTCGATACTGTTGAATTCGATCGAGCAAAATATGGGCCGTCGAGATCGTTACTTGACGATCGAATGTCCAAACCCCCTCAAATCTGCGGGAAGAATCGATATCTGGCAGTACCGAGCCTGGTGTGGGCGGTAATATTTTTTCGCGACAGACGAGACAGGCTGAAGACTGAGGGCCGATTACAACCAAGTGCCACTCTGAGGCTAAAGCATCATCGCTAGTGAAGGGAATCAGCTCATAATATCGATCGACATCGCTAAATTCCGCATCAGGGGCAGCCAAAACATAGACATGATCGCTGATTTCTCCCAGTCGGCGATAGCGATGGGCTTCTTGGCGGTAGAATTTTTCTTGTTGAAAACTGGCAATCAGCAATGGCCGATCTGTACCCGCGAGTACCCGATCCTCCATCGCATGAGATAGAGCAGTGAGGGAAGATTTAAAGTATAGGTGCGAACGGAGTTGGGGCATTTGCCGCAATAACTCGCTTAACACCGATTGTTCATTGCTCACTAGATTACGATTCTCCCCTACGGCGGCAGAGTTGGCTGACGATCTTCACTTGTCCTTGGCCGCTCCTTCGAGAGCAAGGACAGGTGGGATCTGAGGTTTACAGATCCTTATGCTACGGAAAAATGAGCGCGAATGGCAGACCGATCGGGTTTTTTACTCCATAGCTTTACTATTATTTACTATATTGGTCGATCGAGGCGCAGGGAAGGGAATCTTATAGGTATACTTTATGACATCTGGATCGATACTTTGGACACAAGCCCCCAAAAATCCAATTTTGACTCGATCGCTCAGGGAGTTTCGAGCTTAATTTAAAACAGATCCAAATTCGTGGTATCTTACCTCAGAGTCCTAAACGATCGATCTTTTTTGCAGCCAACAGAAACAATCCGATCTATAAATTCATCTACACAAGAGCCAGTCACCAATTTTTTTGGTCCAAGGCGATCTCGCTTGCCCTTGCCAAAGTTGGGGAGGATTGGAGATGGAATCTACTGTTAAGGATAGAATATTGTGAAACTTCAGTTTTTACTCGTTAGTATTATTAGTTTTTGTCTGCTAGAGGCTCCCGCTCAGGCAGGTAAATTAGCCGCTTGGAAATTCGATCGGACTAGAAATCGGTTGGATTTTAGGACTGATGGCCCAGTACAGCCCAAATCGGTAATGTTGTTCAATCCCACCCGACTCATTATCGATCTGCCCAGTACTACGTTTCCAAAACCCACAGTTACTGATAAATTAACTGGTAACTTTCGATCGCTGCGGATTGGTCAGTTTGATGGCAGTACGACCAGAATCGTCTTGGAGCTACAGCCAGGATTTACACTCGATCCCAATCGAGTCAAATTCATTGGGGAAAATCCGATCGACTGGTATGTCAATTTCCCCGTTCCCGAACGTGGAACGACCCTCCCATCCTTTGCCCCTCCCGTCACCCCACCAATTTCACCAAGGTAATCTCGATCGTAGGAGTAAGTATGAGATCCAACTGGTTATTACCCAGTGCTTTCAGTTTCGTCATGATGTCGCTGCCCGCCTCAGCAGCAGATCTGATGTCTTGGCAATTTGACCCCACTGAAAATCGGGTTGATTTTACCACCAACACAGCAGTCAAACCTTCAGCTCAACTACTGGCAAATCCCAGCAGATTGGTTGTCGATTTGCCAGATACCAACTTTAGTCGAGCCACCGCAACCCAAACCCTCAGCAATGGGTTGAGATCGCTCAGGGTGGGGCAAGTCGAACCAGGGCGGACGAGAATGGTCTTGGAACTCGATCCTGAATACTCGATCGATCCACAACAAATATTAATTCAAGCTAGTAACCCCCGTCAGTGGTCGATCCAATTACCCGCCCCTCAACCACTAAAATCTTTTCGCAACGGTGCACCCGTCGGCGCGGTATCAGTTTTTAACGAACAGGGTCAACTCGTCCAATCGACTCCCATACAACCGAGCACAACGACAAGCTCTGCGACAGTCCCCATCAACTATATCGCCCTTGACCCCACTCGCACCGGAATATTAATTCAAGCCGATCGTCAAAACAAAACCCAAGTTAGGTATACTAGCACCTTCGATAGTGCCACATCCACCTACCGGATCGCGATCCCCAATGCTCGATTGAGCAATGAGTATCAAGTCCCCGCCGAGTCCAAACGCTATCTGACGGTGAGTACCCAAGGAGATAACGTAAATATCCTCGTTCGCCGTGCCGATGGGGTCAGAGCCGATGTCGTCCGCCAGTACTTGGACAATCGCTGGGTGTACCTACAACCAGTGAATAACATTGCTAGTAGTCCAGGTGTAGCAATTCCAGTCCCCAAAGCCACCCCCATTCCAGTCCCCAAACCCGATACCAGCTCTCCAGCCGGAAATGGTAAAGCACTGGTGATGATCGATCCTGGACATGGTGGCAAAGATCCTGGGGCGATCGGACTTGACGGATTGCGGGAAGTTGATGTAATTTTACCTGTATCGACCCGTGTCGCCCAAATCTTGGAAAAAAACGGCATTCAAGTTAGAATGACCCGCAACGCTGATTATTTTGTCGGTTTGGATGAACGAGTCGTCATGTCTCGTCAAGCTGGTGCAACCCTATTTGTGAGTATTCATGCCAACTCGATCGACAACCGCCCCGATGTCAATGGACTAGAATTGTACCACTACAATATCGGCAAAACCTTCGCCGAAACCGTCCATCAGAACGTACTGGAGTATGTAAACAAAAATGGATTCTTTATCGCCGACAGGCGCGTCAGATCTGCGCGATTTCTAGTATTGCGAAAATCTTCTATCCCAGCTATCCTAGTTGAACTCGGATATCTCACCAGCGAAAGCGAAGCCGCTCGTCTGAGTCGCGACGACTATCGAAAAGCACTGGCAGAAGGGATCGCCCAAGGTATTATCGAGTACGTGAAGAATAACGACTAAGTTTCATTTTTTACCACAATATGCAAGACAGATCCACTTTCGACTGCCCGCTCCACTCAGATGAAGTCTCCCGAATTGGCGTGTTCGATAGCGGAGTAGGTGGGTTAACCGTCTTGCAGGAAATTTATCGTCAATTGCCACAGGAGTCAGTACTGTACTTTGGGGATACTGCTAGAGTCCCCTATGGCAACCGTAGTGCCAGCGAAATTGTGGAATTCACCCGCCAAACCCTGGACTTGATGGTCAAAGAAAAGGTCAAAATGGCGATCGTCGCGTGCAATACTAGTTCAGCTCTAGCACTAGAGATCGTCCAAAGCGAGTATGATTTACCCATTTTGGGCGTAATTTTACCAGGAGCTAGAGCCGCTGCACTTCACGGACGTAAAATTGGCGTAATTGCAACTCAAGCGACAGTGAATAGTGATGCCTATCTCCACGCCATTCAGGAAGCTAATCCTCATGCCCAAGTGTGGCAAGTTGCCTGCCCTGAATTTGTCCCCCTAATTGAAAACAATCGCCTACACGAGCCATACACACGAGCCGTAGCCAGAGCATATATTCAACCATTGCTTGAGGTAGGTATCGATACATTAGTCTATGGTTGTACCCATTATCCTCATCTAGAGCGAGTTTTACGTCAATTCATCCCCGATTCGATCCGCCGCATCAATCCTGCGGTTCATGTCGTCGCCGCTGCTGTCAAAGAAATCGAGATCCTCGGCATTCAACATCGTGGCATCCCCTCCCCTACCAAATTTACCGTCAGTGGAGATCCCGCTCCCTTTGCCCAATTCGCCAGCCAATGGCTCCCCACAAAGCCTGTGGTAGAACAAATAGTTTTACCAATGGTTGTTTAGGTAGGGGATAGGGAATAGGGAATAGGGAATAGGGAATAGGGTGACAACCTAAGGGTTTGGTGAAGGAAGGTCACCTTAACAGAGGTACCCCTATCCCCTATCCCCTATCCCCTATCCCCTAAAATAGCTTAGAATGGTTGTAAAGTTTCGTAAACTCACGCTCTGAGCTGCCCGATCGATGACCTCAGTGAAATCACTATTTGCCCCTGTTGAAGCTGACTTGGAAGTTTTGACAGAGAACCTCAAAAACCTTGTCGGTGCTCGGCACCCAATTTTATACCTCGCAGCCGAACATTTATTTGGGGCTGGTGGAAAGCGCGTGCGTCCAGCCATCGTATTATTAGTTGCCAGAGTCACCACGCCAGATGGGGATATTACCCCCAGGCATCGGCGACTGGCTGAAATTACCGAAATGATTCATACAGCGAGTCTAGTCCATGATGATGTGGTAGACAACGCCGATACCCGTCGGGGAGTAGAGACAGTTCATAGTCTATTCGATAATCGGGTGGCAGTACTTGCGGGGGATTTCCTCTTTGCACAGTCGAGTTGGTACTTGGCTAACCTAGATAACCTGGAAGTGGTTAAGCTGCTGTCACAGGTCATTATGGACTTAGCTGAGGGCGAAATTCAACAGGGTTTGAATGCGTTTGAAACGGATTTCTCGATCGCCGCGTATCTAGATAAGAGTTATTATAAAACTGCATCGCTCCTGGCTAATAGTGCTAAAGCCGCTGGAACCCTCAGCGAGATGTCTGCTGATACCTGCGAGAAGCTCTATCTATACGGGCGAAATCTGGGGTTAGCTTTCCAAATCGTCGATGATATCCTCGATTTTACGGCTACGGCTGAAGTTTTGGGTAAACCTGCTGGCTCGGATCTGGCGAGTGGCAATCTGACTGCTCCAACGCTATATGCGATGGAAGAGCATCCTCAATTGGGAGAATTGATTGCGACGGAGTTTGAAGATGAGCAAGATTTAACCAAGGCTCTAGCTTTAATTGCTGATAGTAAAGGGATTGAAAAATCTCGCGCATTAGCCCAGCACCACGCACAGTTAGCTGTAGCTCAATTGACGGGTTTAGCTCCCTCGGATTCGCTCCAAGCGTTGGTAGATTTGGCTGATTATGTTTTGAAGAGGCTGTACTAAGTTATTAATAATTGATAATTAATAATTAATAATTAATTGGGTTGTTGGGATGGGGTCTAGTTTTCTTTCTCTATCCTAACAACTATCTGCTGTTGAGGTGGGGGATTGAAAGTCGATCGCCGCATGAAGATAGGATCGGCTTCATAGGGTAATATTTAGATAATCAGACTTCGCTAAACTACCCCCAATTTCCTACATTGAGTTTACTCACCACCATCGCTGCATCGCCCCTATCATCTCTGAGCGATATCGCCGAGCGGGATTTATTGAGCGAACTAATTGCCGACAGACGATCGCCGAATACGCGGCGGACGTATACTAAGGCATTGGTTGACTTTTTTGTGCAGGTGGCGAAAGCAACGCCGACACCAGAGTTGGTGAGGGAATTTTTGGCACTCGATCGATATCAGGCGATGACGCTAGTATTGAGGTATCGGCGCATATTGACCGATCGAGGGTTAGCACCGTCTACTATTAATACTCGACTGGCGGCGATCAAGAGTCTGGTGGATTATGCGCGGAAAGTGGGTGAATGTCACTACGATTTGGCGGATGTGGATGGGGTACAGGTAGAGACTTATCGGGATACTTCGGGGGTGAATCCGACGGAGTATCAGGGGATGATTGGGGTGTTCGATCGAGATACACTCAAGGGAGTGCGGGATTATGCCATGTTGCGGCTGTTGTGGGATAATGCGCTCAGACGGGCGGAGTTGTGTCAGGCGAATGTGAAGGATTTCGATCCGATCGGTGGTAAGTTGTGGATTATTGGTAAGGGGAAGGTGCAACGCCAATCGATCGATCTTAGCAGTCAGTCGGTGCAAGCGATTCAAGCTTGGTTAGCGATGCGGGGGAAATGCAAAGCCAGCGAGCCGTTGTTTTGTACTCTCGATCGAGTGACGAAGGGGCATCGGTTGAGTGGTAATGCTATCTATAAGCTTGTCAGAGAGACGGGAACACTTGCTGGGATATACAAAGTGATGAGTCCCCACCGTGTTCGTCACAGTGCGATTACGGCAGCTCTGGATGCCACTAATGGGGATACTCGCAGGGTGCAGAAATTAAGTCGTCATGCAGATCTAAATACTCTGACTCTTTACGACGATAATCGACGGCACCATCAAGGTGAGGTGACTAATATTTTGGCGGAGTTGGTGTGAATTAGGCAGAGTTGTGTCGGTTTACACATTAAAAGGAAATATTAGTGCGAAAAATGCGATCGAACGATCGTAGAACTAGGCATATATGAAATAATTATGACTTCTAGAACAATTTTAGAGGATACTGATATGGATCGAATTTATCTAAAATTATGAAAAAAGTGTTAGCACTGGTAAGTGGATCGATATTTTTATTTCAGTCCTTAACAATAGCATCTACACCACAGTCTCGACTCAAATCCAATCGCCTAAAATCAACTCAGTCACAACCTACCCAGCCAAAACCAAACAGCTTTGCCGCCTGGTGTAACGAAAAAAAATCAGCACCTGTGGATATTAGATATACGATCGACGTACTACTCCAAAAAGCTGGTAACAAAGACTGTCAAAAAGCCGAGCGTCAAATTAGGAGTCTGACGAAACTCGAACTCAACGACACCCGAATTATCGATCTTCAGCCATTGGCGGAGTTTGGTAATTTGACTAGTCTCTCCCTTCAAGGCAATCAAATCGTCGATGTCAAGCCTTTGGGTGGCTTGAAGAAGTTGACTGATCTCCGGCTCAATGGCAATCAAATCGCCGATGTCAAGCCCCTCGGTGGGTTGATGAAATTGACTAGTCTCTCTGTCGATTTTAATGAAATCGCCGAAATCGATGCTCTAGCTAAGTTGAGTAATTTGACTAGTCTGTCGCTCAAAGACAATCTCATCGTCGATGTCAAGCCAATTGCTAAGTTGGCAAAATTGACTAGTCTCTCCCTCGATTTCAATCGCATTATCGAGATCGAGCCTCTGACTGGATTGACAAAATTAACTAATCTTTCCCTCAATTTCAATCAAATCGTCGATGTCAAGCCTGTGACTGGGTTGATTAATTTGACGAAGCTCTCCTTCGATTTTAATGAAATTGTCAATCTTCAACCCCTGGCTGGGATAACTAAGTTAACTAGTCTTTCCCTCGATTTCAACCCAATTGTCGATGTCAAACCTCTGAGTGGATTGACTAATTTGACGAAGCTATCGCTCAACTTTGCTCGAATCGTCGATCTCAAACCCTTGGGCGGATTGACAAAATTGACCGATCTTCGGCTCGCTAGCAATCGAATCGTCGAAATCGATCCAATTTCTGGGTTGACTAATTTGAACGATCTCTGGCTGGGTAGCAACCAAATTGTCGATCTTCAACCAATTTCTGGGTTAACTAAATTAACTAGTCTATCCCTCAGTGCCAATCAGATCGCCGATCTTCAACCAATTTCTGGATTGACGAATTTGACCGATCTTCGGCTCGCTAACAATCGAATTGTTGATGTGAAAGTAGTTGGTGGGTTGACGAAATTGACCGATCTTTGGCTCGATAGCAATCAAATTGTCGATGTCAAGCCCCTGAGTGAGTTGACTAATTTGACGCGGCTCTCCCTCGATAACAATCAAATCATCGAGCTTCAACCTCTACTTAGTTTAGCTAAATTGACCGATCTTCGACTCTTTGGAAATCAACTTGCTGTCAAAAGTTGTCCAGTCAAACCAGAATCTATCTGTAAATTTTAGATGCTGTGCTCGATCGTATGCTGATGAATTGTGACTAAAATTCATCGGGAGGGATACCCATTGTGGGTATCCCTATATACGGAAATCGAACGCGATCTGAAATCTATTAAATTTGGCGATCGGGAACACGTACTTATCTACACCCTATGCTAGCATTGAGAAAGACATCGAAAGATTTGTGCAACCATTTCGTCTAGATGCTTAACCCCGATCGGATTAATCTAAAATCATGAAAAAAGTCTTGGCACTCGTGAGCAGTACAATCCTGAGCAGTGCAATCCTGCTCGCGTTAGCGACTGCAACCACCGCACAGCCGAAAACTAAAAGTTTTGCCCAGTGGTGTAGCCAAAAATCTGTATCCGAAGAGACAAGAGAGACGATCGATATATTATTAAAAAAAGTTGGTACTAATAACTGCCAACTCGCCGACCAAAAACTGAGAAGCCTAACTAAACTCGATCTCAGTGAGAATAAGATTATCGATATCAAGCCGATTGCCGGATTGACGAATTTGACCTTTCTCTCGCTTGAAAATAATGAAGTCATCGATATCAAGCCGATCGCTGGATTGACAAATTTGACCTTTCTCTCCCTCGATGGTAACGAAATTATCGATGTCAAGCCGATTGCCGGATTGAAAAAATTGGTCGATCTCAGGCTCGATCGCAATCAAATTATCAATGTTAATTCAATTGGCGAGTTGCGTAATTTGACTACGCTATCACTCAATAGCAACGAAATTGTCGATGTCAAACCTCTGGCACAGTTAAATGGTTTGACTACGCTCAGACTCGATAGTAATCAAATTTCTGATGTCAAGTCGCTGGTGGGATTGAACAAATTGACCACTTTCTGGCTCAGTAGTAATAAAATGGTCGATCTGCAACCGATCGCTAGATTGAATAATTTGACTGAGCTACGGCTAAATCGAAATCAAATCGTCGATCTCAAGCCGATCGCCAGTTTGCGTAATCTAACTAGTCTTTGGCTCAATAACAATAGCATTATCGATCTCCAACCGATCGCCGGATTGAGTAATTTGACTAACCTCTCGATCGATCGCAATCAAATTATCGATGTGAAACCGATTGCACAGTTAATGAATTTGGGCGAACTCAGTCTCAATAACAATAAGATCGTCAATATCGCCTCACTCGCTGGCTCGAAAAAATTGACTTCTCTATCGATCGATAACAATCAAATTTTTGATGTGGAAGCGATCGCGAACTTAACCGATCTGAAGACTCTCTCACTCAATAACAATCAAATCGTTGATGTGAAGTCTTTGGCAAAGTTGGATAATCTGACTAGCCTCTGCCTTAGTAGCAATAAGATCGTTGATGTGAAGTCTCTGGCGAACTTGAATAATTTGCTCACTCTTCGACTCAATAGCAATCAGATCGCTGATATGACACCCCTGGCAGGGTTGAATAAATTGACCGATCTTCGGCTCAATAACAATCAGATTGTTGATGTGAAGCCTCTGGCGAAGTTGAATAATTTGAAGACTTTTTGGCTCAGTGACAATAAAATCAATGTCAAAAGCTGCCCAGTACAGCCAGCGTCTATCTGTAGCTTCTAGATTTATTTCTGCGCTTTGACGATCGGGATAACTTTAGATTTTACGGGCGATCTGGTGGGTTCGATCGCAGTTTGGCGGAGAATTTATTTCAATCGAAAACAGTTGGTTTTACTAACAACCGCTGAATGAATATCGAAAAATTCGTCGCATCGAGTGATAAACAATCCCATTCCATTGGCACGAATGGGATCGTACATACTCGATACGGCTGCCCAAACCGCGTATCAAAACCCACCATTTCACCGCCGCCATTATCCCCAATTCCGACAAATCCTGGCAACCATTGTTGCACCTCATAACCTTGATTGTAGTCGATCGCCAGCCGCGCAGACCAGATGCGGACGTAATTTGGAAACCCGCACAATTGAGCTTCCCCACCATCACTCAACCGGAGCAAATCTAGATACTCAAATGGCAAAGGAATCGGGATCGAAGACACCAAAGCTGTAATATCTTGCTCCGTAGTCGGTGGATTTCCATCCCACTGATATTTGCCACTCAACAATAGCGATCGTAAATCCATCAGGCTGTTTACACTATCTAAAAATATTGCGGTATGCTTCTGGGACTAGTAAGTTTTACCCGATCGGTGTCAAAATAGTGCAGAGATATACACGTCCCTTCAGAAAGTAACGAACATGTTGAATAACCTGCAAGCAGCCTTTGCTAACAACCAAGTCCTCAAAGTCATCAGTGGGTTGAATAATTTCGATCTCGATCGAGTAGCGATGGTAGTCAAAGCAGCCGATCGCGGTGGTGCTACATTCATCGATATTGCTGCCGATCCTAACCTAGTCCGCATGGCGCGTCAACTTACCAACTTACCAATTTGTGTTTCGGCGGTAGAACCCCAATTATTTGTCACTGCGGTAGAAGCTGGTGCAGATCTAATCGAAATCGGTAACTTCGATAGTTTTTACGCTCAAGGCATCCGATTTGAAGCTGACGAGGTTTTGGCCCTGACTCGCGCTACCCGTGCCTTGCTGCCCCAAATTACCCTATCTGTGACCGTTCCCCACATCTTGACTCTCGACAAACAAGTTGAGTTGGCTCAAGCTCTAGTTGGTGCGGGTGCAGATATCATCCAAACCGAAGGCGGCACTAGTAGCGCACCCACTCATTCAGGTACCCTCGGTTTGTTTGAGAAGGCTACACCTACTCTAGCGGCGGCTTATGAGATCTCCCGCGCTGTCGATGTTCCCGTCATCTGTGCGTCTGGTTTATCCAGTGTCACAGCACCCTTGGCAATTTCGGCTGGTGCTGCGGGTATCGGCGTGGGTTCGGCAATTAATAAGCTTAATGATGAGATTGCCATGATTGCCACAGTCCGCAGTATAGTCGAAGCTCTGGCGACCAGCCGTACTCAAGTCAGAATCTAAACTGCGATCGCGTTTGGAGAAGCTAGATCCCCGACTTCTTGGAGAAGTCGGGGATCTGATATTTCTTCTATAGTATTCAGAATCAAAAATTTCGATGAATAATTCAGAATCTCATCCCATCGACCAAAATAGCATACCGATCGTCGAAAAAATGACGTTTGGGACTAAATTTGCCTATGGAGCCGGAGATATTGGGGGGGCGATAATTGGAATTTTGTTATTGTCATATCTCTCCCCGTTTTTTACCGATGTAGCTCACTTATCTCCAGGTTTAGCAGGGGGTACTCAGTTGGTGGTGCGAATCTGGGATGCGATTAACGATCCATTGATTGGCATGGCGAGCGATCGCGGCGAACTATTTGGTGACAAAATTAGAGCGCGGTGGGGGCGACGTTATCCTTGGATGATCGTCGCGGCGATTCCGATGGGATTCTTTTTTATCATTCAGTGGTTGATTCCTTTTCCTGAAAGCAATCAATGGGGATTGTTTTGGTTTTACACGATTATCGCCTTCTTTCTGGGGACATTTTATACGATGTATAGTCTCCCCTACAGCTCATTGACAGCCGAGTTGACTCAAGACTACAACGAGCGCACGAGTTTGAGTAGTTATCGATTTTCCTTTTCCTTGGGTGCGAGTATTGTCGCCCTACTAATTGCCCGCACGGTATTTCAAGTAGTCAAAGATCCCGCACAGCAGTATTTGACGATCGGGATTATTTGCGGCATTCTCTCGGTCATCCCGATATTTTATTGCGTTTGGGGTACCGAAAAACGGGCGCAACTGATGCTCAAAGTACAACCGCTGCCTACCACACCTAAATCCCCGATGCCCCTCAAAGAGCAACTGCGATCGGCATTTAGCAATCGCCCATTCCTCTACGTCGTCGGTATTTATCTATGCTCCTGGTTTAGTCTCCAACTGACAGCCGCGATTATTCCCTATTTTGCAGTGAGTTGGTTGGGCTTAAAACAGGCGGATTCGCCGCTGATTATCCTCGCAGTACAAGGTACAGCTTTAGTGATGTTGTCTGTATGGAGTCGCATTAGTGAAAAAGTAGGCAAAAAAGCGGTTTACTTCATGGGCACAGGGTTCTGGATTATCTCTCAGGCGGGGCTATTCCTGCTTCAGCCAGGTCAAAATGCTGCTTTGTACCTTTTGGCGATGATGGCCGGATTGGGGGTGTCTACGGCGTATTTGGTGCCGTGGGCGATGTTGCCCGATGTCATCGATTTGGACGAACTGCAAACTGGCGAACGCCGCGAGGGGTTGTTTTATAGTTTTATGGTGTTCTTGCAAAAAATCTGTTTGGGTGTGGCGTTGGCAGTGATTTTACAAAGTTTGGAATGGACTGGATATATCCATCCCACTGATGCTATTCCCGCCCCAATTCAGCCACCAGAAGTATTGCTCGCCATCCGACTGGCGATCGGCCCAATGCCTACTATTGCGCTGATTGGCGGGTTGATTATTGCCTATTTCTATCCGATTACTCGCGAGAGACACCAACAAATTATCCTCCAATTAGCAGATCGCAAAAGGGCCAAATCGACTGATGAGACGTTGGATGATAATTAATTGAGAATTGAGAATTGAGAATTGAGAATTGAGAACCCTTGTTTTTAGGGTGGGGATTTCAACCCCACCTTAAAAACAATCCACCTAAAGGTGTGGGATTTAGACCCCTGCTTCTCGTTAATAATTATTAATTATTCATTCATTTCTGGTTCTGGAGATCGATCGCTAGTAGCTGAAACAGATGAGGGTTGCAATCTTTGTCTACCTAATTTAATCGATTGGAGGAGATCGCTAAATTGATGCTCCATTTGAGCGAGAATGCGATCGGCATATTCATCCGCACCAGTTTGGGTGGCTTGACATTCGGCGATCGTCTCTTGGCGCATTCGCTCGATGTCTAGAATATTTAACTCGCGAATTCGATCGACTTCTACAATAGTTTGTTGACGCATCTGCTCGCATTGAGATGTCGTTATTTGATGAATTTCTCTGGCTTCTTGTTCTGCACGTTCGACAATTCCCAATTCATTCGCAATCTGATAAGCTCGCTGATTGGCTTCTGCGAGCATTTGCTGTGCTTGTTGCTGGGTTTCTTGGATAATCTGGTTCTTGTGTTGCAGAATCTCTTGAGCGATTTTAATTGCTGGCGGTAAGCTCAATCGAACTAAATCGATTTGTTCTAATAACTCCTCCTCATTTACCATCGTTTTACCCGTCAAAGGTACACGAGGACTTTTGAGGATTGTCTCCTCTAACTTGTCTAGTGTAGCTTCGATATGGGTGGAGTCTAGTTCCATATGATGCTCTTCTCCTTCGTTTAACTGTCGAGAGTCTGAGGGAGAGGGGAAATTATTGTTGTCATCTGAGTAACGGGGTGATTGTAACATTTGTATAGCTCCAAAGCAACGTGGGGGGGAACGAGGCGATCGATCGAGCCGTTAAATCTAGCGATTTCTTTAACGATACTACTACTCAGGAAACCATATTTTGTCGAAGTTGCCAAAAATACTGTCTCAATTTCAGTAGATAGGGTTTTATTAGTATGCGCCATTTGCAGTTCTTTCTCAAAGTCAGATAACACTCTAAGTCCCCGCAGCAACACTTTCGCGCCGATGAGATGGGCATAAGTAACTGTCAATCCATCAAAGCTATCTACTTCCACTTGGGGTAAGTGCTTTGTCGCCGTACGAATCTGTTGTATTCGTTGTTCGACTGTAAATAGTGGCGTTTTATTTGGATTGCGTAACACCGCCACTACCACTCGATCGAACATTCTACTACTTCGTTCGATGATATCTAAATGACCATTGGTAATTGGGTCGAAACTGCCAGGGTAAATTGCGATCAAGGGGATAGGGGATAGGGGATAGGGGATAGGGGG
>JANMEL010000133.1:0-16639 GCA_031376885.1 Chamaesiphon sp. OTE_70b_metabat_96 | reverse complement strand
CCTAGTACTAGATGGCAGAAATTAGGCTACCATTTCCTCCTTCCGTCTCCCGTGAATCTAGTTGGGGCAATTCATTAATTGCCCCGACTAGAATCACGGGAGGCTACTAACCTAAAGTGCGGAAGGTAGGTTAATAATTATCTTTTAAAGCTAAACCGACTGTTAAATTTTTCACCTTTAACATCAGTTTGGAGTACAACTTGATAATCTCCTGTTGCTGTCGTCATTAGTTTTGCTACATACTGCTTCTCCTCAGTATTATAGGGAACTGGTACCGTTTGACTGGTACCACCGGGTAATTGCACTTGAGCTGTAAGTTTAGCGTCAGTAATCTCTTGGTCTTTTTCACCATGCAGCTTGATATCTAGATGAGTTGAATCTTTTGCTGGATCGGATGCAAATTCTACATGATATTTTCCAGATTGCACCACTTGACCACTATGACCATCTTTTTTGTCCCCTTTAGCATGGTCATGTCCATCTCCTTCACTATGCTTTTCCCCATCTTTGGTAGCTATAGTAGTTTCAGTTTTAGCTGCTGGAGTTGAAGTTGTGGTACTTTCAGTTTTGGCGGCTTTATCATCATTACTACAAGCACCTAAGAAGAGTAAGCTGGCACTACTCAAAGCAATTAAGCTGATGTTGAAAAATTTCATCGATAATCCTCAATATTTGGTAAATGATAGTTTTACACGATCGCGATCGTGTCATCATGTTCGATCGAACCGAGTATTTACAGACATACCTTTACATTTTTGCAAATATGTGTGAAATTTTAGTGAAATTTTGACTAGTTTCATCAAAATAGACTTGCTGCTTTGATTCTATATCTAGGTTGTATATGATGATATTCTTAATTTCTACCAAAACTTGGCTATGTAACTAGATCGCTTCCTCGATCGAGCAATATTTATCTACCAGTTATTTCAAGACTCTAGTTGCATTAAAAATTGCAGCTAATGCTACCCCAACATCAGCAAAAACAGCTTCCCACATTGTGGCTAATCCCATCAAACCTAGTCCGATAAAAATCACTTTAATAGTTAAAGCAAAGATGATATTCTGCAAGACGATCGCGTGAGTTTTTTTACCCACCTGAATTGCTTCCGCAACCTTTGAAGGAGCATCCGTCATCAGTACAACATCCGCCGTTTCAATTGCGGCATCCGAACCCAATCCACCCATCGCAATTCCCACATCCGCTCTGGCAATTACAGGCGCGTCATTAATTCCATCGCCGACGAAAGCAACTTTACCTTTGTTGTGAAATTCTCCGAGCAGTTTTTCAATTGCGGCTACTTTATCTTCTGGCAATAATTCCGCCGCAAAAGTATCTACTCCCAAAGTTTTCGCGATTCGTGCTGCTACCGCTTGTGAATCCCCCGTCAGCATCATAATCCGCTCGACACCTGCGGCTTTGAGATCGCGAATCGCCTGCACTGCATCTTCTTTTATTTCATCAGCAATAATAATGTACCCAGCATAGATCCGATTGACTGCTAAATGCACGACAGTACCCTCGACATCACAGGTATCATGAGCGATATTCTCGCGGTGCATCAATCGATCGTTACCCGCTAATATTAACTTTCCTTCAATCGTCGCCTGAATCCCGTGAGCGGCAATTTCGGTATAATTTGAAATGATAGATTCATCAATCGGTCGATTATAAGCTGTGCGAATTGATTTGGCGATCGGATGGTTAGAATTTGCTTCCGCCTCGGCTGCAATGCGTAACAAGTCGTCTTGCTTAAAACCATTATGCGGGACAATTTCAGTTACTTTAAATACGCCCTTAGTTAGCGTCCCCGTCTTATCAAACGCGATCGCTTTAACTCCAGCTAAAGTATCTAAGAATGTCGATCCTTTCACCAAAATTCCCCGTTTAGCTGCGCCACCAATGCCCCCAAAATAGCCGAGGGGAATACTAATTACCAATCCACAAGGGCAGGAGATTACTAACAACACCAGAGCGCGATATACCCACTCAGCGTGAGTTGAACCTGGGATTACCAGCGGTGGAATTAAGGCTACTAGTAGCGATGAAATTACCACAATCGGCGTATACCGACGGGCGAATTTAGTAATAAATTTCTCTGTTTCAGCTTTCTTACTACTGGCATTTTCGACCAGATCGAGAATCCGCGCGATCGATGATTCCCCAAATAATTTGGTAACAGTAACAGTTAACAGCCCAGTTTGATTAATCATTCCGGCTAAGACAGTTTCACCTATATTCACCGTGCGCGGCACTGATTCGCCCGTTAGTGCCGATGTATCGACTTGAGAGTTACCTTCGATGATTTGACCATCGAGAGGCACCTTTTCCCCTGGCTTGATGATAATTGTATCGCCTACTGCGATCCGTTCTGGTGAAACGACTTCAATCCCATTAGCAGTTTTAAGATTGGCAGCATCGGGACGAATTTCGAGTAGTGCTGAGATCGATCGACGCGACTTACTGACGGCTAATTCCTGAAATAATTCACCGACTTTGAAAAATAGCATTACCCCCACAGCTTCAGGTAGCTGTTTAATGGCGATCGCTCCAATAGTGGCGATCGTCATCAGGAAGTTTTCATCAAATACTTGTCCGCGTAAAATATTTCGTCCCGCAGTAGTTAATACCGTCCAACCACTCAATAAATAAGCCGGAATAAATACTAAATATGTACCAATTGATAATGGTGTTTCGTTTAATTGTTTCTCAAAGACAGAACCCAATATAAATAGCGCAATTACGACCCCGACTAATGTACCTTCACGCTTTAAATCAAACTCTCCCCCACCATGATTATGTCCATCGTCTTCCTCATGACTATGGTGATTATCGTCATTAGCTGGTGACTTTTCTTCGACAATCGTGTAGCCCAAAGCGATTACTCTTTGTTTGATATCCGCTTCACTCACCTGTGCGGGATCGTAAGTGACGATTAGTCGCCCAGTTGCTACCACCACAGATATCTCAGCCACCCCTGCTAGCTGCTCTAGACTGCCTTCAATCTTCATCGCACAGCTCGTGCAATCCATTCCACCAACTTGCATCCGTTGGGTTTTGAGCGTCGGTAATTGAGTCATATCTGTTGTGGCGAATGTTGAACTAATATCTTAAATTGTAGACCAAAATCAGAATATATGAAAATATGTTCATGTATATAATCATTCTCATTCCTGACAGCAACTGAATAAAATTGTTATGCTTTACATGTGCATGAAAAATTGTTCTGGTTTGAGTTCTTCCTCTGTTTTGGGGAATAAATGCTTGCCAAACTTGGCATACAAAGCGGGTAATACCAATAACGTAATCGCCGTAGAAGTAAATAAACCGCCAAAGACAACGATCGATAAAGGCTGTAATAATTCCTGTCCCGATCCACCTTGAAATACCATCGGTGCTAAACCCAATCCCGAAGTTAAAGCCGTCATCAAGATCGCATTTAATCGCTCCATCGAACCTTTGACAATGATGTCCTTCATGGGCATTCCTTCAGCATATTTAGTATTGTAGTTATCTACTAGTAACAATCCGTTCCGAGTTGCCACCCCAAATAAAGATACAAATCCTACTAAAGATGCGACCGAAATTACGCCACCCGTCAGAGCCACCGCAATTACCCCACCTACTAGAGCAATTGGTAAGTTAATCATAATCATTAGTGTTGACGGTATAGATTTAACGGAAAGATACATCAGGACAGTAATTGCAATAAACGCGATCGCGCTGAAAACTAAAATGTTCTGAGTAGCGCGTTCTTCAGCCTCAAACTGACCTGCATATTGAATAAAATAGCCTGTCGGTAATTGGACGTTCTTTTTAACTTTAGCTTCGATTTCAGTAACAGTCGATCGAATATCGCGACCTTTGGCATTAGCTGATACGACGATTAAGCGCGAGACATTTTCCCGATTGATGGTATTCGGCCCCGTTCCTTCTTCAATTTTGGCGATGCTACCTAACGGAATTTTTTGCTTGTCGGGAGTATCGATTAGGAGATTGCGGATGGTATCTAGATTCTGTCGTGCTTCGGGTTTTAGCCAGACAAGTAGATCGAAAGATTGTTGATTTTCTAGTACTTTAGAAACGACCCTACCATTGAGGGCAGTTTCGATCGTTTCAGATAAATCACCTACTGTATATCCGTAACGACTCGCTGCGTCGCGATCGAATTTAATTTGAATTTGTGGTACTGGCAATTGGGGTTCGAGTTGCAAATCGACGACACCATTAACTGTTGCCATTTGTTTTTCTATTTGTTGTCCGACTTTTCGCAACTCAGCTAAGTCAGAACCGAAAATTTTCACCGCGATCGAACTTCGTACCCCTGATAAAACTTCATCCATCCGATGTTGTAAAAAACCGCCGATATTTGCCGCTGCACCTGGAATTTGCTCGAAGGCTTTTCGCATGACTTTGAGCGATTCTTCCCGATTTTGCATCCCCAGTTTAGTAAGTTCGATATCGACGTGAGCAACGTTCACACCTGCGGCTTCAGAGTCACCAGCAGCGCGTCCGGCACGAGTTTGGATGAATTCAAACCGCTTATCATTCTTCAATGATTCCTCGACCGCATAACCCGCTTTGGTGCTACCTTCGAGGGAGACAGTTGGGTAGGAAATTAAGGTATTTACCATTGTCTGTTCTTGAAACTCTGGTAAAAATGCTCTGCCAAAGGAAGGAATAACTACAATTGATGCGACGGTCATAACTGTAGCAATCCCCATAATTAACAGAGGACTTTTCATCGAGAAATTCAAACACGCGCTGTAAATCCCCTTACAAAATCTCGCCAGCCAGGGTTCTCGCTGTGACACCTTAGTAGCGGGTAATAAAATCGCACACAAAGCCGGAGAAATAAATAAAGATTCTAAACTAGAAACGACAACTACTGCTAAATAAGCAATCCCCATCGGGCTGAAAATCTTCCCTTCAATTCCTGGTAATGTAAAAATTGGTGAGAAGACAATAATCCCAATAATCGTCGCCCCCAAGAGCGAATCGCGCACTTCTTGAGAACCTTCAAAAATGATTTCTAGTGGAGTAAGTGGATCGCCATCAGCTTTATTTTCACGCAAGCGACGATAAGTATTTTCACCATAGACGATCGCATCATCGATCGCTGTCCCAATTGCTACCGCTAAACCACCCAGTGTCATGGTATTCAAACCGACTCCCAACCATGACAGTACCAACATCCCAAATAGTAATGTCAAGAAGAAGTCTAATAGACATACCGTCAGAATTCGCCAGTTCAACAGAAATGGAATCAAGATAATCGCGGCAATAATACTACCCTGAATCAACGAAGAACGCACGTTATCAACGGAAGATTCGATATAGCTATCTTGACGAAAAGTGGTGGTAACTTTGACATCTTTGGGTAAGCCAACTTTAATTTCAGCGACTGCTTTTTCTACCGCACGGCTGACAGTTGGCGTATCGATGCTGGGCTGCTTATTCACCATCACGATAATTGCCCGCTGACCATTAAAACCACCATCGCCCCGTTGTAATGCCGCACCAATTTTGACATCTGCTACATCTTGCAGTCTGACAGGGGTGCCATTGCGGGAGACGATCGTCGATTTTTGGAGGTCTTCGATCGATTCAATCCTACCGATACCCCGAATCAATTTCTCAGTATCGGGAGTAATAAAAAAGCCACCTGCGGCATTAACATTCGCTTTTTTGGTCGCTTGGGCAACTTGGTCTAGAGTAACATTAAAAGCGGCTAATTTAACCGGATCGACTAATACCTGAAACTGTCGCTCGTCACCACCGAACACCAAAACTTGACTAACTCCTGGCACGGCTAAGAGGCGATTTGTCACTTGCCAATCGACAATCCGCCGCGCTACCATCAGGGAATTTGGGACAGCTTTCACGCCATCGGCGACGGTAAAAGCGTACTGCACCACCAAACCGACGGGAGAAGTGGTGGGAGATAATTGGGGTGTTTCGACTCCTGGGGGTAGCTTGCTGACGGCTTGTTGCAGTCGCTCGGTAATCAATTGACGCGCCTGATAAGTATCCGTTGACGAAGTAAAAATCGCCCGTACCACCGAAATTCCCGCCGCACTCGACGAACGCACCGCAGTGACTCCAGGCGTACCATTAATCGCACTTTCGATCGGTAACGTTACTAGGGATTCTACCTCTTCTGGCGCGAGTCCGGGTGCTTCGGTTTGGATTTCTACTTGCGGCGGTGCAAAAGCTGGCAATACATCCAAGGGCATTTGGGGGATGACGTAGACTGTCCACAATGCGACGATAACTGTCGCTAGTACGACGAGCCAACGACGATTAATTACCCACTGAACGATATTTCCGAGCATGTTTAAACAGTTGACAGTGAGGTTTGTAGGGTGTGTTATCCCGTAAGGGTAATGCACCGTTTAGATTCGATCTAATGAGGATTGGTGCGTTTTGCTGGCGCAGAAACACACCCTACGTCTAGCTTCGTTTGGGCACCACCTGGGGATGAATCCCCAGGCTAGCGACACAAGTCCACTGAAGTGGACTAAAGAATCTAACAGTCCACTGAAGTGGACTTTAGCCGCTAGCCCGCACTTTAGTCGCGGGCGGGTGATGAACAAAAGCCAACATTCTTAACCCAAACTCAGGTTAGTACAGTTGTAAATTTTCACTCTTGCTCCCCTTGCTCGCTCTTTCCGCCCATCAGTACTGGCGACAAAGACACCGAATGATGATTATTTGTGTGAAGTTCGGGTTCGACAGATTCAGCCGCAGGTAACGAGAGATCGTAGTTGCTGACATCAGCATCTTCTAAACCATCGACTAGAGCCTCACGAAACCGCTTCCGCAGCAGCAAAGCACCCCCAGTTAATAAAATCACGCCCCCACCGACTGGTAATAACCAGGTTGGTATGACTAAACCATTGCTTTTAGCTGGAGCCGCTTCATCCTTGTGGTCATCTGCCTCGGCTTTCTCTCCCCCACCCCGCAGCGACTGGGCGTAGAGTTGCGTTCCCCGTTGAGTCACTACCATGTCACCCGCAAATAAACCCGTCTTTACCTCTACCATATCCCCAGCAGTACGCCCCAATGTGACTTCTGCCGCTTGGAAAGCATTCCCATTTTGGACGTAGACGACTTTTTTACCATTAGCATCGACTACCGCCGCCGCCGGAATCGCGAGCAGCGACACAGCCGTTCGATCGGTGATTACTTCTAGTTCGGCAAACATCCCTGGTTTGAGTAAACCGTTAGAATTGCTAATTTCTGCTTGCACGGGGACGACTCTAGTTTCACCCTGTACGGATGTGCCAATTTGGGTGATTCTACCTTCAAAACTTTGATTCGGTAGAGCAGCCACTTTGACGCGAATCAGTTGACCGTTTTTTACCAACCCTAAATCTTTCTCATAGATATTCGCCGTCGCAAAAATCCGCCCGTCGTTAATAATAGTCATCAGTTTACCACCTGCATCCTGCAAGGATTGACCGACACTGACATCGCGGCTGGCAACAGTCCCCGCAATCGGCGCGGTAATCGTGATTAATCCTTGGGCGTTGGCAGTGCTGCCCAATTGTTGGAGTCGAGTTCGATAGGCAGTAGTACTGAGCTGTAATTGCGATCGAGCGATGACTACATCCGATTGGGCGCGCTTGAGTTGAGCTTGGGCTTCCAAGACATCCTGGCGTGTCTCAACCCGTTGTAATTGCGCCTGGGCTTCAGCGACACCCGCTTGAGATGCGCGTAGTTCGCGGTAAGGTAAGTCTACTTCTGCCTTTCTAACATCACTTCGAGCTTGAACTACTTGAGGTAGACTTTTGGCTTTGGCTGCTTCAGCTTTGGCGCGTTCGAGTTTACCTTTAGACTCCAACATTTGCCGTCTAGCTAGGGCACCTTTTTTCACTAATTCGTTATCTCGATCGAATTGTTCTTGAGCGATCGCGACTTCAGTATTCGCTCTAGTTATTTCGGCGTTAGCGATTTGCTGCTGAAGTTTGAGATTTTCTTGAGCTACCTTCAAAACTCCGCTTTGACTAATGACTTGTTTATCTCGATCGAATTGTGATTGAGTAGCCGTTAATTTAGTCCGCGCTTGAGCGACTTCGGCGTTACTAATCGTTTGCTGCTTGACTAAATTATCTTGAGCTAATTGCAAATTAACTTGAGCTTTTTGCAATGCTCCTTGAGCATCGGCTTGTTTGCCTTGGGCACTTACCCGCAAGTCCACCAGCTCCGGCGCAGCAATTACCGCCACGGGTTGACCCTTAGTAACTTTACTACCAGGCTTAACTAACAATTGCACTACCTTACTAGTTAGCGGTGCAGTTACCTCAACTTTTTGGTCGGGTAAAGTTTCAATCTGTCCGGTAGTTTTCAACCCAATATCTAACGGTTGGTTTTTAACTGGTTCGACTTTAATACCCAATCGTTTGGCAGTCTGAGCATCAACGTTTACAGCCCCAGTAGCTTCACCACCAGACTTAAACGAACTGGCACCACTATGATCGTGTCCGGCACCTGCGATCGCGATTCTAGGACTAGATACTGTCGTTAATATAATTAATGATAATAATAGTTTTAATTTAGTCGATCGCATGACAATAAGTGGTGAAAGTTAGCTGTATCCAGTCGAGAGCATGGGAGAAATCTTGGTATCGATCGATTTTCCCCGGATAAGTTAAGAGAAACATTTAACTCTCGATCGCTCTAAGAAAGACGTAAACTCGTTCTACCAGTATTGATAAATCGACCGTTAGACGTTTCCATTTTGCTGCTCTTATCATTTGAATTATCGCCAGCAAATTTCACAGCCAGATCGTAATGCCGAGCTGTACCCCACACGCTGACATTATTCAATTCGATATCGATTGCTGTGCCAGGTTCGACCGATCGATCGAAGTTCAATTCTACAGTCTGCCCAGCAATACTAACATTTACAGGCAAGCTTTTACCTGTTTTATTATCAAAAACTTCCACTTTTTGGTTGAGTTTAAATCCGGCTGGTGCGGTGAGTTTCAATGCTGAGACAGATTTGGAATCGGTGGGAATCGCCAACCGAAGTGTGTGACGAGCGATGCTCGCCCGCGCCGAGGGAAAAGTATAGTTACTATAAATGTAAGGGAGAGTACTCTCAGTTTGGCTCTGTGCATTAGCACTATTTGCAACAGTAGTCAGTACAAGGGTACATAGAGTAGCGAAGGATAACAAGCGATGGAAACGCATATGCTTGACTTCTCGTGAATTAGGTTGTTGCTCCCATCATTGCAACGATCTGTGAAATTTTAGTGAAATTTCGACGTGTTTGGTAAATTAGACCTCCTGTAAGATTACCCGCCCAGTTGAAAAACCCTCAATGTAACGCACTTTTCGCTATCCCGTATCCCCGTCTTTAAAAAGTGCTCTACTTGGGCAGACCCCAAGTAGAGCACTTTTCGCTGTCCCCTGACTTTCGCACAGAAGTCTAATAATTCAAGGTTTCCACTCAAAATATAAGTTATAAATAAAGCTGAGATACTTTACATCCCGATCGGGTGAGAACTGCTGGTGAACCAATTAATCATACAATTTAGCTTAGGAATAGTCTCGATCTTGGTTGCGGAAGTGGTGCGGGATTTGTACCACATCGCTGGGCATTATTGGCAACCCATCAAGCAGTTTCATCTGCTCCATCACAAAGCCTATCGGCGAGATTTCTCCATCCCCAATCTGGAGCTGTATCAAAAATCTCAACTCTACAATGATGTACCAGAAGCTCTGTGTATGGTAGGCTTGGGAGTGGCGATCGCGGCAATATCCCAAAGTCCAGGCATGTGGATCGGTTGTCTATATTCCTGTGCATTTTTGATTCCTGCCTGCTTGCGATCGCAAGGGATGTTACTCGCTACAGATTTGAGTCACAAGCCTGGAGATTTGCTCGATATGCCGACTCAATGGCGAGTCAATCGCAGTTATCACTGGCGACATCATTTTGATGAAACGAATGCTTATTTCGGCGGACATTTTACTTCGGTCGATCGAGTTATTGGTACCAGTTTATCACTCAAGGGTAAGGTGGTCGGGATTACAGGTGCTTCTGGTACATTGGGGCAAGCCTTAATCGATGAATTGGTCGGTAGAGGTGCAAAAATAGTTGCGCTCACCACCAATTCAGACCCAGTATTCGCCCCAGAAATCAAAGTTTTGAGGTGGCAATTGGGAGCCGAATCAGAGTTATTAGCACAACTACGATCGGTAGATATTCTGATTGTCAATCATGGGATTAATGTCTATGGAGATCGTTCTTTTGAAGCGATCGAGCGATCGTATGAAGTTAATACTTTTTCGGCTCTAAGATTGGCAGAACTCTTTCTAAGTACTGTCACAGGAGCTACCGACAGAGCTACCAAAGAATTGTGGATCAATACCTCAGAAGCCGAAGTAAATCCAGCTTTTAGTCCCCTATATGAATTGTCAAAACGCGCTCTAGGTGACTCGATTTCACTCCTTCGATTGGATGCACCCTGTATCATTCGGAAATTGGTATTAGGCCCATTCAAGAGTCAGCTAAACCCCTCTGGAGTGATGTCAGCTCGTTGGATTGCTTGGGCAATTATCGCCTTAGCCACCCGCGATGTGCGGAACATCATTATCACCATCAATCCAATTACTTATCTAATGTTCCCGATTAAAGAGTTCTGTCAATCTAGTTATTTTCGGCTCTTTACCAAGCGAAAAAATAGTTCGACAGCTAGCAGTTAGCCGTTAGCAGTATAGCAGGGGACAGAGGTCAGGGGACAGCGAAAAGTGCTGATGGTCGGGTGACCCGCCCAGTGGTCTTGGGGTTTCCCCTGTCTTGTCGTTTTTTTATTCGGGGGGAACCCCCGAATAAAAACGCCGCAAGTAGAGCACCTTTTCAAGACAGGGGTCAGTTTGGGAAAGCTGACCTACTAATGGTTTGTTGGCGTAGCCTCCGCCTTGCGGAAGCGTTTACATCTGTCCTAACCGCCCTGGCGGTTGCTATATGAAGAAAAATCCCCGACTTCTTGAGAGAAGTCGGGGATTTAACGTAATTCTAGACCATATCTCTATCTGAAGATATTCAGGATACTAAAGATGCCCGTAAATGGACTGAGAATCGAGCTGAAGCCATCCCCAAGGCGTGCAAGGTTCGATCGGCCGATGACGATCGTATCGTTGTTCTGGAGGCGTGGATTGACCTCATTATCGATTCCTTTGGCAAAATCCAACCTGACTAACCGTTTAGTAACTGTACCATTGGGATTGAGTCGGATAAAATCGACCTGATTTTTATTTGCCCGAACATTGTTAAAGCCACCCGCGACCAAAATCGCTTGATTGAGCGTTGTATTGGGTGGAACTTCGATCGTACTGAGGGCACCTGTAGATCCCGCTTTTTCGCCGACAACATTGACTCGAATCGTCGCTGGGGAGAAAGTCGAAGATGCAATCAACTCGACATCCTGGGGAGTCATCACTTGAGCGGTGGGGATAAAAATTCGATCGCCTTCTTGGAGGATGATATCCTGGGAAGTATCGCCTTGTTGAAGCAGTTTGAATAGATTGAGGGTAATCTTTTGTTCCCCACTTCGAGTTGTCCGAATTAATTGGACTTGACGAATATCGGCGGTGGGTTTGATGCCTGCTGCTACTTGAATTGCTTGAGTGACAGTAGGTAAAGCCACAGTTCCACTTAACTGGGTATTGTTATTGGTAGTATTCGCATCACCTCTGACGGTATAGCTACCAGGGCGATTGACATCTCCGGCTACGATCACTTTGACTGGTGTAATCGACTGTGGCCCCAAATTGGAAGCCGCAATCAACGAACTATTAGCATTATTGACAGTAGAATTGGTTGGGAGCAGAATCGTATCTCCATCTTGGAGCACGATATCCTGACTAAAATCGCCAGTCTGTAATAAACTGAGTAAATTGATCGCCACAGTTTGACCTGGGCCATTGCGCGTATTCCGCCGTACCCGAATTCGGCTCAAATCTGCTGATGGAGTGCTACCGCCAGCAACTTTGATCGCTTCGGTCAAAGTTGGTGGAGTGATGCGTCCATTGCCCGCAGCGGCGGGATTGCTGTCCCCTTTGAGAGTGTAGGTACCAGGTTTCCCTACTTCGCCCACGACTGCTACTTTAATATTTGTATCTTGGTTGGCAAGATTAGAACCAGATACCCGTAATAAATCTGACGCACTGACATTTTCAGCTCGATCGATATAAACCGTATCTCCATCGCGTAAACTAATATCCTGTGAAGTATTACCTCGTTGAAGGACATCAATCATATTCACGGTGATGATTCGCCCCGTAGCTGCACGACGGACTTTGACTTGGCGGAGATTGGCAGTTTGAGTAGTACCGCCAGCTAGTTGAATTGCTTGAGTGATACTGGGAAATTTGCGGTTGTCGTTGGTAAAGGGAATGGTATAAGAACCCGCACGAGTAACTTCTCCGGCGATCGCAAATTGGACTGGACGAGGTGCGATAATACTAATGGTAACGATCGGTCTTTTGACGTAGCGAGAAAAGTACCCAGTTAGTAAGCCAGAAGTTCTTTGGAGCGTGCCACCCTGAACGGGGACAGAACCAATTACTGGTAAATTGAGGGTACCATCGGCGAGGACATAGAATTCACCGCTGTATTCAGGGACGTTGAAGATATCTACCCGTAATCTGTCGCCGGGGCCGAGTGTGTATGAGTCGGCGAAGGTGCCTTGGGGAGTGGGTACTTGACTATTGATGATTTTAGCTGGACTTTGCGCTTTACCAGGCTTGTTTGGTGCCGCTATACTGCTAGATGGGAGACCGCCGATCGCCATGATTGGTACCAAACCAATGATTAGACTCTTGTGGATATAAGTCCGCAAACTAGCAGTGTTCATAAAATCTTAAATATAAATTGTAATCCCATGGGGCTGTTAATAAACCAGTTTAATCCTTAAAGTCCGATTTTACCCTCAGTCTTTTATCGTACTTTCGATCTCGATCGGACGATCTTGGACAAATCGATTTGACCTAAGTTACCTAGTTCGCCCAATTGCTTGAGTCGGAAGCTCGCACTCTCTCTCATGGGCGACGTGGATTGTGGGTCTCAAGTTCCCCAAATTATCGACTATTCCTAGCTATGGTGCCCGATCTCTGAGTGGATCGATCGCGAGTTTGGAAATTAGATTCGCGTTCTCTCAAAATTATGATATTATTAGGAACGGTGGCAGCATAGCCAAGTGGTAAGGCAGAGGTCTGCAAAACCTCCATCCCCAGTTCGAATCTGGGTGCCGCCTTTTATTGAAACCCTCGCTCAGTGCGGGGGTTTCCTGTTTCTATTCATATCTGAAGCTTTGCCCCGTTGGGGTAAGGCTTTGGTTTATTCCGGTGTATTGGGGTAGATACGGGTTAAACGTTGGTGTAAAATCTAGTGCGTCTAGTATTTTTGCACTATGAATAAAACACCCGCTGGACAACCCAAAATTAAGGTATCGAATGGCAGACTTCAGATCGTCTTCACCTACCAGAAACAGCGAAAGTATCTATCTTTGGGTACGCCGGATTCTAAACGGAATCGACAAGATGCTGAGACAGTCAGACTATGGATCGAATCAGATATCACCGCCTCTAGGTTTGACCCCAATACGGTTCGGTTAGCCAGCGACTAAAGTCGCGGCTAGTGATGCAAAGTCCGCCTACGCGGACTAATATCAGAAAAATATTTACTTAACCGAACCGTATTGCGATAACTCATAACTCAGGGCGGATATTCGTCGATCTCGATCGGCTATCACTGGACTTAAAAATGGAACTTAACTAGAAAATTATGAGCATTGTAAGCTGCATTGAGATATCGGCAACTTGACAAAACCTGACAAAACCTAACATTTTGCAAAAGTTAGCATTTGTTAGCATTTGCAAAATGTTAGGTTTACTCTGGGCGATCGATGTGACAGAGGGAGTAAGAAAAAGAGGCACAAAGTATGACCACAAAACATGCTTTTGATAACTCCCAACCAGATTTCAGAGAATGAGTCACCCCCGCAGTAGATAAAGACCCAAATACTAAAACATGGGTCGAGTTCTTCAAGATGGTTGGAATCGATGCTATGACGGCTACTGAGGCACAGAAGAAAGAGAATATCGATATTCGTGCCCAACAGATAAAAGAGGGACTTCTAGCGGCTAGAGAGCAAGGTTTAGGCGAGTGGGCTGTTAAAGTCGCTGGTCGATCGTTCGTGCGAGTGGATCATTAATCGGTTGACTAATCGGCAAAATGCCGATTAGAATCGATAGTATAACCAAGAACTAAAAAATATATGGACAACACACTAACTCGAATAGAAGCAAGGATCGCCCCAGAGACTAAGGCAATGATTCAACAGGCGGCTGACATTGAAAGCTGTAGTTTAGCTGAGTACTTATCTAAGAGCGCACAGGCGGCGGCACAACTAACGATCGCTAATCACAATGTCCTTAAACTCAATGCGGAAGATAGTAGGGCGTTCGTTGAAGCTATTCTGAACCCAGCCGAACCAAATGAAACACTCAAGAAGGCAATGAGACGGCATCGGCAGGAATTTGGCAATGTCTCTTAGCATCGAACTGCTGACAAGCAAGAAACACGATTCTCCAGGGGAGAGGCTACGCCAACGCAGCTTATTTACCTGTGGCGAACAGAGTCTAGATGATTACATCAAGCTTAGAGCATCGCAGGAATTAAAGAAGGCTATCTCCACGCCGTTCGTGTTGCTCGAACCACCAGAAAAGACGGTACTAGGCTACTACTGTTTATCGTCTTACTCGATCGATATATTAGACTTGGACGAACCAGTAGCCAAAGGTTTACCGAGGTACCCATTACTTCCAGCGACATTGATTGGTAGGTTGGCTGTCGATGTTAGTCGTCAGGGGAAAGGATACGGTGGTTTGCTGCTAGCTGATGCGCTGAAACGGGCACTAGCAGCGTCCAAACAAGTCGCATTAGTGGCAGTGGTGGTAGACGCGATCGATAAGTCAGCAGTGAATTTTTATTTAAAGCATGGCTTTACCATATTCCCCAGGGCACCATTGAAGCTCTATATATCTATGGAGTCGTTGGTGTAGCCTCTGGGAACGAGAATCGACAAATCGAAATAGCCCTGATTGTCCATCCAATAGCGAACGGCTTTGTTCCGAATGAACTGGGCTGTTCGGATGGCTTCATCAATGGCAGAATGTTGCTCCGCTGTACCGTGTTTTAGCTTGGCTTCTCTAACTATCATGAAGCTACGATAGCACGATTTTATCCAGAAAAACTCAGATAAAACAAAATAATATCATGGATTGAGCAAGGGATCGAGCGTCAGGTTAATGAGTCAACATTGTAATCAAACCTTGTTGCCCGACGAGAACTTCGCGAATTAGGCTCATAATTGCTACCCAAACGATCGGGGTGATATCGACACCACCAATGGGCGCAATCAATTTGCGAGCAGGCACTAGAAATGGCTCTGTCGGTGCGATAACGATACTAAATGGAAACTTTTGGCTCTCGACTTGGGGATACCAAGTTAAGACGATCCGAAAGATAAATAGGAAGATCATGATGGCGAGCAAAATGCTGATACCGATCGCGATAATTTGAATATTAGCGGGAGTCATTGGGATTTTGGATTTTGGATTGTTTAGAGGTTGTTTGAAAAGTCTATTTTGTTACCCGTATACTCTAGAAATCCCTCCAGCCAACGCCCCCAGGGATGCGGGGGTAGCTCTTGTGCTCCCTCCCCTTGGCAAGGGGAGAGGCTCGGGAGGGGTAAACAACCTACGCAGCAGCTCAAATATCCGATACTTTTCAAACAGCCTCTAAGAAAAGACTCGATGTTGGAGTGAGGGCATTTGAGCGCGGGCGCGGGCGAGACGTTTGGGGTCGATTTCGGCGATCGCAACTCCAGGCAAGTCACCAGCATCGGCTAAAATGACTCCCCAAGGGCCAATAATCATGGCATGACCGTGAGTTTGGCGCATGGCATAATGGGTGCCTGTTTGGGCGGGGGCGATGACGTAGCAGGTATTCTCGATCGCCCTTGCTTGTAATAATACTTGCCAGTGGTCTTTCCCAGTGTAAGCAGTAAAAGCAGCGGGCACAAATAAGATATCCGCGCCTAATTTGGAGAGATGGCGGTACAATTCGGGGAATCTCACATCATAACAAACCGAGATGCCAATTCCGCCTAATTTGTCGGATTTATACACATCTGGTAGCTTCACTCCTGCCATTACGGTACTAGATTCCCGATAGGTATTACCATCAGGGAGATCTACGTCAAATAAGTGGACTTTCTCATATCTAATGACTTCTTGTCCGCTCGGATCGATGAGGAGGGCGGTATTATAAACTTTGCCCTCGTTGCCGACAGGAACTGGAAACCCGCCACCAACTAAGGTAACTTGAAATTTTTGGGCGGTTGTTTTGAGGAATTTTTCGGTTTGAGTATTGATGTCTTCGGCGCGATCGATCTTATCTTCTTCACTGCCGAGAAAGGCGAAGTTTTCTGGCAAACCGATTAATTCAGCACCCCGACGAACAGCCAGTTCGATTAGTTCTTCTGCTTGAGCTAGATTTTTTTCTAGATCTGGCAGACTGGTCATTTGGATCGCGGCGGCGAGGTAGGATTTCATGGGGGGAGGGGG
>JANMEL010000091.1:0-8571 GCA_031376885.1 Chamaesiphon sp. OTE_70b_metabat_96 | reverse complement strand
CCCCCTCTCCCCCCATGAACAAACCCCTCGGCTCAGTAATAGAAGGCTCCCTCACAGGCGGATTAGAAGTGAGGTTACACCCAGATATATCTGTCGAGGATATGCGCGTCGGCAAATTTTTGGTGGTGCGCGGGAGACAGTATGACTTCTTCTGTTTGTTGACAGACGTGTGTTTGGGGACATCGAGCGATCGAATTTTGGTCAATCCACCCCATCCCGAAGATGATTTTCTCCTCGATGTTTTATCGGGAAGTGGTACATATGGTACCGTCAATCTCTCGCCGATGTTGATGCTAAATAAATTCGCCCAAATCCAGCCATCGCTAAATGGGGGTGAAAGTTTGAAGGCGAATGGAAAAGCGAAAAAAGGCAAAGGTAGCGAAAATGGCAAAGCGTCCCTAGCATCCTTTGAGGCGAATACAAATACAGAATTGGAGCTTTTACCCGTCAAGACAGTTCCCAGCCACTTCAGTCAAGTATTTGATGCCAGTGAGAACGACTTTCGATCGGTCTTTGGGTGGGAAGACGATCCGACACGCAAGAATTTTGCGATCGGACAACCATTAGATATGGATACTCCTGTCTGTCTAGATTTGAATAAATTTGTCGAACGTAGTAATGGTGTGTTTGGGAAATCAGGTACGGGAAAATCATTTTTGACGCGGCTATTACTCGCGGGGGTAATTCGTAAACAGGTAGCTGTAAATCTGATTTTTGATATGCACTCAGAATATGGATGGGAAGCCGTACAAGAAGGCAAGAATGTTCGTACGGTAAAGGGATTGCGTCAGCTATTTCCCAATGATGTGGTAGTGTATACTCTCGATCCTGAATCTAGCCGCAATCGCGGAATTCGAGATGCACAGGATCTATACCTCACTTATGAGATGATCGATATTGAAGACTTGCAATTGGTATCGCGAGAATTGAATCTTTCCGATGCAAGTCTAGATAATGCGAATATTCTGGCGGCTGAATATGGGGATAGTTGGATTAGCCGACTATTGGAAATGACCAATGAAGATATTACTGTCTTTTGTGAAATGGGCAAGGGGCATAAAGGATCGATTTCTTCCTTGCAACGTAAATTGATGCGGTTGGAAAAGCTCAAATATTTACGCCCTGCTAGTAGTAAGGATAATCTCAAGGATTTGATTCAATCTCTAAGTGCTCGCAAAAATGTCGTGATTGAGTTTGGCAACCAGTCAGATTTACTCTCATATATGTTGGTGACGAATATGCTCACCCGCCGCATTCATAAACTATATGTAGACAAAGCCGAGAAATATCTTCAAACTAAACAAGATGGTGATAAACCCTTTCCCCTAATTATTACGATCGAAGAAGCACATCGTTTTCTAGATCCAGCGATCGCCAAAAGTACGATCTTTGGGACGATCGCACGAGAAATGCGAAAGTTCTTCGTTACTCTATTAATCGTCGATCAACGTCCATCGGGAATAGATAATGAAATCATGTCCCAAATTGGTACCCGCATTACCGCCCTAATTAATGACGAAAAAGATATCGATGCTATCTTCACCGGAGTATCCGGCGCACAGGGTTTAAAAGCAGTTTTAGCCAAGTTAGATTCCAAACAACAAGCATTAGTATTAGGACATGCCGTACCAATGCCAGTAGTGATTAGAACTCGCCCCTATGACCAAAAATTCTATGAAGAAATCGGCGATACAGATTGGACTAGTAAATCAGATGCAGAAATATTAATAGCCGCCAGAGCCGCACAAATGGATTTAGGATTCTAGGATATTTGTGAGATATCCACTAGAATATTAGATAGAAGAAAAGCTAGAATAGCCAGTATGCGTCTAATTGCTATCAAAAACTTACGGAATGAGGCTTGCAAATATCCTGATGCCAAGAAAGTTATTGAAACTTGGTATACAGTAATCAAAAATTCTAACTGGTCTAATCTAGAAGATATTCGCAAAGTATATCGAGAGGCTGAAGCTGTTGGTAATTTCACTGTTTTCAACATAAAGGGAAACAACTATCGTTTAATTGTTGGTATTAATTATGTGAAGCAAAGGATCTATTTTAAATATTTTCTAACTCACGCTGAATATGATAAGGAATCTTGGAAAAATGACCCAAACTATTAATCTAGAAATATATAGTCAGCTTGTTGCACAAGTAACCCCGAAGGTAATCGAGACGGAGAATGAATACGAGCAATTTCTAGCAGTAGCAGAACGATTGACGTTTAAAAAAGACCAAACTCCTGAAGAGTCAGCACTATATGACTTGGTTACGATGTTAGTAGAAACCTATGAAGCGCAACACTATTCCATCGATGAATCTTCTCCATCTGAAGTCTTATCACATATCATCGAATCTAGTGGGATAAATCGAGTAGAGTTAGTTGATATTTTTGGTTCTAATGAGATTCTTAGTCAAGTGTTAGCAGGCAAGAAAGAAATTAATACAAGTCAGGCAAATATTCTAGGCGATAAATTCAAGCTATCTCCAACGATATTTATGAGTACAATTAGATAGATAGATCGAGTTTGATATGGTCATGAATAGCAAAATAAAATGCCAACAGTAATAACAGTTAGCGAAAATATTAAAACATTAGGACAGATTGAAGATAAATTAGGCATCTTCCTGTCAGCCGATCGAGACTTTTTCAATGAATGGTTGAATTTACATCCTACATTATCAAACCTAGAGCGAGATAGACTCGATATAATTCGTCAGAATTATCTGTACCAAAGCACCGACGGAATTTTACTCGAAGAAACAATTAAAATGGTGTTACTATCGCCATTACTAGAGTTAGCAGGATTTTATCAGTCTCCCTATAAGTTTCGAGCAGAAGTAAGTGTAGAAATGGAAGCCATCGGCGATATAGATGAAATCCTACGAGGGAGAATTGATGCTCTAGTACTCCAAAATCAATTATGGATCGTACTAATTGAAGCAAAGAAAGCAACCTTCGATCTAGAATTAGCTTTGCCTCAAACTTTAGCTTATATGGCTGCTAACCCTCAATCAAATCAACCACTATTTGGAATGATTACGAATGGGAGTAGTTATCTATTCGTCAAATTGCTAGAACGGAAATATGGAACATCCGATCTATTTGCTACTCGATCGCAACACCGCAATAATCTCTATGAAGTTTTAGAGATTCTCAGACATTTTGGTAGCATAATTGTAAATAAATAATATTCCGATTGAGTCACGTTATTGAAGAAATCGCAGAAAGTAGAAAAGAAGTCGGAGATTTACCCTGACGATCGTCGGTTGCTGTTGCTGGACGATCGATCTTCAAGATAAAATGTTATTTTGATAGACGCAGATATACACGATCGATTAGATTGAGAAAATGACTAAACCATTAACTATTCGATCGACAAAATTTGACTGGGGTAGTCGAACATATATTATGGGTGTCTTGAATGTGACTCCCGATAGTTTTAGTGATGGGGGGAAATTTCAGACGGTAGATGCGGCGATCGAAGCATCGATCGACATGGTAGGATCGGGCGTAGATATTATCGATATCGGTGGTGAATCTGCGAAACCAGGGGCGATACCTGTCGATGAAAAGACTGAATTAGAGCGCGTTATTCCAGTGATTCGGGGGATTCGGCGACATCCCGATACCCAATATATACCGATTTCGATCGATACTAGTAAAGCTACAGTCGCTCAAGCGGCGATCGAAGCTGGTGCTGATATAGTTAATGATGTCTCTGGTGGCAAAAATGACCCCCAGATGCTCTCTACTGTTGCTCACCTGGGTGTGCCTTATATGATGATGCACATGCGCGGTACCCCAAGTACGATGCAACAGATGACTGATTATACCGATCTGGTGGGTGAGATTTTAGCTTTTTTTGAGAGTCAGATTCAGACGGCGATCGAGCATGGCATCGACAAATCTCATATTATCATCGATCCAGGCATTGGGTTCGCCAAAACATACTCCCAAAGTATTGAATTGATTCAGCAGCTCGATAAATTTCAGAGGCTGGATTTGCCGCTATTAGTCGGTGTATCGCGTAAAAGCTTTATCGGGAGTATATTGAACCAAAAGTCACCAGATCGTCGCGTGTGGGGCACCGCAGCCGCCTGTTGTGCGTCGATTGCAGGTGGTGCGGATATCCTCAGAGTTCATGATGTGGCGGAAATGGTTGATGTCTGTCGAGTGGCGGATGTATTGTTTAGAGGGGTGAGGGATGAGGGATGAGGGATGAGAGACTAAAATCAACCAAACCCTCACCCCTGACCCCTCACCCCTGACCCCTGGTATACTGAAGACTTATCTAGACTATTATCGATTCAGTGCACATAACTTCAGATCTTGCTAGCGTATTGACTCCTACGGCGATCGCACTTGGAAACTTTGATGGCATCCATCGGGGACATCTGGAGGTGATTCAACCTGTTTTAGACTGGGATGGGGCGGATGTTTACAAGACACTGGTTAGTTTCGATCCTCATCCCCAGCAATATTTTAGCGGACAACAGCGGCAATTACTGACTCCCGATCGAGAGCGAGTAGCTATATTGGAAGAGTTGGGGATTCAACAGTTGATTTTATTGCCATTCGATCGCAATTTGGTCAAATTATCGCCAGTAGAATTTGTCGAGCAGATTTTACACCGCCAACTTCAGACTAAATTTATTAGTGTGGGCGAAGATTTTCGATTTGGTAATCAACGGGCGGGAAGTGCGACGGATTTGGTGGATATCGCTTCTACTCACCGGATTTCGAGTTGGATTGCACCTTTGGCAATACTCGACGACAATCGGATTGGGAGTTCGCAGATTCGGGCGGCATTACTGGCAGCGGATATCGAGCGAACTAGAGATCTACTAGGAAGATATTATACGATCGCGGGTACCGTAGTCAATGGACAAGAAATCGGTAGATCGATCGGCTTCCCTACAGCTAATATCGAATATCCTCCATCGAAATTTCTACCCTGTCAAGGTGTTTATTGCGTGCGGGTGGATACACACTCAGCTACCCAACTTCCAGGGGTGATGAATATCGGCAAACGTCCGACAGTGGATAATGGAATTAATACCACCGTAGAAGTGCATTTGCTCGACTGGGATGGTAATCTTTATGGACAAGAATTGACGGTGCATCTCCATCATTTCCTGCGCTCCGAACAAAAGTTTTCATCCCTCACCGCACTTACCACCCAAATTCAAGCCGACTGCGATCGTGCTAGAGAGTTTTTTGGGTACGCCGATCGCCTACACTGAGGGGTGAGGGGTCAGGGGTCAGGGGTGAGAGAAAACCTATATTCACAAAAAATTTAGGCAATTACTAGTTTATACCCTGACACCTGACCCCTGACACCTGACACCTGACCCCGCACCCCTCACCCCTCACCCCTGAAATGCGACGTTCCTCAACCAACCTCCAATACTCCCTACTCATTGGACTAGGGGTTCCAGTTGTCGGACTCAATCTATGGGTAATATCGCAGTTGTTTCGGTATTTTGAGCATTTAATTACTGTTTTGACGATCGCCACTCTGATCGCATTTTTGCTCAATTATCCGGTCAAAATCATCGAGCGGCTACACGTCAAACGATTGCCCGCCATGATTGCTGTACTATTTTTGACCATCACTTTATTGGTGATTTTAGGTGTAACAGTAGTGCCGAGTGCGATCGAGCAAACCACCCAATTAGTTCAGCAAGTTCCCGAATGGATTCGTGCGAGTAATGAAAATATTAATAGTTGGGAAGAGTGGGGTAAAGGCAAAGGTTTACCGCTCGATCTGAATGTATTGCGAACGCAGATTAATGCTAAAATTGATACCCAATTGCAATCGATCGGTGCTCAGGTACTAGGATTGGCGGTAGGTACCGTATCGGGGGTATTAGATACTGTATCGATCGTCGTTTTGGCGGTCTACATGCTATTGTATGGCGATCGATTGTGGGGCGGTATTGTTGATTTATTACCCGATCGATTGGGCATTCCGCTAAGTGAATCTCTACGCCTAAATTTTCAGAACTTTTTCATCAGTCAGTTGCTCTTGGGCACATTCATGACATCTACACTCACCCCAGTTTTCTTTTTATTGCAAGTGCCATTCGGACTATCATTTGCAATCTTAATTGGTTGCTCAGAATTGATTCCATTTGTCGGAGCCAGTTTGGGGATTGGGTTAGTGACGATTTTGATTATGCTGAAAAATTTTGGTTTGGGTGTTTCGGTATTAATTGCTGCAATTATCATCCAACAGATCAAAGATAATCTATTAGCTCCCAAATTGATGGGGGATTTCATTGGCTTAAATCCAGTGGTAATTTTGATTTGTTTACTTGCAGGCGGACAAATTGCTGGCCTACTAGGTATCATCATCTCAGTACCGATCGCAGGTACCATTAAAGGGACGATCGACACCATGCGCCAACAACAACAGTCACAAGCAATTAATCTTCACCCAGAATTTGCTGGCGAATCAGTAGACAGTGAATAATTAATTGAGAATTGAGAATTGCGGATGCATTTACAGACGCGGGCTTCCCCGTTGGTAAAAATGCACCAAGCAGAGAATTGAGAATTCACTCTACATTGATAGTGAGGAGGGCTTTGTTTGAATGAGTCTCTGGTAAAAGCGTTATTGATTTCATAAACAAAGCCATCTACAAACCCTACCACCCTGCCACCCCACTACCCTACCACCCTACCACTCTCACACCCCACTACCCTCCCACCCCTGCTCGTAGTCTATAATTGTTGCGGTGAGCACAAATAAACCAAATTAAAAAACTGATGTGGAAACAAATTACCCGATCGTTCGTCATTGCGCTGGCGTTAATCTTACAAATTAATGTAGCTCCAGTGGCAGCGGCGGGATTGCAAAGCTATATTGATACTGGTGACGGCTACAAATTTCTGTATCCTAATGGTTGGGTGGCAGTCAAAACTGTCAAAGGGCCAGATATTATCTTACATGACTTGATTGAATCTAGCGAAAATGTTAGTGTCGTCATTAGTCAAGTCGATAAAGACAAGAAATTGAGCGATTTAGGGACTGCTTCAGATGTAGGCTATAAACTAGGCAAAAATGCGATCGCACCGCCAGATTCGGGGCGGGAAGCCGAGTTGATTAGTGCCGAGAGTAGCGAGATCAAAGGGAAAACCTATTATATTCTCGAATATGATGTCAAACTCCCTAATGGTCATCGCCATAACATCGCCAGTGTCGTCGTCAGTCGGGGCAAATTATTTACCTTCAATGCCTCAACCACTGATAAACGGTGGCAGAAAATGAAAACAGTTTTCCAAGAGGTGATTAGCTCCTTTAGTGTGGCGTAGATAGAAGTCAGAAGCTAGAGGTGAAAATTCGGGATTTGGATGATAGGATGAGGTTGAAATATCTTCCCCTCACCGAGCACTCAAAGCCAATTGTCGAATCTACTATTTTTGACAGCAACTTTGACTACTATCACTTCCATTCTCCACCCTCACTCACCATCAGCGATCTCATCCCAGGTGCTATTATTATGTCCATAGATTTTGTCCTAGCTTCTGCTTCTCCCTCCCGCCGAAAATTGCTCCAGAGCATGGGCATCAATCCATTCATTTGTGCGAGTAACTTCGATGAATCAAAAGTTCAGCTTTCAGATCCCGTGGCACGAGTGGAGACATTAGCGCAACGGAAAGTAGAAACTGTCAAAACTCAATTTAGAGATTCGCTCATCTTGGGTTGTGATTCGATGATGACGATGGATGGGAAGGTTTATGGCAAACCAAGAGATAGAGATGAAGCATTCACCCGCTGGCAAGAAATGCGCGGCAATCGCGGTACGATATATACGGGGCACGCATTATTCGACCAACGCCAAAACCAAATGGTGGTTAGATGCGGCATCACTCAAGTTTATTTTAGCCAAATTTCCGATCTCCAGATTCGGGCTTATATTGCCACTGGAGAGCCATTAGCCTGTGCGGGTTGTTTTGCCCTAGAAGGAAAAGGAAGTGCCTTGGTGGACAGAATTGAGGGTTGTCATACCAATGTGATCGGACTCAGTTTGCCATTATTTCGATCGATGCTGGCAGAATTGCGTTACAACCTCAGCGATTATTGGGGACTTCCTCTACTCGATAAATTGGCCATCTCTGGTGACTTATCTCAGCCTTCTGGGGACTTGTCTCAGATGTCAGGGGATTTATCCCAAATTTCTGGTGCATTAAGCCCCAAGGAGCCTTCTCCCCATTCTGACATCACCAAGAATCTCTATAAATAAGCCTCTCAAATCCAAAAAATTTAGGGTAGGGGCAATGTCTTGTCGGTTTTTTTTATTCGGAGGAAACCTCCGAATAAAACCGCCGCTTCATGAATTGCCCCTACCCTAAATTGCATCTATAGCAGCCACCACAAAAGATCCCCCGTCGCCACAACAGATCCCCGACTTCTTGGAGAAGTCGGGGATCTGAGATGTCTTATCACAATTAAGGAATGAGGATTAAATAACTTGGGTAGGTTGGGTTGGGGCCCCGAAAAAACACCCCCCACAAATGTTGGGTTTGAGGGGGAAACCCACCAAAAACAAAAGAAAAAAATA
>JANMEL010000088.1:0-11952 GCA_031376885.1 Chamaesiphon sp. OTE_70b_metabat_96 | reverse complement strand
CTGCTTGACGAAATTTCTTTAATGCTTCACTATTCATACAGGGAGTGGATGGGTTTTCTTTTTCACCCTCATTCTCTCCTGAGTCGGTGGCCTCTGTTCTTCTTTGGCTACCGTTCTCTCTTTTTTAGTCTAAACTCCAGTAAAATTAGTCATTGAATTATGCGGTTTATTCTTTGGTTAGTTTTAACAAGATCGCCGATAATAGTCCACAAAGGTGAAACTTGCGTTATTACTGCCATAATCCAGCTCTACGCTAATTACTAATATTTTAATACTGGCGCAAGAAGTAAATATTACAGATCTTACTTTAATTCTCATTCCTTCGCAATTTGTCCCGATCGAGATAGAGAGAACATGGATATAGGAGTGGTAGATGCACCCTGATGATTCGTCCCTAGCTCACTTGTTTGAGTTAGGGCTTTTTATTCGCAATAGTGGTTGGTAATCGGTGACTAGCGACGTACAACGGGAGGTCATCGCTATCGAGATGGGATCCCTTGTCTACCCCACATCCCCACCCCCCACACATCCCCCCCAAATAGTAGTTATTACCGAACCCGCGAACCAAAATTACTGTGTTAGGATTAACAAACAAGACAAGCAGCAGGGGATGGAAAACAGCCATGTTTGAACGCTTTACAGAAAAAGCCATTAAAGTAATCATGCTGGCCCAGGAAGAAGCACGTCGCCTGGGTCACAACTTTGTCGGTACCGAGCAAATCCTCTTGGGATTGATAGGCGAGGGTACTGGCGTAGCCGCAAAGGTTCTGAAGTCGATGGGAGTAAATCTCAAAGACGCTCGAATCGAAGTGGAGAAAATTATCGGACGTGGCTCTGGCTTTGTTGCCGTTGAAATCCCCTTCACCCCGAGAGCGAAGCGCGTTCTGGAGTTGTCTCTAGAAGAAGCCCGCCAACTCGGACACAACTATATTGGTACAGAACACCTGCTTCTTGGCTTGATTCGCGAAGGCGAAGGCGTAGCCGCCAGAGTACTGGAAAACCTGGGTGTGGACTTGACCAAAGTTCGGACACAAGTAATTCGGATGCTGGGTGAAACCTCCGAAACCGCCACAGCTACCGCAGGTGGACGTGGTGGTAGTAACAAGACTCCGACCCTAGACGAGTTTGGTTCCAACCTGACTCAACTGGCTCATGATGGTAAACTAGACCCAGTTGTCGGTCGAGCCAAAGAAATCGAACGAGTAATCCAAATCCTCGGTCGGCGGACAAAAAATAACCCCGTTCTCATCGGCGAACCAGGTGTTGGTAAAACAGCCCTAGCAGAAGGTTTAGCCCAACGGATTGCCAACCAGGATATCCCCGATATTCTCGAAGACAAACGGGTTGTCACCCTCGACATCGGCTTGCTCGTCGCTGGCACCAAGTACCGTGGTGAATTTGAGGAACGCCTCAAGAAAATCATGGATGAAATCCGCCAAGCTGGGAATGTGATCCTGGTCATTGACGAAGTTCACACCTTGATCGGTGCTGGTGCTGCCGAAGGTGCCATCGATGCCGCAAACATCCTCAAACCTGCCTTAGCGCGGGGTGAGTTACAATGTATCGGTGCTACCACCCTCGACGAGTATCGCAAACACATCGAACGTGATGCCGCTCTAGAGCGACGGTTCCAACCAGTCATGGTCGGCGAACCCAGCGTCGATGAAACCATCGAAATTTTATACGGTTTGCGGGAACGCTACGAGCAACACCACAAACTCAAGATTACCGATGATGCCCTCGTCGCCGCAGCAAAACTAGCCGATCGCTATATTGCCGATCGCTTCTTGCCCGACAAAGCGATCGATCTCATGGATGAAGCAGGCTCCCGCGTCCGCCTCCTCAACTCCCAACTCCCAGCAGCCGCGAAAGAATTGGATAAAGAGTTGCGGAAAGTCCTCAAAGAGAAAGATGAAGCCGTCCGCTCCCAAAATTTCGAGACAGCCGGAACCCTAAAAGACCGCGAAATCGAAATCAAAGCGGAAATCAAAACCATCGCTCAAAACAAGAAAAACAGCGTAGCGACTGGTGATGAAGTAGCTCCCGAAGTCACAGAAGAAGACATCGCCCAGATTGTCGCATCTTGGACTGGTGTTCCGGTCAGCAAATTGACCGAATCAGAGTCGATCAAACTGCTGAACATGGAAGAAACCCTCCACCAACGTTTGATCGGTCAATCAGAGGCTGTCAGGGCTGTCTCCAGAGCGATTCGTCGCGCTCGTGTCGGCCTGAAAAATCCTAACCGTCCGATCGCAAGTTTCATCTTCTCAGGGCCAACTGGAGTCGGTAAAACCGAGCTGACCAAAGCCTTAGCGACCTACTTCTTCGGCGCAGAAGAAGCGATGATTCGCTTGGATATGTCCGAGTACATGGAACGTCATACCGTCTCCAAACTCATCGGCTCACCTCCAGGCTACGTCGGCTATAGCGAAGGTGGTCAACTCACTGAAGCCGTCCGTCGTCGTCCTTACACCGTCGTCTTATTCGATGAAATCGAGAAAGCGCATCCAGACATCTTTAATATGCTCCTGCAAATTTTAGAAGATGGTCGCCTCACCGATGCCAAAGGACGCACTGTAGACTTCAAAAACACCCTAATTATCCTCACCTCGAACATTGGTTCTAAGGTAATCGAGAAAGGTGGTGGTGGTCTAGGGTTTGAGTTCTCGGACAACAAAACCGAAGCAACTTACAACCGCATCCGCAGTTTGGTAAACGAAGAACTGAAGAACTACTTCCGTCCTGAATTCCTCAACCGTCTAGACGAAATCATCGTCTTCCAACAGCTCACCAAGCCGGAAGTCAAAGAAATCGCCGACATCATGCTCAAGGATCTATTCGGTCGTTTGACAGAGCAGGGGATTCAGCTAGAAGTCACCGACAGGTTCAAGGATCGACTCATCGAAGAGGGTTACAACCCCGCCTACGGTGCGCGTCCCCTCCGTCGTGCCATCATGCGTCTACTAGAAGACATCCTCGCCGAGGAAATGCTCACTGGTCGTCTGAAAGATGGTTCGGTAGCCGTGGTAGACATGGGTGAAGATGGTAAAGCTGTCGTGACTCCCAAGCAAGTAGATACAATTCCAATGACTGTACCTGACTTGTTAGCACCTGCTGAATAGATTAGGTAATAGTTAAATCAAAAAGGGGCGCATAATGCGTCCCTTTTTGTTATTGATGGTTAGAAGAAACACCCCCAGATCCCCGACTTCTCGGAGAAGTCGGGGATCTTAGCGTCTCAATAGTTTGAGATCGAAGATAATATTAGAGAGGATCGGAATAACCCCAATGATGGCTATAATTGATAAGATGTGATGGAAGTGAGTCTGTGTCTCGTAGCGATATTAACCGTATTAGAGAAAAAATTCGATTTCGCCAGTACGATATGTCAGCCCATGCAATGGAAGAGATGGCAGAGGATTTTTTGACAATCCTAGATGTAGAGGAAGCAGTTTTAAATGGTCGAGTTATTCGAGTTGAAAAAGACGATCCTAGAGGCACAAAATATATAATAGTAGGAACTGCACTAGATCGGCAAACCCCAGTTGGTATAGTTGGACGTTTTTCTAATAACGAGCGTTATCTAATTATCACGGTTTATGAAGTCACTGAAAACGAATTTGAGGGCTAACTCTATGTATGGGTACCAATGTGAATATTGTGAAGGAACGGTTCGATCGCGTATTATCAAACGTGAAGCATTTAAACATCGAGACGGGTTTGTTATTCTTGAAAATGTGACGATTGGCGTATGCGATAATTGCGGTAATCGCTACTATTCTGCCGATCTCCTTCATACTGTTCATTCAGTAGCAACTGGAGAAAAAATTACTGAAAGAACAGAACAAATTCCAGTAATGTATTTAGAATCGGCATAGATAAGTTAACACAACATTCAGCCCTAAATATTTGTAATTTAATGAGATTCCTCGTCCAACCTATTTTGTGCCTCCTCAACTACTCTCAACCATTTATCACTTAGCAACTGCTCCAAGATGATACGAGGGGTTTTCGGATTGAGTGCAACACTCATTCTTACACTGTCTTCAGGATCTTGTGCTAGCCGCTTTAGAATGCTAATATCTTGACCTAACTTGCGTTTCATTGCTACCATATGACGAACTCTTGGATCTTTGTCGCGAGATAAAATTTCCAAGATGCTTAAAGGAACCGTTTTGTTATGTGCAACCCAAGTTCTCATGTCTGGATATCTTTCAATTACCTCTAGCCAAATCTCTTCTGTGGCTGGCTCGTGAGCAGCTCTTTGATATAGATCGATTTCTTGACTAGATCTCAGAAAAACAAACTCTTCAGCAGATTTTATCATTATTTATCTGTCCTTAGAAAATTATTTGTCACCAAACTTCCATGCCCCACTCTCCAGTCTAGCGATCGCATTTGGTCTACAAACTGCTCGATCGCGATCGAGTAGAAACTTTGTATCTACATCATAACTGAATCTAAATAATTCGATCGATTTTGAATATTGATATTTTTAGAGATTTCCTTGGGCGATCGATTGGATGACTCTGGGCATGGTAGGATCGAATCCACCTAAGTCCCAGGATTGAGCATCTTTGGGGTCTACTAGGGTGATTTGGGCAGTTTGAAGGGTGATATAGATTGCTTGGATATTGGGGTTTATTTTACGCCGATATTCGGCTAATGCTTGGCTGGGGTGTCTACTTCCTTTCCAACTTTCGCTATCTGTCCAAAAGCAGATTACGTCGGCTTTGAAGTTGTTTTTGAGCATCCAATTATAAGCGACAGTTGCATCGGTATCTCCATAGTTTTGATTTTTGGCTTTTCTTAGTGCGGATGTAAATGTATCTTGCTTGGTGATATCTAAGTCGATAAAACTACCTGAAAATCCGCGAATCATATAATTATTTTCGGCTTTTGCGGTAGCTAATGCCATTGCGGTGGCAATTTCACAACAAGTCATGCCTACTGATGGTAATGCTACCCCAGACATGGAGCCGGAGACATCGACGGCGTGCATGAAAATTTTGCCTGTAGGTTCGATCGAATCAAAGGCTAGTTCTACTGCTTTTTCGAGGATATCGATAATGCGCGGAACTGGGATCCAAGTCTTTTTACTCTTGCCAAGTTTACCACCAGATTGATATGTTTTTAGTGCTTTCAAAACATCGATCGGATGGATGCGTCCGGTGCGAATTCGATCGCGGTTATTTAGGACTGATTCAATTCGATCGAGGTTGGCTGGCTCATCAGCTCTGAGTACGCCTAATTCAGTTAATGAACCGAGGTTTCTGAGCATGGCTCCGATCGGCATATCATTAAATAATAACTGCCAAGCTCGCACATCCATCTTGCCCACAGGAGCCGCCATTTCATGGGTGAGTCTGCCTTGGGTAATTGCTTCATGAGTGCTGTCTGGATGGCGTTTTAGCCACTCATACCACCAGATTTGAGTTAGAGCTGGGCTGGGGATTTCGGTGGGTAATTCGTCCCATCCTTTGACTGCCCAATGATAGAGCAGTTCGTGTTCTTTGGTGGGTGGTTGAACGTGAAATAACCGCAAAGCATCGCGATGGGTAAAACCATTGCGTTGTTGATATTTGAGCAGTTGATAGGCAACAGCTTTGGCATCTTCTTTACCCAACCAACTCCGCCCAGCTTCACGAATAATTTTTCCCATGCCGCGTAAGGATTTGGTATAGTTTAGCCATTCATAAAAATGGCTACCAGTACGGATGACTTGGAGAAATATTTCGCCAAATGCTTGTTTAGCTGCTGGAGTTTCGCCCATTGAAAGCAACACTAATGCTAAAATTGGCGCGCTATTATTAATCGCTCTACCATCACTAGCATAGATAATTTCTTCAGCAGTTCGGGTAGGGTTTTCGCTAACGGCTTGTTTGACAGCATTCACAAAGTCATCAGTCAATTCGTGTTTATCTGCATAGTAAGCATTTTGGGATGTCCCAATTAATAAACACCGCCGCAGCATTTGCCAAATCCCAGCATCAAATGTATATGCACCAGAGCGTGCTTTAATCATTTCAGCTTCGCGTCCGGGGATCGGTTGGGTTTGGGGAGTTTCGGTTTTTTTGTGGGCAAAAAAGCTATAGGTCATAATATGTTCGGTCTTTTCAGACAAGGATGAAATTAGTGAGGGTGCGTTAGGCTTTGCCATAACACACCCTACATTTGAAAATTCGGCGGGGTGAGAGTCGAACTCACGACCAATTAAGTACGATAACCTCAATTCTTCAGCCATTTCTGACAAGGATCGAAAAAAGGGTGTTTTTGTTAATTGCTCTACCACTGAGCTACCCGCCGACGAATGAGATAGGGTAGGACTTGAACCTACACCACTAAACAGTTAACGATAACGCTACTGTAATTATAACTTATAGATATCTTTGTGTGAGCGATTCCGCAAAGCGGAGGCTCTTAGATTAAACTTCAACTTGGATTAGCTTTAATGATTAATACTGACAAATCCAGCTTTTTCTAGCAACTCTTGTCCTTGCTTGGTTTTCAAGAGTTTTACATAAGCTTCACCAGCTTTTTGTCGATCGGTACCATCAGCTTTAAAGATTACATAAATCTTGCGAGTGAGGGGATAGCTTTGGTTCTTAATTACTTCTGCATTGATTTTATTGCGGTTATCTTTGCGACAATCATCGATCGAATGCAAAGGTTCTTGATAAGGCTTAACCAAACTATCTGCTGTTTCGCCGATCGATATTGGTTGAGTGCTGCAAGAATCGACGATGACTTCTTTGGCGGCTCCATAGTAAATTCCGCCTGTATTTTTGATGACTTTGCCCAAACCTTCAGTAGTATTGGCGACAATAGTAGATTTTATTTCATCGCCTTTTTTGAGTACCAAATCTTTGAATGAAGAAACAGTACCGCCAGAACTTTCGGCACGAGAAAGAGCAACAATCGGTAAATTTGGGCCACCAACCACATTCCAATTAGTTATTTTGCCGATATAAATATCTCGCAATTGTGCTATTGTTAAACTAGATATTTTTAGTTTAGGATTGACAACGACCGTCAAAGCATCATAACCTACGGCTTCTTCTTTGAGTTGATGTTCTTCAACTTGACTAGCATACTTAGATTTAGCCAAAGCTACCGAAGATTGAACAAAATCCAAATCTCCTTCAATCAACCAGCAGATCCCAGTATTAGAGCCTGGTTTTTTGTCGCACTTACCATTCGAGATCGATCGAATACTTGCACTAGGCGAATTAGCGTCAGTATATCCAATATTGTATCGGGGAAAGTTTCCCTTGATGACATTATCCATCGAAACTTCTGGCTGTCTAGTTGTTGCCCAAGTCGTACTTCCACCGAACTTAAATTCACCATTCGGCACATCTTTGACATCAGTAAAAACTCCGCCTGTGTTATTAGTTGCTACTCCATTATTCGATTGTTCTGGCATATATTTGGCGATAACAATAGCCAAAATACCCAATCCAACTATTGCTGGAATCCAGTTTTTAACAATAAAAGCAAACGGGTTAGATGATTTGGGTTCAGGAGTAGATTGAGGCGGCTCGGTAGTGGGAGGCGGAGATATCGATCCGATCGGATTGGCGATCGGTTTGCTTCCATAACCTGTTCCTTGAGTAGTTGTTAGTGGGATAGCACCAATTTCTCTGAAAATAGTTACAGTACTATTCGGGCGTTGGGCTGGTTTTTCTTGCATCAATCGATCGATTAGATCCAAGCAACTAGCCGAGATATGCGTAGTTTTTTCTCGCCATACTAATATATCTTGATAGGCATCATAAAGATCTAATGGTTCTTTTGCTGTCAATAAATAAACAAAAGTGCGTCCCAATGAATAAAAGTCCGACTGAGCCGATGCTTTACCTGGTTTTTGTTGTTCGGGAGCTGCATAACCAGGCGTATAAATACAAGTCACTTGTCCATGAATATTTGGAGCTGCTTCTTTGACTGCCCCAAAGTCAATTAATACTAATTGCCCATCCGTTTTGAGGATAATATTAGATGGTTTAATATCGCGATGAAAAATATCCCTACTGTGAATTCCTTGGAGGATCTGAGTCAATTGAGATAGCCAGCCAATCGCGGTTCTTTCATCGATCGGTCTTTTTATGGCCTTGATATACTCCTCCAAATCCATCCCATAGATTCGCTCCATCACCAAGCAATGTAGAACCTGCTCGGATTCATTCGGCTGATACAAAAATAAATCCTCAACATGAGGAATCCCAATAATACCCTCTCTAGTCAGATCGTTGAGCACTCTATATTCACGCTCGAATAATTCGATCGCTTTGGGATTATCACTTTTGAGTACTTTTAATACTTTTGGTACTTGTTGTTCGACGATTTCATAGGTGTTGCCAAAACCACCTTTATTGCTCATCAACTTAGTAACTTGATATTTGTGCGCTAAGAGCAGCTCTGAACCACAGCTTTGACAAAAGGACATCCGATCGGAGTTTTCTGGTGATGGACACTGAGGATTGATACAGAGGCTCATATAGCATTCGACCTTTATCGCTATTTACACTTCAATAATTGTATCGCAGGGGTGAGGGGGTCAGGGGTGAGGGGTCAGGGGGAGAGGGGTCTGTCTTGAAAAGGTGCTCTACTTGGGGAGACTCCAAGTAGAGCACTTTCCGCTACTAGAGATTCATTCAAACAAAGCTCTCCTCACTAGCTATCGACTTGATAATATTCCTTGGTGTCTTCAGCATATGCCCAAGCCAGTCCTTCGGGATCGCGATTGCGAGTCCAATCAATGAAATCTGGTTCGCTGCGGCGTTTGTAAATAGTACTAGAATGAACATCTAATCGCTTGGCTAGTTCGGACTGGATAATCTTCACAACCGATCGATCCATAGGCAAAGGATTAACAACTGGGGCAGGAATATCATCCAATAAATTGGGCAAATTGTCCAACTCAAAGCTGGTATTTACAACTACTGGATCTGCTGGTGAAACCAATGTATTGAAAATTGCCACTGGAGATTCTACTTCAATACTCATCGGTGCAACTGGCGAGGGTTCCAATGCAGCTACAGGAGTTTGAGTAGGCGCGATCGTCGGGAGCATCTCGACATCTTCACTATCATCAAAAATACTCCCTAAAGTACTAACTGAGATAAAGTAATAGACCTGTCCTCGATCGGCATACTCACGGCTACCAGTTCCAAATTCTTGGGCTTTCTCGGCTAGATACTTAGTTGCTTGTGCTCCAGATATATTCGCAGCGATCGTTAGATCGATCGGCGAAATTTCACCACGATTTTGAACGATCAATCTTTGAAAAAATGGATCGATCGCTCTAACCGTTTCACCCCATTTCTTCAATTGATAGATACTAATGCCTACCAAAATTCCCATTGCCGCCAGAATCTGCCGCCAAGCGACAAATATTGTAGATAATGCTAATGCTGCGGGCACCAGAATTAGTAAAAAATAGGGGGCTTTCTGGTATATAACTTTTTCAGACATAGCTTAGATCGGTTATTAATAAAATTTGTGATTAGTGCCTATCTAGAACCCGATTGCACCTTGTGCAAATCTTTTAGGGTAGGTTGGGTAGAAGCGGTTCACCAGATGGCTGAATATCTCATCATACATACCCATAACTGTAGCCATCCTTTCTATGAACACATTTAAAAACATCAAGTTTACCTCCGATTCGTTTACCCGCGATGCGCACCTCCAGTCTAGTGGCTGATTGCACTACCACTCTTCCCCTTTCTCCATTTGGAGCGATGGCTATATCCCCTGTTTGCCACCCATGGGAATAAGCTGCCCTTGGTTTTGAGCAGGGGAATCCAAACTTATCCATCCGCACTAACCTTCTACAACCATGACCTGTCGTTTTGACGCTTAATATCTTGGTAGTGAGAATCTTGAGTGTGTTTACCACGCCAACACAAGCGGCATCAAGCCAGTGTGACTTAGGTAATTCTAATTTACTCCGGTTGAATTTAGTCAATCCACCCGAACCAGTCAGAACCGGAATATCGAACTGTTTTAACGTCTCAAATAACTTCCATCTGGTCGAGTTGACAGCAGCAGCATCCTTTAATGGGCGTTTTGCCTGAAGTTCAATCTTTTTCAGTAATTCTGGTTTCTTCACTAAGAAATCAAGAAGATCTTGAGTTCCTTTCTTTTGATTGCACTTTTCACAGGCTAGACAAAGGTTAGAAATTCGATTGCTTCCACCTTTGGCTTTTGGCTGAATATGTTCGACTTGAAGCGGAACATTTTCAACTTGGCAATACGCACATTTGCGCTCCCACTTATTGAGTAAATACTCACGCACTTCATAGCCAGCTAATTCTCCCTGTTGGTACTCAGTCCCCGCTATTTCAGGATTTTCCATCTGCTGAAGATCGAAGCGAACTAGCTCTTGTCTAATCTCCGCTACTGGAGAGAATTTGATTAAGCGTTTCACCCAAGTTTCAATAGTTAAAACTCGATGCATTAGGCTTGGAGCTAGCCATCTTTGGGGACGTTTGCGGTTCAGGAAGCGGGCTTGACGGTAGCGAGTATGACGAGCGCGACGACCGCGACGAACACCGGATCTTGTTTCAAGTGCATCACTGATTGCTAGTCCTCTGTGTTGAAGTTCCATTCCCCAAACTACTTCGTCTCGATTATTAACGAGTGAAATACCTGTGAACTTACTACCTGGATCGATGCGCAGAGAAAGGGGATAGGTGACGATGTTGTCAACGACTCTGTTCATGATTAAGGTAAAAGGGTACATCCGAAAAACGGCGGCTTTACCAGAATTCATTAATTTCTGAGCATGGGCTGGATGAATGGGATTCATCGGCGTTTTATTTGAATCAATTAGAAATACAAAATTAGACATTTGTTTGGTTAATCGGTTTGATTAGTCCGAAAGTTATGTATGCTTCGGTAATGTTAGATAAGCTTGTGGTCGGGTCGGCGACCCGACCGGGTGAAGACACTCGGTCTCTTTGAACCTTGGACCTTTGCTTAATCAGCACCGACAGAAGCTCCAAGCTAGCAAACTTGAAGGTGTCATGACTTATCTAACGTAGGAGTAAACCCCTTAACCTGGTGAGTTAACTACTCAAACTTAATTGCTTAGATTTGAGTAGGTTCTGTCAACCCCTTAGTGACTGTTATAATTAACAACTCCGGCAAAATCTGTCGCCGTCAGACTAGCACCGCCGACTAGAGCACCATCGATTTCTGGTTGAGCCATAATTTCATCAATATTACTAGCTTTCACCGAACCACCATATTGAATGGTGACGTGAGGATTTCTTAATTGCGTACGAATCAATCCGACAACTCGATTTGCTTCACTCGCTGCACAAGTATCCCCCGTACCGATCGCCCAAATTGGTTCATAAGCGATAACCAATCTAGTTTGGTCGATATCAACCAGACCTTTTGTCAATTGATTGATGATAATTTGTTCGGTTTCATTTGCATCTCGTTGTTGCTTGGTTTCCCCAACACAAAGAATCGGAATCATCCCACTTTTTTGAGCAGCTTTGAGTCGAAGATTGACTGTTGCATCAGTTTCACCAAAGTATTGACGGCGTTCGCTATGCCCGACAATGACATATCTCACACCCATCTCAGTCAACATCGCCGCCGAAATTTCGCCCGTACAAGCTCCACAATCTTCCCAGTGAACATTTTGAGCACCCAATCGAATTCGGCTGCCGTGGAGACTTTTATTTGCAATAGCTAAGTCCGTAAATGGTACGCACAAAACTATCTCCCGCGCTTCGGGAGTACTCTCAATCTGCGGAATAAATTCCGTCAAAAACTCAGAAGTTTCACTCTGAGTTTTATACATTTTCCAATTGCCAGCAATAATAACTTTACGCACAGTATAAATTGGTTCACTCGATCGGGATGGTCTCTCTATAATCTCATAGATTGGGGACAGGGGAGTGGGGGAGGGGGAGAGGAGGAGAGGAGGAGAGGGGG
>JANMEL010000076.1:0-14285 GCA_031376885.1 Chamaesiphon sp. OTE_70b_metabat_96 | reverse complement strand
CCTATCCCCTATCCCCTACCTCATGATTAATATTCTCCTCGTAGATGACCAAAATTTGATTCGCCAGGGATTAAAAGCACTATTAGAACTCGAACCAGATCTGAAGATTATTGGTGAAGCTGAAAATGGACAAATTGCCGTCAATTTGGCTAGAGAGCTTCAGCCAAATGTGGTGTTGATGGATATTCGGATGCCAGTTATGGATGGAGTGATGGCAACAAAAGAGATTTGTCGGCAATTTCCCCATGTGCATATTCTGATTTTGACTACCTTTGATGATGATACTTATGTGTCAGCGGCGATCGAATCTGGAGCCAAAGGTTATCTACTCAAAGATACTCCATCCGAAGAAATTGCCGCAGCGATTCGGGCGGTCGATCGGGGTTATACTCATCTAGCACCAGGGATGATCGAAAAGGTGATTTCTGGTCGATCGCATCAGCCTGGGATTGAGTTACCATCAGAATTTGCGGGATTGACACCGCGAGAATTGGAAGTCTTGAAACTCATTGCTGTAGGTGCCAATAATCGCGAAATTGCCCAGAAATTATATATCTCTGAAGGTACAGTCAAAAATCATGTCACTAATCTATTGAATCGCTTGAATTTGCGCGATCGAACTCAAGCCGCAATTCTAGCCAAAACTTATCTATCTATCTAAAGAATCATTTAGTTTGTTGGGATTTGCGGTTGAATATCCCAGTCATACTAATACCCGTAATTAGTAATCCGAGGGTACCTAAACCATTTAAGATCGGGTAAATTGCTTGGAGATGAAAAATTTCGCCCGTGTGAATACTCAATAAGATGCTCCGTGAAATCCCAAAATTCCACCGCCATTCGCCTCTGATGGTGGTCAGCATTCCCGTCAATGTGGTTAAAATTAGGGGGAGGAAAATAATTGAAGCTAAAATTCGATGATATTTGCGAAACGCACGTTTTAAGCCAACTAGAGCAGTCATTTGGATTTTGGATTTACAAGTACTGGTAGATCGATCGAAACTGGATTGAGATTTGCACCTGATTTTAATTTTTATCTAAAATCCGTCTTAACCCAAACATACGATCCTCGACTCTCCGCGTGATTTGGGTCGCAAAATCTAAAGTTTCTTCAATTTTAATTCTAGACAACTGATGCAGGCGGGTTTGACGATCGGATATCATTTCTACAAGTTTTACCCTAAGTTAAAACCCGCCCACTGTTGCAATTATTTGCTGGATTTATCTACCAATCCACTGATTTTTACTAGGCTGGCGATCAAACCAGGCTTGTCTTTTTTAGCGATCGCTAAGTTAGCTGCTTCTACGGCATCTTCGACCCCTTTGTAGTTAGCGGGAGACTTAGACTTTACACCATCTTCCACAGTTTTCCACACCTCGGTGAATTTAGAAAATTCGGTTGTCGCCGCATCAAAATCACCTGCTTCACCTGCTTTCTTGCTCGCCGCAATTACTGCTTTGACACCTGGAAAGCCGGATGCTGTAGCTGTGGTGGCTGGGGGAGCTTCTGTCGCTGGAGATGGAGCAGTTGCAGGAGCAGGCTCTGTCGCTGGAGATGCAGAGATCGATGGTGAAGCTTCTGTCGCTGGGGTGCTTTCTGCTGTAGGCGTTGCGGGTGGATTGTTACCGCAGCTTGTCATGTTTAGAACTAATAAACTACCACACACTAATTTCCAGATTTTCATGATGCTACTGAGTAAGGTTTCGGATCGAGATGCCGATTGAAAGTAGACCAACTTTAGCAATAGCCGCTAGAGTTATCGATACTTCGATCGGCAGTGAATTTCACGTCTATTGAGATTTATGACGTTGCAGCTCCAATATACTATACTTGCCATATTTTGCAAACCATATTTGAGCACAAAAATGGACTAAATTCGATTTCAGTATCTATTCTTTAAATAGTCGGTGTTCGATCGTTGGCATAGCCTACCGGAGATAATCGGTTAGTGCATCTGACGAGCGAGATTTTTGAACTTAGTTAAAGCAGGATCGAAGACTAGTTTGACTACTCCAGTTGGGCCATTTCGATGTTTGGTAATAATCAGTTCGGTGATATCTCGATCGGGCGTGTCAGGATTATAATAAGCATCTCGGTATAGCATAATAATTAAATCGGCATCTTGCTCAATGCTGCCACTTTCTCTCAAATCTGACATCATTGGACGCTTATTATTTCTGGCTTCTACACTTCGGCTGAGTTGAGATAAAGCAATTAATGGTACTTGCAATTCCCGTGCCAAACCTTTCAAACTACGAGTAATTTTTGATATTTCTTGGACACGATTATCTCCGCCACCTTCCATCAATTGAAGATAATCGATCATAATCAATCCCAACTTACCGCCATTTTCAGCTTGAAGTTTGCGAGCTTGACTCCGCATTTCCATCATCGTCATGCTCGCATTATCATCAATAAAAATAGGTAACTCAGAAATGCGATCGACTGCTTTCAATACAGGATCCCATTCATTCGGACTAATTCGTCCAGCTCTCAGTCTACTACTATCTACTCCTGCCTCACTAGCAATCAATCTTTGCACTAATTGATCCTTGGACATTTCCAAACTAAATACTAGTACTGGTAGCTGATGTAGCTTTGCCATATTGTAGGCAATATTGAGACTAATCGCGGTATTATGAACGCAAATATCATTAGCAACAAAGTTATGAGTGTCAGGAATTGTTAAATCGTAAACTTGCTTGTCTCCAGTATATTCGATCGAGACGATCTCATCCCAGTAAACTTGACTATTTGCTAAGTTCTGGAGGTCTAAATCGTTAACAGCAGTTGCTAATTTTAGGAGTCTATCTCGTGTTGGTGCTCTTTTGCCCACATGAATATTCGATGTACCAGAAATTCCTGCACGAATAGCTAGTGATTGCCAACTTTCTTGTCCTCTGGCAATATTAAGATTCGACCAAACTGAGAGTGGAATTAAATCTCGATTACTTTGATATCTTTTATTTACTAGTGCTGTTTGCACTCGTGCGATTGCTTCTTCTTTACCAAATATTCCAATTTCTGTAATAAAAGTAGAGATCGATCGAGCATCAGTAATATCTAATTGCCAAGCATTAAGCCGCTCTTGCTGATATTTAATAGAGCGGTGTTTGAGTCGAGCTATAATTCCAAATCTTAATAAGAGATGTTGAATTTGGCGCACTAACTGTTCGCTAACTGATGCAAATCCTAACTGTACTTGTCCGCTACTCAGCACTGAAGCCCAACCATCTGTACTAAATAAACGATTGAGAAATATTGCTACTAAAGATTTTTGAAGCGTGAAAATAAAATTCGGCACAAATTTATGATGTGCATTACACTCAGCTCCAATTAGATAGCCTAATAGCTTAATCTCACACTCTTTCATTACTTCCTGTCCAAACACCGGAATCATTCTCGGTACAGCTATTTTCTCGCCAACTTGTAAAGCCGACAATTGTTTCCAACCATCCAATGTTAAGTAAGGATGAGTAATCGTGGTTTCGATCGATCTACCCAATCTAGTCGTAACTTTAAACACTGGCTTAATACCATCATCTATATATGCTGATGGTTTAGTCAAACTAAATTTCCAGTTATTATTTAGCGTTAAAATTTCTGCTTGCTGCTGATGATATAATTGCTCGATAGTGGCGATCGATCCATCTGATAAAACGATTTGGGAATCAAAAGCCAGACATTTACCCATTGATGGACGACCAGCAATAATAATGAGATCCGATCGCTGAAATCCACTTGTCATTCCATCTAGATCGCTAAAATCACTTGTCAATCCAGGTGGAATAACATTATCATGCCGATCCTGAATATCTTGATAGGTGGTGGCGACGATTTCTTTAATCGGTGTTAGCCCTAGCTTGGGCCTAGACTGGGTTAAATTGAGGATTTGTTGTTCGGACTCATCAAGGATAATTTCGAGGGGTCGATCGGCAGCATAGCCCAACTGAGTGACTTCTGTACCTGCCTTAATCAATTCACGCCGGATATATTTATCCATCACCAATACAGCTAGGGAATCAATATTCACCGCACTAACTGTTCGATCGAGTAGTTGGATTAATTTAGCTTGTCCACCAATTTTATCAAGTTTTTTTTGGTCTATCAACCAATCCGTCATCGCGATCAGATCTGTTGGCTTACCTTGTCCGTGTAAAGTTAATGCAGCCTTGTAAATATCTACATGAACTGGGGTATAAAATGCCTCTGGAATCAGCTTATCCGACACTCGACTAATCCCTTCAGGATCGAGCAATATCCCGCCTAAAATTGCCTCCTCAACCTCAATATTCTGCGGAGGAGTGAGATTTATCGATCGAAAATTGGGTGTGTCTGTCATCTGAATTTTGAATTATCTAAGTAAGTAGGTGCAATTTTTTATAAAATAGATTATGGCTGAAACTTAGCTGGTGGACTGGGCGGGTCACCCGACCAGCAGCAGTGCCCACCCTACTGGATCTGCTATGATTGGGACTACATGATATTTAACGATAATTAAATACTATTGTACTATATTAGCTGCTATGGCTACAAAAATAGGCTGCGGGTGCAGCCTGCTTTGACGAGGTAGTTGTGTTAGCTAAGATTACTTAGCGACAACTTCGATCTCGATGATGACGATGACTTCGGGGTGAAGTTTGAGTTGAGCTTTGTATGTACCCAATTGAGCGACATCAGGCATCTCGATGTCCCGTTTGTCGATTTCTTGTCCGGTTTTTTCCTTGACGAGTTCGGCGACTTCCGCAGTGGTAACGGTACCAAAGATTGACTCTTTTTCGCCGACTTGCTTGGCGATGGAGAATTTACCGACTTTATCGATTGCTGCTTTTTGGGTTTCCGCCAATTCTTTCAGTGCAAGGAGACGCAGGCGTTCGATTTCGCGACGCTTCTCGGCTTGCTTGAGCAATCCTGGGGTGACATTGGATGCCATCTTCTGGGGGAGGAGGTAGTTTCTAGCGTAGCCAGGAGCCACTTCGACTACATCACCATTTTTGCCCAGTTTACGAATATCTTGGGTTAAAACTAACTGTACGCGCTTTGCCATATCGATTTCTATCTAAGCTTTTTGAGCTATTTTTTCCGTATAGTGTCACAAACCTATCATTTTACCATAGGAGTTGCAGTTCAGACTGAAATTAATCCGATCATGGGTCGCACTGACATTAAAATGAGATCGTATGGCAAGATTGAACTAGCAACGATGACCAAATCTTTACAATCAGCGCAGCATCGGCATGAGAATTGACCGTCTAGAGATCGAAAATTTCAAGAAATTCTCAGACTATAGCATTGACTTACATCCCCAATTTACCTTGCTAGTTGGGGCTAATGGCACGGGTAAAACCACAATTCTCGATGCTTTGGCGATCGCAGCGGGAATTTGGCTGGTTAACTCTTCAGATACCACCCTCAACAATAGTCGTCGTAACATTCTCACCTCAGAAATCCGCTTAGAAGCCATACTGGGAACGACAGACTATCCCAAATCCGCTCCCATTACCCAAATACTCGAACGAAAACCCGTGCGGGTTAAAGCGATAGTAACCTGAGTGCTGGTCAAAAAATGATGGTAGGTCTAATTGCCGATATTGCCATCAAAATTGTCACTCAAAATGCCTCTTTCCTCATGGAGGAAATAGATATAAATAGTACCAGATTACCGCTAATTTTACAGCAAACATCAGGACTAGTTCTAATTGACGAAATAGATGTATATCTGCATCCAAAATGGAAACGTCAAGTTGTGAATACGCTGAGATCGACATTTCCTTCCGTCCAGTTTGTTTGCACATCTCATTCACCAATTATTATTGGCGAATGAGAAGCAATCTGTATCAGAGTCCTAGAACGCGATGAAGAAACTGGCGAAGTTATTGCAACAATTCCATCAGAATCTTATGGTCTTGATGCTAACACAACATCGGCGACTAGGCTAGACAACAAAAATCGCTCACTTAGTGTTTTTTAGATTCTCCATAGTTGGGTATCATAGATATTAGCAGGTTCCTCATTTGGATTTTGCCGCTCGTTTATTTCAACTTATTACCGGAGCTAATTTGCACGATGAATTCACTTAGTACCATTTCACGCAGCCGCATTGCTATTCTATTAGCTGGATGTTCTGCTTTATTGTCTATGACAGTGCTCTCAGGTGCTGCGGTTGCTAGGGATCCAATGGTGTTCAAATCTCTGGCGGATTTGGATCGATGTGCTGCCAATAACAGCTATGACACGGGTGTTTGCCTAGAATCTCTGCAAAAGTACGCGAAATCTCATCCCAAAGAATCCTTTGCGATCGGCAAACGCGCTCGGTTACAATTCAAGCATTGGGCGGCGTTGCAGTTTTTTGAGCCTGGATTGGGTGCGTCGCCAACTGCCGCACAATGCGCTGATGAAGATGTCAGTTTGGCAGTCGTATCTGGACTTTCCATGCCTGCTGATGCAGCTCCTAACGCGATTGCACGTCGTCTATTAGGCGGTAAATGCTTTTCCTCGGTACGAATTATGGTGGAAAAGGAGATCGCTAGCGCAAATGGTGAAGGGTACTTGATACAACATGCTTGCCCGATATTTGTCAAAAAAGGTGTCAAACTCAGTGGTTGCGAGCCGAAAAAACAGGTGAGTGCTGCACCGATTGTTGAAGAGAGATTGCCGATGGTGGATATTGGGAGTGCTAAAGTAGGGATTGTCAAAGTCTACTCAGGCTCTGAAGGAGAGCAAATCGCCATCGCTGATGTCGTCGGAGCGGCTGGAGTTTATTTAGTGCGGATTGATGGTGTGCGTAGCCCGATAAATGGCAAAACGATGGTTCACAAAGAACAACAGTCTGGCGACAGGTTGAACTACTGGACTGAAATTGATGGCAAACGCTGGAATACGATCGTCGTGCGTGGCGGGAGCTATAAAAATTATACAATCTATGTTCCTGGTCTTCGCGATCCGATCGGCATGAGCTACAACGAGCAGGCATCAAAAGCTTTTACCGCAGCCAGCTTCAAAAAATAGACCATTACACAGGTATTTCAATTTAGCCACTTGACAATCCCTAAGTTGCTTGGCTACTATTAGTAAGTAATTACTCACTTACTAATAAATTCCTGGTACCAGCAATTCAACCGATCGATCCTAATATATTTATTCACAATTTAATTCAAACAATTTGGGCTGGTATTGCCCCCGATATATAGTGGAGTATTATTGATGAAAATTGCAATTATTGCGATGGGAACTAGAGGCGATGTACAACCCTATCTTGCCCTGGGAAAAGGATTGCTGGCGGCTGGTCATTTCGTCCGCTTAATTACCCATGAAAACTTTGAAAAATTAGTTATATCTCACGGATTGGAGTTCTATCCCGTCAAGGGAAATGTCCAAGAAGTGATGGAATCCCCAGAGATCCGCAAATTGTTAGAGCGGGGGAATTTTCTGGCAATTAATGCCTACAGTGCCAAAATAATTCAGGATATCTCGATCGATTGGGCTAGGGATGGTGTTTTAGCTTGTCAGGGCATAGATCTAGTCATCGCCGGAGTTGGGGGCTTGTACCTCGCCCTATCCTTGGCAGAGAAGCTCAATCTTCCCTTCTTACAAGCCTATATTTTTCCCTTTACCCCCACCAAAGCCTTTCCTGCGATCGTACTACCCCAGTCCATCGCCAAACTCGGCGGTACTGTCAATCGTTTAACCCATCACCTATTTCGTCAGATAATGTGGCAGGGGTTCCAAAAAGCCGATCGATTGGCGCGTCAACAGGTACTAAACTTACCCCCAGCCCCATTTTGGGGGCCATACAAATCGCCGATCTTGCGTCAATATCCTACCCTCTATGGTTTTAGTTCGTCGGTAATTCCCCAACCATCGGATTGGCTCAATACCCAGGTGACTGGTTATTGGTTCTTGGATGAAGACGCGGATTGGACTCCACCTGCGGCTCTGTTGAAGTTTCTCGACGGTGGCGCACCGCCTGTATATATTGGCTTTGGCAGTATGGGTAGTCGGAACCCAGGGGAAACAGCCAATCTAGTCTTGGCAGCTCTAGCTCGAACTGGGCAACGTGGTATATTGTCATCTGGCTGGGGTGGTTTGAGTCAGGCAAATTTACCAGATACAGTCCATATGGTAGGTTCAGTGCCTCATTCGTGGCTATTTCCCCGTGTGGCGGCGGTGGTGCATCATGGTGGTGCGGGGACGACTGCGGCGGGATTGAGAGCGGGAGTACCCTCGATCGTGATTCCATTCTTTGGCGATCAATTATTTTGGGGACAGAGGGTAGAGAAATTAGGTGTTGGTACAGCACCGATTCCCCGCAAACAATTGACTGTCGATCGACTCGCACAAGCCATCCATAGGGCGGTGTCAGACCCCGTGATGCGTCAAAATGCTGCTAATTTGGGGGCGAGAATTCAATCTGATAATGGGATTGCTAATGCGGTTGAGGTAATTGGATCGATCGAAAGCAAGATCTAAATCGATCGGTTTACATCATTCCCCAATATTCTGGTTTGACAGAATCTTCGATCGCCACCATCCAGCCAGCAAGATCGAAACCCGCTGCTACTCGCCAAACTTGTACCTGTGCAAACTGTCGCTCTGCGCCTCGACTAGTGAGCCAGCGGTAGCTCCAATAACTCACGGCGAGCCAGCGGAGATACCGACGCTTAAACCATCTAAGCGGGTTTTGTCGAAAAGATTTTAATTCTCCAAGCATTGGAAACTGGCGATCGAATTTTTGAGGATATGTAAATAATTATGGCAAGTGTTTGACAAACCCGCCACTAATTGAGGCAGGATACTAGCGTAAGTAAGCAGCTTTGTATGCGCTGCTGGGCGGGGGACAAAGCCTAGCAGTGAATTAGTACCAAAGGCTTTTGCCTGCGTTACAATGGTTGTGGTCGTTGACCCACCCGAGACGCATGGATCAGACAGCCTAACGAGCGAAGTCCAGTTAAACTGGCGGCGCAGAAAAATCGGTAGACCGGGAAAAGCTTGAGAGGCAATGGGAACATCCTTGAGAGACATAGCTAAATTGTTGAATTTTTTGTAAGAACCGCAGGGCTTGCGGGGTTAGTCTGTGGAGCAAACATAAGACCAAGCCTTCTGTCTTGAAAAGGTGCTGTACTTGGGGAAACCCCAAGATCGCACTTTTCGCTTCGGGAGTGGCGGCAGTTGCTTTGAAGCAGAAAAATCAAGAAGTGATTCTTGGAATCCTCGCTGGTTTACGCGGAGGAGCATGTCAACCTAAGATTGAATCAAGGACAACCGATCGTGATAAATAAAGTTGAGCATCAGTCACCCCATCACGTGGTGATTATTGGCGGGGGTTTTGGTGGATTACATGCAGCCCAATCGTTAGGCACAGCACCCAACGTCAGGGTAACACTAATCGATAAGCGTAACTTTCACCTATTCCAACCACTACTGTACCAGGTCGCGACTGGTGGTTTATCTCCTGCGGATATTTCCTCACCATTGAGATCGATCCTCAATCAGCATGAGAATATCAAAGTATTGATGGGTGAAGTTCGAGATGTAGATCCTCACCAACAAAAGATTTTTCTAAATAAGGGCGAAATAAATTACGATACTCTGATCGTCGCCACAGGAGTGAGTCATCATTACTTTGGTAACGAGCAATGGGCACCTACAGCCCCAGGCTTGAAGACAGTAGAAGATGCCCTAGAAATGCGTCGCCGAATTTTCATGGCATTTGAAGCAGCCGAAAAAGAGACAGACGCGGAAAAACGCCGTGGTTGGCTGACCTTTGCGATCGTCGGTGGTGGGCCGACTGGAGTAGAATTAGCTGGTGCGATCGCCGAATTAGCCTATAGTACTCTCAAGCGAGATTTCCGCAACATCGACACAGCCGAAGCCAAAATCGTCCTTGTCGAAGGTCTAGATCGAGTATTACCACCCTATGCTCCCGAACTCTCCGCCAAAGCCGAAGCATCCCTAGTTAAATTGGGCGTGAAGGTGCAGACAAAGACCTTAGTAACGAATATAGCCGACAACGTTGTTACCCTCAAGCAGGGCGAGAATATCGAGCACCTCGAAGCCAGAACCGTTTTATGGGCGGCGGGTGTAAAAGCTTCGGCAATGGGTAAAGTTTTGGCAGAACATACGGGAGTGGAACTCGATCGAGTCGGTCGAGTGATGGTAGAATCTGACCTGAGTATCAAAGGTTATCCACAGATTTTTGTACTTGGCGATCTGGCAAACTTTACCAAGCCCGATGGAAAACCCCTCGCAGGGGTAGCACCTGTAGCCACCCAAGAAGGTAAATATGTCGCCAATCTGATCGCCAAACGACTCATCGGCGAAAGTCTACCAGCTTTTGAGTATCATGACGCGGGCAGTCTATCAGTTATCGGCAGAAATTCAGCAGTAGCAGATTTTGGCAAAGTCAAAATGTCCGGCTTCTTTGCCTGGTTGATTTGGGTATTCGTGCATATTTATTATCTAATTGATTTTGATAATAAATTGGTGGTATTCATTCAGTGGACTTGGAGTTATTTTACGCGCAAACGCGGTGCCAGACTAATTACAGGTGACGAATCTTTGGGGCAAATCGGCGTTGACGATCGAGGTGATTATTTTATCTCACCGAAAATTCCGGCTAATGCCAAGGTCTAGTATAGTAGGGGCGAGGGATCGGGGGTCAGGGGTCAGTTTCGATCCCCTATCTTGAAAAGGTGCTCTACTTGGAATACTCATATCTTGCACCAGAACTAAAATACTAATAAAAGTGGTCAGTGGATAATGAATAGTGGTCAGTTCTATCCCCTATCCCCTATCCCCTATCCCCTAAACCCAAAAACACTAGTAACTTTGTTTTGATGCAAGATGTGAGAATACGCTTTTTGTTAACCAAATATTTTTTCTCATCCCAGTTGCACTTTGCGCTGCTCCCTGCTCCCTGACCCCTGCTCACTCACCCCTGACCCCTCATCATGACCTTCTCCAAACCACCAACACCAAGCCCATCAGATCTCAATTTAACCGATCCACAATATTATTTTAGCCGTGAATTGAACTGGTTAGAATTTAACGATCGAGTCTTGAATGAAGCAATGGACGATCGGACACCATTGCTCGAACGACTCAAGTTCATGGGCATTTTTAGCACCAATTTGGATGAGTTTTTTATGGTGCGAATTGCTGCCATCAAAGACCAAATTGCAGCGTCGGTCGATCGATTGACACTAGATGGTCGTACACCCACTCAAGTATTGCTAGCTGTGAGCGACAGGGTTCAAGTTTCGATCGATAAACAGCACCAACATTTTGAAATGATGCTCCGCTCGGAAATGACCGAACGTGGGATTTATTTATTAGATTATTTTGAACTAAATCAAGAACAATGTCAGTATCTTCAAACCTATTTTGAAGAACAAATTTTCCCAGTTCTTACTCCGTTAGCTGTAGATCCAGGTCACCCATTTCCACATATCTCCAATCTCAGTCTAAATCTCGCCGTCGTGATTCAACACCCCGAAACTGGAGAAGAATTATTTGCTAGAGTCAAGGTGCCAAAAGTTCTACCCCGATTTATTAGTATCCCGATCGATCTACAAGTAGATTCATCTCCAACTCATCCCCCAATTTGGACGGGAATTCCCCTCGAACAATTGATCGCTCACAATTTGGAGTCCCTATTCCCAGGGATGAATATTCAAGATTGTTATACTTTTAGAGTGACTCGAAATGCGGATATTAGTGTCGATGAAGATGACGCTGATGACTTGCTATTGGCGATCGAAGATGGTTTGCGAAAGCAGCGAAAAGGCGGCTCTGCTGTGCGAATTGAAGTATCTCTGGTGATGCCAAATCACATTCGGCGAATGCTCCAAGAAGAACTAGAAGTTACCGATCGCGATATTTATCAAGTTGATGGCACGATCGGTTTGGGGGATTTGATGTATTTTTTATCCTTAGCGTTACCGGAACTAAAGGATCCGCCATGGATGCCAGTTATTCCTAGTTTCTTACGCAGATTCCGCCCCAGTGAGGAAGGCGGCGATTTCTTTAGTCTGATTTCTCAGCGAGATTTTTTGGTTCATCATCCCTATCAATCTTTTGCAGATACAGTCGAAAGATTCATTACTTGTGCCTCAAACGATCTCAAGGTATTGGCGATCAAGATGACTCTTTATCGGACTACCGGAGATTCACATATTCTCAAAGCTTTGATTAAAGCGGCTGAAAATGGTAAACAGGTTTCGGTATTGATCGAATTGAAGGCTAGATTTGATGAGCAAAATAATATCAATTGGGCGCGAAAATTAGAACAGGCTGGTGTGCATGTTGTTTATGGGTTAGTAGGTTTGAAAACTCATACCAAGGTTGTGTTGGTCGTTCGACGGGAAGATGATAAAATCAAGCGTTATGTTCATATTGGTACGGGCAATTATAACGCTAAGACTTCTAATCTATATACGGATGTCGGTTTGTTTAGTTGTCGTCCCGAACTTGGTGCTGATATTACCGATCTATTCAATTATCTAACTGGTTATTCGCTCCAACGTTCCTATCGGAAACTATTAGTTTCTCCAGTGAATGGACGAGAATCATTACGATTGATTCAGCAAGAAATCGACCACTGTAATGCAGGTAGAACAGGTCGGATAGTTGCCAAAATGAACGCTCTTGTCGATGCAAAAATTATCGCCAATCTCTATCGAGCATCTCAAGCTGGAGTCTCGATCGATCTAATTATTCGCGGCATGTGTTGTCTCCGCCCAGGATTACCTGGTGTGAGTGAAAATATTCGCGTCATCAGTATTATCGGTCGATTTCTCGAACATTCGCGGATCTATTATTTTCATAATGGTGGGGATGAAAAAATGCTGATTGGTAGTGCTGATTGGATGACCCGAAATCTCGATCGACGGGTAGAAGTAATTACCCCCATCGACGATCCAGAAATATCTAAAGATCTCCAAGAAATTCTGGGAATCATGTTAGCCGACAATCGTCAAGCCTGGGATCTCCAAACCGATGGTAGCTATATCCAACGTCATCCCCGTACCGATCGTGACGAGCAAAATACACAGAAAATTTTGATGGAAATGGCTAGTCAGTAGGGGATAGGGGATAGGGGATAGGGAATAGGGGATAGGGGATAGGGGATAGGGGGAATTTTAGGGGATGGTTGAAAAGTACCATCGATCCTCCGAGCGATCCCATTGGTAGAGTTAGAAACTGAAATTTTTGCCAAAACCCTCACACATTGAGGAGATTTAGCTCTATGATGTTGAACAGGAGTGTAAAACTTAACCTTTTGAAGAAGCACACTCGATCGAAGCCAAAGCTGCAAACGTGCTCTTAGGCGGTAAATTAACTTAGGCGTTGTCTCGTTGGAGCGATCTATCTGATGGACTATATTGAAGAACTACTCGAAAAATTGAGAGAATGGGCTGGGAAGCTAATTGAGATCTTACGGGGTCCTGATGGAGAGCCAGAATACGAACCAATCCCCATCCCAGTGAACGATCGCCACCGTCGATTAGGGTAGTTCAGGATCGCCAAAATTTTGTGATGGACATCAATCCTAGTGTTCCCTGTTTACAGGTCTTAACTCTACATGGCCCAAATCTAAATTTATTAGGATTGCGAGAGCCAGGAATTTACGGCGTGTCCACTTTGGCACAAATTGACGCGCATTTGGTTGAGTTGGGCAAGATTCTCAACGCCGAAGTTCACTCCGTACAGTCAAATCATGAAGGTATCCTAGTTGATGCCATTCAGAATAGCTGCGATCGATATCACGGGCTACTAATCAATGCTGGTGCATACACTCATACTAGTGTCGCGATCCGTGATGCAATTTCAGCCGTCCAAATCCCCACTGTGGAAGTCCATCTGAGCAACATTTACAAGCGGGAAGAATTTCGCCACCACTCCTACCTAGCAGCAGTCTCGATCGGGCAGATTAGTGGTTTCGGGCCTAATAGTTATTATCTCGGCTTACAAGCCTTGGTGAGCCATCTAGAGGCGATGGGTAAATTAATTGGTAATTGATAATCTCACATCTTGTATCAAAACAAAGTTACTAGTGTTTTAGGGGATAGGGGATAGGGGATAGGGGATAGGGGATATTAGTTACCCGTGTTGCTCGGCTTGAATACCGAATTATTAGTTATTAACTGGAGTTTAGACTAAAAAAGAGAGAACGGTAGCCAAAGAAGAACAGAGGCCACCGACTCAGGAGAGAATGAGGGTGAAAAAGAAAACCCATCCACTCCCTGTATGAATAGTGAAGCATTAAAGAAATTTCGTCAAGCAG
>JANMEL010000075.1:0-6305 GCA_031376885.1 Chamaesiphon sp. OTE_70b_metabat_96 | reverse complement strand
CCTATCCCCTATCCCCTATCCCCTATCCCCTATCCCCTAAAACACTAGTAACTTTGTTTTGATGCAAGATGTGAGTAGAACGAGATACAATTAATCTAAGATAAGTAGAATTTAAGATTTCTGATGGATATTGTCAAAGTTATTGAATTTATTTGGTGTGCTTCTGCCGTCGGTTTGACAGCAATGGTCTTACTTCACAGTCCAAAAGGCGATGGCGTGGCGGGAATTGGTGGACAAGCTCAATTATTTAGCAGCACCAAAAGTGCCGAAAGCAGCATCAATCGAGTTACTTGGGGCTTATTCCTAGTATTTATGACACTCACAATTATTCTCAGTGCTGGTTGGCTCTCTACCACCCCAATCCCAGTATCAGTACCAGTACCACCAGTTGGGAATTAATCAGCTTCGGTTAACCAGCAACTAAAGTCGCCGCTGGCGATCCAAAGTCCGCACTTCGGCTACGCTCAGTGAACACCTAAAGCTGTACTAAGATTTCCGGCGTTGCTCAATTGAGGTATGAAATGCAGCCGAAAAAGTAAATCATACCCAGATTCAGCAACGCCGAGAATTGGTATTATAGCAGAGGTCAGGTGTGAGGGGACAGCGAAAAGTAAGGAATGACGAAATGTATGGCAACTCACCCGCTTAGAGATCTTAGCCAATTCAGCAGATCCACCTTAAATGAAATGATAGGCAGAAATATTCTGCTTTCATATAGGGAATATGCTGAATTTTTCAGTCTATCTACCCTGATTTGGCTGAATAGGCGGAAAATTTCCGCCCAATAATAGTTATTCAGAAAATTTATTATCGAAGTCTAAATCGTCTTTAAGCAGAGGAAGCATCCATGTCTGAACAATTGAAGTCAATTTCGCTGTGGTGCCGCGCATTTATTCCTGGAATTGTACTTAATTCAGATGGCACAGAGTTCTCTCAGACAGTTACAGCAGCAGGGCATGTTGGGAAAAAAGTTATACGAGGCCCACTAGTAGGATTATTAGGGTTCTTTCACACCGATGACCGCACATTCCTCCCAGAAAAGACAGCATCATCTAGAGCATATTGCGAAGTATTAGTGGATCTTGTTTCTAATCAAGTAAGTGTTGCATCTCGGCGTTGTGATCCAACACTCAAGTTTAAGTCTTTAACTGATTCATCTCCTGAATCAGCAGTAGGTGATTCATCAAGGCTTGTTATCAAAGATGTCTCAATAACTAATGAACCAAACGGTGGGCGAGTATTTACCTTCAATTTGCGGGGAGAGGCAAATAACCCTCTTGCGCTAGGCTCACCAGACATTGACTGGGATCTAAAGGTTCGTCTGGAAGTGGATACTGGACTCATGATGGGGCGCGTGACAGTAAAAGGATTGGTCGATCCATTCCCCGCCTACGAAATGTATTTATCCACAAACTTGAGCAGCCCACCTAATCAAGTTTTCCAAATCTCGCCTGCCCCAGGAAAAGATCCTTGGGATCTTTTTGGTGATTTTGGTACGCCAACAATCCCAGTAGAAAGTGCTTTAAATATTGGTGAATCGCTTGATGGGACTTGGGAAAGTACTGATTCAGCGAAGCGATTTCGACTAACGATCAATGGCACAAACGTAAATTTTGTTGAACAGAGGCAGTCAGGAGCTACATTTAGCCATGCAACAAATTTGAGCCGTGATGCTGGAATATATCGTATCGAAAGACCAAATAATGATGGTACATTACTCACGTTTCTTGACTTCAAACCTGCTACACAAACTGAAATAATAAGTCGTCAGCCCAAGCCTTCCTTTCATATGTTCTACCGTGATGGAGATAGACTCCTGTCAAAGTGGAGTGGGTTGCTCGTTACGCTTAAACCCGATGGTTCCTTTAATGAACTGTTTAACCCTGGCGATAAACCGCCGAAAGACTTTGAATTTATCAAGGTATCGTGACGTAAATCGTGAAACTGGTCTATTTTTACTTACCAAGAATCTGCATAACAACGCCCATGCACGCCGACCGTCAAAAATCGATCGATTTTGATGCAACAGTTATCTACAGCGGGTGATGGGCAACGTTCCGCTATTAAAGTTGGACTCATGGGGAAAAATGGATTTATCACGGTGGTGCCTTCGTAGACAATGTTTGGGATAACTCATACCCACAGGGTACGATTCGAGCAGTACTGTCATTCCAACCACAACAAAACGGCAAACTTCATCTAGAAATTATCGTAGATGCAGATCGTGATGATAGACAGGGACACTTTATCAGGGATATCGTAGCACTGATCTCTGTCGATCCAAATTCAGAGAACATCAATCGATTGCCCGACACACACTGACGAAAGAGCCAAAGTCTTGCTAAAATAGGTACAGCTACCATCCCAAAACCATGAAATATCCTTTTCACACCGTATCCAAGCCTGTCTCTGGCAGCGAAGCTGAGAAGCTAGCCCAAGCTATTCAAAGTGATGGCCATGTTGCGAACGAAACTGCCTTGGCTTTGATGAAGCAGATCGCTGCTCGTCGGAAGTCTGAAAATGCCTCCAAGTAGTAAGTTCGCCGACATCGATTTTTCCAAAATGCCTGTTGAGCGCGTCACCCCCGATCTAAGTGGTTTAGGTCAGGGGTTTCGATGTTCGCGGGGAGAATTTGTTACCTACTGGCGACAAGGGCGGATTCAAAGAGAAATCGATGCTCGGATCAGTCAATGCTGGGTTCTACGATGTGAAGATTCTTTGGCTGGTTATGTCACTCTGATTGCCGACAAATTGGATCTCGACCAGTAGATGACAGCTCGACAGTCTAACAAACCCGTTGCACGCCGACTGAGTTGGGCTGACAATCCTAAAAAGTTTCTAGCAGCGGCTCCAATACGGTTCGGTTAATAAATTATCGATCGTAATATTAGTCCGCGTAGGCGGACTTTGCATCACTAGCCGCGACTTCAGTCGCTGGTTAACAAAAAGCGTATTGGCAGCGGCTCAACCGGAACGTTAGACCGCTGAGTTAACCGAAGCATATTGAAAGTGCAGGTATCTCCATCCGCCAACTTTAACCAACTGCTCGAACTGGCGCGAGAATCTCCTCGTAGAGCTGTTCGATTCGATCGATGTTCCCTGTTAAGGTATAGCGATCTAAGACCCGTTGACGGGCAGCCTTGCCCAGAATCTCGCGCCATTGACCATGCTCCCGCAGCACTGGGAGGAGAGTACGAAGTTGCCCCGATACACCTTGGGTATTAATCAGTACTCCCGCACCATCAGAAATCACCTCAGCATCCGCACCCGCATCAGTCGCCACACAAGCAGCTCCACAAGCCATCGCCTCAAGTAATGAGAGCGATAAACCTTCTACCAAAGAAGGGAGAATAAACACATCTGCACCGCGTAAAATCTCAATCCGCCGATCGTCGTCTCGAATCGCCCCCAACCAGACTACCCCATGTTCGACATTATAAAACTGTTCGAGATTGGGCTTGAGCGTACCATCGCCAACTAATAATAGCTTGCAACCATAGTCGCCCATATTGCAATACTTCCAAGCCTTGAGCAGAGACTCAACATTCTTCTCAGTCGAAATCCGCCCCTGATAAACATAAATTTGACGAGCATTAAACTCCGCTTTGATATTGCTCATTCCTGGTGAATACTTCTCATAATCAACACCATTGGGAATCACAATGATTCGATCGGGCGATACACCCAATTTAATCAATAAATCTTGTTGCTCCTCACAGAAAATAATCGTCCGATCGTACTTAGCCAAAAAAGGCGCGTAAAGCTGATATACCAACTGCTGAGTGGCCGAAGTTACATTGCGCGGTTTGCCATCATAGGGAGTATGAAACGTGGCAATCAGGGGCAAATTTAGTTCCTGACAAATCTCTGGCAACAAGAAATCTAGGGTTGACAAACTGAGCGAAGCATGAACGATATCTGGCTTGAGGCGGCGAAGAGATCGTTCGACGATTTTCTTGGCTCTAATTGTCGGAATCGTAAATACTTGCGACTTGTAGAGAAACGGTAAGGGCACCTCATCACCGTCAGTTTTGGAGTCAGCAAAGTGCATAAAACTGACCTTATGCCCGCGAGTGATGAGGGCATTAGTAACTTCTCGGCTATAGGTAACATTGCCACAAAAAGGCGTTTTCTTTCCTAACCAGGCAATATGCATTTTAGTTAAATCGATCGGTGCTGGGCGAAATGTCTAATTTTCTACGATCGAACATTTACCATCCCTCAATATACCAGGAAAGTTTACCCAGACGATACAATTTAAGGAGCGATCGCTGGGTATGATGCTACGTTTACTTTACGCACTGGCAATTCTAGGGGAATACTCCCCAATACTCCAGTCCGAAAATCATTCAAAATTAGATGCGCTGTACGTTCTACATCACCGCGATACTTTTCATTTGCTAAATGATGGACGTATTCTGCCCCGCTCAAACTACTCGGAATGATTCCATATCTGGTATCAAATCCATCCACATAGCCCAATTCCTGGCACAATTCTACCAGAGCAGCGGCGATCGACTGCCGATCGTACCCAGCCTCGCCAATATCATCGCAGATTGCCAGCTTCACAGCAGCTTCTTGGTCATTCAACCGCCCTGGAATAATCCCTGGCGCATCCAATAATTCCAACTGCTCCGAAATTCGCACCCACCGCAACTGTCGAGTTACCCCAGCTCGTCTAGCACTATCCACCACCCGCTTATTCAACAACCGATTAATCAAAGCTGATTTACCCACATTCGGGAATCCAATCACTACAGCCCGCACAGCTCGCGGCAACATCCCCCGCTCCTTCCGCTTTTCATTAATCGCCACCCCCACAGATTGAGCTGCTTTCGAGATCGCCGCTACCCCTGTGCCCTGGTGAGCATTCGCAAAAAATGGTTGCTCCCCCCGCACGGTGAACCATTCCAGCCAACCTTCCCGCACTGAAGACGGAATCATATCCACTCGATTGAGAATTAGCAGCCTGTGTTTATTCCCAATCCACGTCGCCAACAGTGGGTGATACGTGGCAAAGGGAATCCGTACATCCCGCACTTCCAGCACCACATCAACTTTTTTGAGCTGCTCTTGAAGTTGGCGTTCGGCTTTGGCAATGTGCCCAGGATACCATTGGATTGCAGGGGTAGTCATGATGAACGATCGAAGTGATTCTTTTATTAGTTTAACCGCTTCGTTCCAAATTACAGCAGTCGCCAGGGAGATCCAATTCCTCAAACGATGAGTGGATCGGCTTTTCCCCCCTGACCCCCGACCCCTGACCCCTGACCCCTGCTATACTAGCACCAAATTTGTGGATAATGGATGTGGAAGAATAGACAATCGATCGCTATCAATTACTGAATTTAGTTATCCCCTCATGCTTGTTGGTGAGGCGATACTGATGTCTGCCAATCACGAGTGTGACTGGAGATCGCCTTGACCGCATAGTTAAATAGAAACGTGAACTTAAAGCAAACTTTCAAAACCAACCAACCGATTATTGGGGTAGTCCATCTGTTGCCCTTACCTACTTCCCCACGCTGGGGCGGTAGTCTGAATGCGATAATCGATCGAGCCGAACAAGAAGCCGTCGCTCTGGCTTCTGGGGGTGTCGATGGTATTGTGGTCGAAAATTTTTTTGATGCACCTTTTCCCAAAAGCCATGTCGATCCTGCTGTCGTCAGTGCCATGACAGCGGTGGTATTACGGTTGATTCAACTGGTGTCACTACCGATCGGCATCAATGTATTGCGTAATGATAGTATCAGTGCGATGGCGATCGCCACATGTACGGGATCTGCTTTTATTCGGGTAAATGTCCTCTCTGGCGTAATGGCTACAGATCAAGGCACGATCGAAGGCTGCGCTCACCAACTGCTGCGTTATCGGCGAGAATTGGGGAGTAATGTGGCGATTATGGCTGATGTCTTGGTCAAACATGCTCATCCATTGAGTTCGCCCGATCTCCATACCGCCATGCGAGAAACTATCGATCGAGGTCTAGCAGACGCTGTAATCTTCTCTGGATTGGCAACAGGTTGTCCCCCTAGTCTGGACGATTTGAAGCTGGCTAAAGCCTCCGCTGGGGACACTCCAGTGATTATTGGCAGTGGTGCTAACTGCGATAATATTTCTACTCTGATGACAGCGGCTGACGGGGTAATTGTTTCGAGTTCGCTCAAACGTCAGGGCAAAATCGAGAACTCTATCGACCCAATCCGCGTCAGTCAATTTGTAGAAACTATGCGCTCCGATATTACTAGCCGATCTGCACAACAGTCGATCGCCAATGGAGCAGGGGTCAGGGGTCAGGGGTCAGG